>NZ_JAQYWZ010000804.1:0-71237 GCF_036290945.1 Streptomyces sp. BE303
ACCGGCAAGTGCCTGGAGGTCTCCGACTGGCGCAGGGACGCGGGTGCGCCCGTCCGCCAGTGGACCTGCACGGGCGGGGCCAACCAGCAGTGGGCGGCCAACAGCAACGGGTTCCTGGTCAACCGGAACAGCGGGCTGTGCCTCGACGTCCCCGGCGGCAGCACCGTCTGGGGCGAACGGCCCGTCCAGTCGCACTGCGCACCGCGACCGGCGTCGGGCAGCCAGCGCTGGTACGTCCCCGGGGTCAACAGCGACCCGGTCGGCACCGTCGGCAACGGCAACGGCCTGGTGCTCGACGTGGCCGGGTACGACGCGAGCGACGGCGCCCCGGTGATCCAGTGGGGCGCCAACGGGGGACTCAACCAGCTGTGGACCGGCCTCCGGCCGCCCGTCCGACTCTGAGCACGCGCGCGGGCACGGACGGTCCCGCCTCCCGGACCGGTGACGTCCGCGGTTAGGCTCGGGGGCGTGCCCGCAGCCGTGACACCCCCGACGCCGCCCGTACCGGCAGAGACCGGCCCCGTGCCGGCGGACGCCTCGCCGACGGACGCCTCGCCGACGGTGTCCTCACCGACGGTTCCCGCGCCCGCGGGGCGTCTGCCGCGCGCGGTCCGGGTCCGGTTCGCGGCGCTCCTGGCGATCCTCGGTGCCGCGGCCGGCTCGCTCCTGCTGTGGAGCCCGACGGCGCTGCTCGACGGCGGGCTCCCGCCCGGCGTGCCGCTGGCTCCCGTGTTCGTCGCGGTCTACGCACTGGGCACGGTGGCGTTCTTCCCCCGGCCGGCGCTCAACGCGGCCGCGGGGCTGCTGCTGGGCGTGCAGCAGGGCGTGGTGCTGGCCGTCCTCGGCACCACGCTCGGCGCGGCAATGGCGTTCGTCCTGGCCCGCCGGCTCGGGCGGGACGCGCTCCGCCCCTACCTGCGCGGGCGGCTGCTGCTCTCCCTGGACCGCCGCTTCACCGAGCAGGGCTTCCGCAGCGTCTTCCTGCTGCGGTTGCTGCCCGGGCTGCCGTTCCAGGCGGGCAACTACGGCGCCGCCTTCTCCGGGGTGCCGTTCGCCCCCTTCGTCACCGCGACGGCGCTGGGGGTGACGCCGTTGACGGCGGTCTACGTCACGGCCGCGGCCACCGCGCGCGAGCCCGGGTCGACGGCGTTCCTGCTGTCGGCCGGGGCCATCGGGGTGCTCTGCCTGGTGAGTCTGGTCTCGCTGTGGCGGGCCGCCGCCCGGCGGCGCTCGACCGCGGCCTGAGCGCCCGGCGCCCGACCCGGTGCGCCGGGCGCGTCGGACCCGCCGATCCGCTCGGCCGGCCGGGGGTCACTGTCGGACGTGTGTGAAATCGTTCCCGCATTGTTGACAGAAGGTCAATTGCGCGGTGACCGCGACCGATATGGTCTACGCGCGCAACCGTACGTCGCGCACCAGCGTCGCAAGAGGTGTCCGGGTCCGCCCGGGCTTCCGGCGCGGCACGACTCGTACGGGGGTCGCGAGCGGGCACGGTACCGGTGATCAGTGCGATACTCGGACAGTTCCGACGAGTGGATGACGTGTCAAAAGGACACGCGCACCCGGGGGACCTGTACGGAACGAGGCAGGGAGGCGCGGCATGGGAGCACTTCGCGACGAGCACCACAACGGGTGGCTGATGCCCTCCGGGAACTACCCGGCCGCGGTGTACGACGACGAGTGGGTCGAGCAGGAGACGGTGCAGTCCTCCCCAGCCCCCACCAAGATCGTCTCCCTGCGGCCGACCGGATTCGAGGCAGCCCGCACGGTCGGCGAGCACATCCGGGCCAGCATCCCGGTGGTCATGGACCTCACCGAGATGGACGAGGCCGAGGCCAAGCGCATGGTCGACTTCGCCTCCGGTCTGATCTTCGGCACCCGTGGCGGCATCGAGCGGATCGCCCGCCGGGTGTTCCTGCTGACCCCGGCGGACGTCGAGGTGATGGTCATCGACCGACCCCTGGACGAGACCGGGTTCTACAACCAGAGCTGACCGCGGAAGCCCGCGACCGGGGACGGCAGGTGCCGTCCCCGGTTTTTTGCTGCCCGCCGCCCATCGACTCTCGCCTCATCTGCGTCACCAGAATTAATTTTGAGACATCCATGTCTCATTCAGCGTACACTCGCTCCATGGCCACCGATCGTGACTCCGTCCTCGAAGCCGCTGTCGGCGTGCTCTCCCGCCGCCCGACCGCCCACCTCGACGAGATCGCCCGCGCCGCGGGCATCAGCCGCGCCACCCTGCACCGGCTCTTCCCGGGCCGTGACGCGCTGATCCGCGAGGTCGGCCTGCTCGGGCTCCGCCGGTTCGGCGCCGCGCTCGACACCGCGGCCGTCGAGGAGGGCGACGCCCACGCCGCGCTGCGCCGCCTGGTCGACGCGGTCGTCCCGGACGCCGCGCTCTGCGCGTTCCTGGCCGGCGAGAACCAGCTCTACGACGACGCCGACATCAACGACCTCTGGGACTCCCAGATCGACCGGATGCACGCACTCTTCCTGCGCGGGCAGCAGCAGGGCGCCTTCCGGATCGAACTCTCGGCGGCCTGGCTGAGCGAGGCCTTCTTCGACCTGGTGGCCGGCATCGGCTGGGCCATCCAGGACGGCCGGCTCGCCCCGCGCGACGCCGCGTTCTCGCTGGCCGAACTGTTCCTCGGCGGCGCGCTGCGCAGCTCCCGGCCGCAGCCCCACCCGCAGCCGCACTGATCTCCACCATCCACGCACCTCGGACCGGAAACCGGACACCGATACCCATGAGCAGCACCGTCCACCTCCGCCCCCGCCAGCGCTGGACCGGCCTCGCCGTCCTCGTCCTGGCCGTCACCCTGGTCGCCGTCGACGCGACCGTCCTCTCCCTGGCCATCCCCTCGATCAGCGAGACCCTGCGGCCCAGCGGCACCCAGCTGCTCTGGATCGGCGACGCCTACTCCTTCGTCCTGGCCGGCCTGCTGGTCTCGATGGGCGCGCTCAGTGACCGGATCGGCCGCAAGAAGCTGCTGCTGGCCGGCTCCGCCGCGTTCGGCGCCGCCTCGCTGCTCGCCGCCTACGCCCCCACCGCCGGCTGGCTGATCGTCGCCCGCGCGCTGCTCGGCGTCGCCGGGGCGACCGTCATGCCGTCCACGCTCTCGCTGATCCGCTCGCTCTTCCCGGACGACCGGGAGCGGGCCACCGCGATCGGCATCTGGGGCGCGGCGGCCACCGCCGGCGCCGCGCTCGGCCCGGTGGTCGGCGGGGTGCTGCTGGAGCACTTCTGGTGGGGCTCGGTCTTCCTGCTCAACATCCCGGTGCTGCTCCTGCTGCTGGTGCTCGGTGCCTGGCTGCTGCCCGAGTCGAAGGACCCGAAGCCCGGCCGCTGGGACGTGCTGAGCGTGCTGCTCTCCCTCACCGGTGTGATCGGCGTGGTCTACGCGATCAAGGAGGCCGCCGCCCACGGCCTCGTCCGCTGGGACGTGCCGGTCGCGGCCGTCCTGGGCGCGGCGGCGCTGACCGTCTTCGTCCGCCGCCAGCTGCGGCTGGAGACCCCGCTGCTGGACGTCCGGCTCTTCACCGACCGTCGCTTCACCGCCGCCGTCCTCGCGTCGCTGACCGCGCTGATCGGGCTCTCCGGCGTGGTCTTCGTGACCTCGCAGTACCTGCAGCTGGTACGCGGCTACCCGCCGCTGAAGGCCGGCCTGGCCGAGCTGCCGGCCTTCGCCGGCGCGGTGGTCGGCGGCCTGCTGACCGCGCGGCTGGTCCGCCGCACGGGTGCCCGCACGGCGCTGACCGCCGGACTGCTGACGATGGGCGTCGGGATCGGCATCCTCGGCTGGATCCAGCAGGACACCACCTACCTGGTGCTGGCCGCCGCCTTCCTCCTGGTCGGCACGGCCGAGGGCGTGGTCTACACGCTCGGCGCCGACCTGGTGCTGGGTGCCGCGCCCGCCGACAAGGCCGGCGCCGCGTCCGCGGTCTCCGAGACGGCGTACGAGCTGGGCACCGCGCTCGGCATCGCGCTGGTCGGCTCGGTGGTCGGCGCACTGTACGTGGGCCGGCTGGTCGTCCCCGCCGAGGCCGGGTCGGCGGCGGCGCAGGCCGGTGAGTCGCTGGGCGGCGCGGTCGAGGCCGCGCACGGACTGCCGGAGGCGCTGGCCGCTCCGCTGCTGGCCAGTGCCCGGGACGCCTTCGTCCACGGGCTGAACGTCGCGGCGATCCTGGCGGGCGTGCTGCTGCTGGGCGCGGCCCTGCTGGCCTGGCGGCTGCTGCGGAAGCTGCCCGACGCGGCCCCGCAGCAGGAGCCGAAGGAGGAGCGGACGCCGGAGAAGGCCGGGGTGTAGTCACGGGCGCGCGGGGCCCGGTCCGATCGTCGATCGGACCGGGCCCCGTCGTGTGCCGGTCCCGACGGTTCGCGCCGGACGGACGCTTTCGGGCAGGCCCGGCGGCGTCACACCGCGCCGAAGGGGAGCTCCAGCTCCGCCCAGACCACCTTGCCGTCGCGGGTCAGCCGGCTCCCCCAGCGCTGGGCGAGTTCGCTGACCAGGAACATGCCGCGCCCGCCCTCGTCCTGCTCGGCGAAGGGGCGCAGCTGGGGCGTCTGGCCGCCGGCGTCCGCGACCTCCAGGGTGAGCACCCGGTCGCGGAAGAGCCGGAGCCGGCGCGGGGCGTCGGCGTGCAGCAGGGCGTTCGTGACCAGCTCGCTGACCAGCAGCTCGGCGTAGTCGGAGAGGCCGGACAGGCCCCAGCCGTCGAGCGTGCTGCGGGTGAAGCGGCGGGCCATGCCGGGGAGCCTCCCGCCGCCGGTGAGCGGCAGGGTGGCGACCCGGTCCGCGGGCAGCGGCAGCACCCGGGCCATGATCATCGCGATGTCGTCGTCGGTGCCGTCGGTGACCAGCGCGCCGAGGACGGCGTCGCAGCTCTCCTCCAGGGTGCGTCCGGGGCCGGAGAGGGTGCGGGCGAACAGGTCGATGCCCTCGTCGAGGTCGCGGCCTCGGCGTTCGACCAGGCCGTCGGTGTAGAGGGCGACCATGGCGCCCTCCGGGAGGCTGAACCCGACGGATTCGAAGGCCACGCCGCCGACCCCGAGCGGGACGCCCGGCGGCACCTCCACCCGGCGGGCGGTGCCGTCGGGGGCCACCCAGACGGGCGGCAGGTGGCCCGCCGAGGCGACCTGGACGGTGCGCTCCAGGGGGTCGTAGACGGCGCAGATACAGGTGGCGAACTGGCCCTCACCGATGCCGGAGGCGGTCTCGTCCAGCCGGGTGAGCACCTGCTCGGGCGGCATGTCCAGGGTGGCGAGGGTGCGGGCGACGGTGCGCAGCTGGCCCATGGTGGCGGCGGCCCGGATGCCGTGGCCCATGACGTCGCCGACGACCAGGGCGACCCGCCCGCAGGAGAGCGGCACGACGTCGAACCAGTCGCCGCCGACCTCGCTGGTGACGCTGGAGGGCAGGTAGCGGTAGGCGATCTCCAGACCCAGGGTCCGGTGGATCTCCTGGGGCAGCAGGCTGCGCTGGAGGGTGAGCGCGGTCTCGCGCTCGCGCCGGTAGAGCCGGGCGTTGTCGATGGCGAGGGCGGTGCGGGCGATCAGCTCCTCGGCGAGCGCGACGTCCGCGGCGGTGAACGGTTCGGGGTTGCGCATGCGGATGAACTCGGCGCCGCCCAGCACCATGCCCCGCGCGGTGAGCGGGAGCATCAGGTACGAGTGGATGCCCGCCTCGATGCCGGGGGCGACGCGGTCCTCGGAGGCGACCAGCCCGCGCAGCACCTCCTCGTCGACGTGGGCGCGCAGCAGCGGGCGGCCGCTGCGCAGGCACTGGGTGTAGCTGCGGCCGGGGGCGTACTCGGAGACCTCGCCGATGGTGTCGACGGCGTGGACCAGTCCGGACTCGTAGGACTCGCCGACGGCGACGGCGCGCAGCTGGACGGAGCGGTCCTCCGGGATGGCGGTGGGCTCGGAGCCGCGCAGCACCGTTTCGAGCAGGTCCACGGTGGCGAAGTCGGCGAACCGCGGGACGACCGCCTCGATCAGTTCCTCGGCGGTGCGCTGGAGGTCGAGGGTGGTGCCGATCCGGGCGGTGGCCTCGGCGATGGTGGAGAGACGTTCCTGCGCGCGGGCGGCGCGGGCCTCGGCCTGGAAGCGCTCGGTGACGTCGATGATCGACGAACAGACGCCGAAGACCCGGCCGGTGGAGTCCTCCAGCCGGAAGTAGGAGGCGGACCAGGCGCGGTCGCGGCGCGGGTCCCCGGGAACGCGGCCGTGCGAGCGGGCGTCGACGACGGGGCGGCCGGTGGCGAGCACCTGGCGCATGGTCTGTTCTATCTCGGCGCTGTTGATGCCGGGCAGCACGCTGCTGATCCGGCGGCCGAGGTGGGCGGCGACGGGGACGCCGTTCATCCGGGCCAGCGACTCGTTCAGCCGAACGTAGCGCAGGTCGGTGTCGTAGACGGCCATCCCGATCGGGGACTGGCCGAAGATGCCGTCGAGGACGGCGAGGTCCGCCTCGACGCGGTGCAGGGCGACGGTGTCGGAGGCGGTGGCGAGCAGCAGCAGGGTGCCGCCGGGGCCGGAGATCGGGTAGGTGCGGAACTCCAGCTCGACGGTGTGACCGTCGCGGTGGCGGACGGGGAAGACGCCCGACCAGCCCTTGCCGCCCATGATGCGTTCGAAGAGTTCCAGCACTTCGGGGCGGTCGTCCGAGGCGGTGAGCAGCTGGGCCGCGTAGCTGCCGACGGCCTCGTCGGCGGGGTAGCCGAGCAGTGCCTCGGCGTCCTCGCTCCAGTGGAGGATCAGACCGTCGTCCTGGAGCAGGGCGGTGGCGAGCGGAACGAGCCGATGGCCGTCCAGACGTGCGGAGGTGCCGCCCGGATCGGGGCCGGCGGCGTCGGTCGCGTCCCACTCGTGTCTCCGCATGATCAGGCAGCACCCCGGTTCGGCTCGTGCCCGGCCGGGCGGGGCCTCGCGGTCCGTGCCGGCCGGGGTTCTTCTCCAGACTGCACGGACATCGGCCGCCCGGCGACCCCTTGGTGAAGGGTCGGCCGGTCGTTCAGGTGTACGGGCGTCATGGGCGTACCGGCCGCAGCGTACCCTCAAGAACGCCCGCCCACTGCCGGATCACTCCGGATCGTCGTGCACTGTCGTCGGTGAGCAGGTTCGCCAGGCCGAGACCGCGTGCCATGTCGAGGGTGGCCTGCACCGTCTCGCGAACACCGGGAACGCTTTCGTCGGCCCCGAGGAACTCGACGGCGGCCCGGTGGGCCTCGCGTCCGACGTGTCCCTCCAGGCCGATGATCCGGTCGCGCAGCGACTCCTCGGTGGCGGCGGCGACCCACAGGTGGAGGGCCGCGCGGAACAGCGGGCCGGTGTAGAGGCGGACGATCATGCCGACGACGGCCTCGGTGCGCGCCGGGCCCGCGGCCGGCAGCTCGTCCGCGTGGGCCCGGACGGCGGCCAGCCGCTCGGCGGTGACGTGCTCGACCGCCGCGGTGAAGAGGTCCTCGCGGGTCGGGAAGTGGTGCTGGGCCGCGCCCCGGGAGACGCCGGCCCGCTCGGCGACGACGGCGACGGTGGAGCCGTTCCAGCCGAGCTCGGCGAGGCAGTCGACGGCCGCCGCCAGCAGCCGCGCCCGGGTGGCACGGCTGCGGTCCTGCTGGGGGGCGCGGGCGGCGGGGTGCGTGGTCATCTGCGGTGGCGGTTCCGTTCGTGCGAGGGCCGGCGGGCGGGGCCGGGGACGGCGACCGGCCCGGGGCCGGGGGGTGCGCCAGATCCTGCCAGACCACGGCCCGCGCGGTGCGGCCGGTGACGCCCCGGGTCGTTCGGCGACGCGGCGGGTGCCCGTCAGCGGGCGGCCTCCCGGGCCCGCAGCTCCCGGCGCAGGATCTTGCCGGCCGGGGACTTGGGGACGACCTCCAGGAACTCGACCACGCGGACCTTCTTGTACGGGGCGACCTGCCCGGCCACGAAGGCCGCGACCTCCTCCTCGGTGAGCGCGCTGCCCGGGGCCCGCACCACGAAGGCCTTGGGGCACTCGGTGCCCTCGGCGTTCCGCACGCCGATCACCGCCGCGTCGGCGATCTGCGGGTGGCTGAGCAGCAGCGCCTCCAGTTCGGCGGGGGCGACCTGGTACCCCTTGTACTTGATCAGCTCCTTCACCCGGTCGACGATGTGCAGGTAGCCGCGGTCGTCGACGAAGCCGACGTCCCCGGTGTGCAGCCAGCCGTCGGCGTCGACGGTGGCGGCGGTCTCGGACGCGCGGCCGAGGTAGCCCTTCATCACCTGGGGGCCGCGGATCAGCAGCTCGCCGCGTTCACCGGGGCCGAGGTCCGGGTCGCTGCCGTCGAGGGCGGCGACGCGCAGCTCGGTGGAGGGGACCATCCGGCCGACCGAGCCCGGCGGCGGGTCGGTCTCGGAGGGGGAGACCAGGTGGCTGACCGGGGAGAGCTCGGTCATGCCGTAGCCCTGGAGGATGTGCGGCAGGCCGAGGCGGCGGGCGCAGGACTCGGCGAGATCGCCGTCCAGCGGGGCCGCCGCGCAGAGCAGGTACTCGACCGAGGACAGGTCGTAGCGGTCGACCACCGGGTGCCGGGCCAGGGCGAGGGCGATCGGCGGGGCCACGATCAGGGCCTGGACGCGCTGCTCCTCGATGGTGCGGCAGAACTGTTCCAGGTCGAAGCGGGGCAGCACGACGACGGTGGCACCGCAGCGCAGCGGCTGGTTGAGCAGGGCGGCGAGGCCGTAGATGTGGAAGAAGGGGAGGACGGCGAGCACCCGTTCGCCCTCTGCGGGGCGGTAGAGGGCGTCGGTCTGGGCGAGGTTGGTGGCGATCGAGCGGTGGGTGAGCATCACCCCCTTGGGCATCCCGGTGGTGCCGCTGGAGTACGGCAGGACGGCGATGTCGGTCGCCGGGTCGAGGTCGATCTCGGGTGCGGGGCCGGTGGCGGCGAGCAGGTCGGCGAGCGAGCGGTGGCCCGGGACGCCGTCCAGGACGATGATCTCGGCGAGCGGCCGTCCTTCTGCGGCGAGCTTCTCGGCGGCGGCCCGGGCGGTGGGCAGGAACGCCGAGACGGTGATCAGCCAGCGGGCGCCGCTGTCGGCCAGCTGGCCGGCGAGGTCGCCGGGGGTGGCGAAGGAGGAGACGGTGGTGACGGTGGCGCCGGCCCGACCGGCGCCGTAGCAGGCCATCGGGTAGCCGATGGAGTTGGGACTGAACAGGGCCACCACGTCGCCCTGGCGGACGCCCGCCTCGGCCAGTCCGGCCGCGACCCGGCGGACGGCACGGCCGAGCTGGGCGTGGGTGACCGTCTCGCCGGTGACGCCGTCGACCAGGGCGGGCCGGTCACCGTGGCGTTCGGCGCCGCCCAGGACGGCCTCGTGCAGGGGCAGGTCGACGATGCCGACGTCCGGGAACTCGCTGTGGAACACCAAGGAGTGCCTCCTGTGCGGAAATTGGCGCGGGGCGGGGTGGCCGGCGGGAGGTCCTGGACGACCGGCCGCACGGTGCGCACAGGAGCATACGGACAGTGGCCGGGCGGTGCGTCGTAGTGACGAACGTTTGGCGGAGCGCGCGGGGCGCAAGAAGGGGCGCGGTCCGCGAACACCGAGGTCGGAGGGCCGGACGCCTCCGGAGACGGTCAGATGCCAGAACGATGATGCGACGATCCGTTCGAGGGCTCGGCGCGGTGGGGCGGCAGGGAGTCCTCGGGGCGGGGCCGGACCGGTTCCGGACGGGACCGGTCCGGCCCGCCTAGTAGGACCTGGGCAGCCCGAGCGTGTGCTGGGCCACGTAGTTGAGCACCATCTCGCGGCTGACCGGGGCGACCCGGCCGACCCTGGTCGCGGCGAGCAGGGCCCCGAGGCCGTACTCCTGGGTGAGACCGTTGCCGCCGAGGGTCTGAACGGCCTGGTCGACCGTCCGGGCGGCCGCCTCCCCCGCCGCGTACTTCGCCATGTTGGCGGCCTCGCCTGCGGCCCGGTCGTCGCCCGCGTCGTAGAGCAGACCCGCCTTCTGGGTCATCAGCCGCGCCAGCTCGATCTCCACCGCGCACCGGGCGAGCGGGTGCGCCAGGCCCTGGTGCGCGCCGATCGGGGTCGACCAGACGGTGCGGGTCTTCGCGTACTCGACGGCCTTGCCGAGCGCCTGGCGGGCCAGACCGAGGGAGAACGCGGCGGTCATGATCCGCTCGGGGTTGAGGCCCGCGAAGAGCTGGAGCAGCCCCGCGTCCTCGTCCCCGACCAGGGCGTCGGCGGGCAGCCGGACCTCGTCCAGGAACACCTGGAACTGGCGTTCGGGGGAGACCAGTTCCATCGGGATCGGCCGGAACTCGAAGCCCGGGGTCCCGCGCGGCACGACGAACAGGGCGGGCTTGAGCCGCCCGGTGCGGGCGTCCTCGGTGCGGGCGACGAACAGGACGGCGTCGGAGTGGTCGATGCCGGAGACGAACACCTTGCGGCCGGTCAGCAGCCAGTCCCCGCCGTCGCGGCGCGCGACGGTGGAGATCCGGTGCGTGTTGGAGCCGGCGTCCGGCTCGGTGATGCCGAAGGCCATCCGCCGGCTGCCGTCGGCCAGTCCGGGCAGCCAGTGCCGCTTCTGCTCCTCGGTGCCGAAACGGGCCACGACCGTGCCGCAGATCGCCGGGGAGACGATCAGGAGCAGCAGCGGGCACCCGGCGGTGCCGAGTTCCTCCAGGACGATGGCGAGGTCGGTGATCCCGCCGCCACCACCGCCGTACTCGGCGGGGAGGTTCACCCCGAGATAGCCGGCCTTCCCGGCATCGGCCCAGAGCTCGTCGACGGGCTCGCCGGCGCGGGCCCTGGCCAGGTAGTAGGCGGAGCCGTAACGGGCGCCGAGGTCGGCGACGGCGCGGCGCAGCGCCTGGCGTTCGGGGCTCTCGACGAGCGGGCTGCCGGGGGCGGTGGTGCGCGGTGCGGACATGGTCTGGTCCTTCCGGGCGGGGGCGGGGGCTCTCGGTACGGGAGCGGGGGCGGGGGCGGGAGCCGGGGCCGGGGCCCGGCTCGGCCGTTCCGGGCGCGCGGTGCTCAGGTGGCGGGCTGCACGACGGCGAGCAGGGTGCCGAGTTCCACCTGCTGGCCCGGGGCGGCCCGGAGCTCGGCGAGGACGCCGTCGGTGGGAGCGGTGACGCGGTGCTCCATCTTCATCGCCTCCAGCCAGAGCAGCGGCTGCCCGGCGGTGACGGTGTCGCCGACGGCGGCGACGGTGCGGACGACGGTGCCGGGCATCGGGGCGAGCAGCGCGCCCGGGTCGGTCCGCGCGGCGGGGTCGGGGAAGCGGTCCGACACGGTGAGCACCGTGGTGCCGGACGGTGTGTCGACGTACACGCGGTCGCCGTGGCGGGTGACGTCGAAGGTCCGGCGGAGCGGGCCGGTCCGCAGCGTGACGCGCTCCGGCGCGGAGTCGACCAGGACCGTGTCCGGGTGGCCCTCGGCCCGCAGGCCGTCGCGGGTGAGCCGGTAGCGGACCTCCGTCTCGACGCCGTCGGCGGTCCGGTAGCGCTTCACCTGTGGCTGGGAGGGGAGGTTGCGCCAGCCCGACGGCAGTGCGGTCCGGCGGCCCGCCGCGTCGGCGAGCGCGGCGGCGAGGGCGGCGAGGGCGGCGAGGGCCCGGTCAGCACCGTCGGGGGCGGCGCCGCGGGCGCCGCCGGGGGCCGGGGCGCCCGGCGCGACGAGCTCGGCCGCGTGCTCGGTCAGGAAGGCGGTGTGCAGGCGCCCCGCCAGGAACTCCGGGTGCCGGAGCGCGCGCACCAGCAACTCCCGGTTGGTGACGGGCCCGTGGATGCGGGCCCGGGCGAGCGCGTCCGCCAGCCGCCGGGCGGCGGCCGACCGGGTCGGCCCCCAGGCGATCACCTTCGCCAGCATCGCGTCGTAGTGCGCTGTGATCTCGCCGCCGTCGGCGACGCCGGAGTCCAGCCGTAGCCCGCGCCCGGTGAACTCGGTGTGCGGGAGCGGGATCCCGAAACGGTGCAGGACGCCGGTGGAGGGCCGCCAGGCGTGGTCCGGGTCCTCCGCGTAGAGGCGGGCCTCGATCGCGCAGCCGACCGTCTCCGGCGCGGGCCCGGTGAGCCTCCCGCCCTCGGCGACGGTGAGCTGGAGGGCGACCAGGTCGAGGCCGGTGACGGCTTCGGTGACCGGATGCTCCACCTGGAGACGGGTGTTCATCTCCAGGAAGTAGAACCGCCCGTCCGGCGCGAGCAGGAACTCCGCCGTCCCCGCGCCGACGTACCCGGTGGCCCGGGCGGCGGCGACGGCGGCTTCGCGCAGGGCGGCGCGCACCGCCGGGTCGAGGCCGGGCGCGGGCGCCTCCTCGACGACCTTCTGATGCCGCCGCTGCAACGAGCAGTCACGGTCGCCCACCGCCCATACCGTCCCGTGCGCGTCGGCGAGCACCTGCACCTCGACGTGCCGGCCGGCGGGCAGGTAGCGCTCGCAGAACACCTCGTCGGAGCCGAAGGCCCTCGCCGCCTCCACCCTGGCCGACGCCAACTCGCTCTCCAGGTCGGCCAGTCGGCGTACCACCCGCATACCGCGCCCGCCGCCGCCGGCGGCCGCCTTGACCAGCAGCGGCAGGTCGGCCTCGACCGGCTCGGCCAAGGCGTCCAGGACGGGCACACCGGCCTTCGTCATCAGCCGCTTGGCGGCCGTCTTGGAGCCCATCGCGGCGATCGCCTCCGGCCCGGGACCGACCCAGACGAGGCCCGCGTCCAGCACGGCCCGCGCGAAACCGGCGTCCTCCGAGAGGAACCCGTACCCGGGGTGGACGGCATCGGCGCCGGCCGCGAGCGCGGCGGCGATCAGGAGGTCGCCGCGCAGGTAGGTGTCGGCGGGCGCCGCACCGGGCAGCCGGACGGCGGTGTCGGCCTCGCGGACGTGCGGGGCGTCGGCGTCCGGGTCGGCGTACACGGCCGTGGTGGCGATGCCCAACTCCCGGCACGTGTGCAGGATCCGGCGGGCGATCTCGCCGCGGTTGGCCACCAGCAGGTGGGTGATCAGCACGTTGTTCCCTCTCACATCCGGAAGACGCCATAGCCGGACGCGCCCTCGACCGGCGCGTTGTGGACCGCGGAGAGGCAGAGCCCGAGCACCGTCCGGGTGTCGCGCGGGTCGATCACCCCGTCGTCGTAGAGCCGCCCGGAGAGGAACACCGGCAGCGACTCCGCCTCGATCTGCTGCTCCACCATGGCCCGGATCGCCGCGTCCGCGTCCTCGTCGTAGGGCCGGCCCTTCGCGGCGGCGGACTGCCGCGCGACGATCGACAGCACCCCGGCCAGTTGCTGCGGCCCCATCACCGCCGACTTGGCGCTCGGCCACGCGAACAGGAACCGCGGGTCGTACGCCCGCCCGCACATGCCGTAGTGACCGGCCCCGTAGGAGGCGCCCAGCAGCACGGACAGGTGCGGGACGCGGGAGTTGGCGACCGCGTTGATCATCATCGCGCCGTGCTTGATGATGCCGCCCTGCTCGTACGCGCGGCCGACCATGTACCCGGTGGTGTTGTGCAGGAAGAGCAGCGGGACCGCCCGCTGGTTGGCCAGCTGGATGAACTGCGCCGCCTTCTGGGACTCCTGGCTGAACAGGACGCCCTGCGCGTTGGCCAGGATGCCGACCGGGTATCCGTGCAGGCGGGCCCAGCCGGTGGCCAGGCTGGTGCCGTAGAGCGGCTTGAACTCGTCGAAGTCGGAGCCGTCGACGATCCGGGCGATCACCTCGCGCGGGTCGAACGGCACCTTGAGGTCACCCGGGACGATGCCGAGCAGTTCCTCCTCGGCGTACTTCGGCGGCTCGGCCGACGGGTCGGGGTCGGGGCCCGGCTTGCGGTGGTCGAAGCGGGCCACGATCCGGCGGGCGAGGCGCAGCGCGTCCTGCTCGTCCGCCGCGAAGTGATCGGCCAGCCCGGAGGTGCGGGCGTGCATCTCGGCGCCGCCGAGCGACTCGTCGTCCGTCTCCTCCCCGGTGGCCATCTTCACCAGCGGCGGGCCGCCCAGGAACACCTTGGCCCGCTCCGCGACCATCACGGTGTGGTCGGACATCCCGGGCACGTAGGCGCCGCCGGCCGTCGAGTTGCCGAACACCACCGCCACGGTGGGGATCCCGGCGGCGGAGAGCCGGGTGAGGTCGCGGAAGAGGGCGCCGCCGGGGATGAAGATCTCCTTCTGGCTGGGCAGGTCGGCGCCGCCGGACTCGACCAGATTGACCAGGGGGAGGCGGTTGGTGAGGGCGATCTCGTTGGCGCGCAGGGCCTTGCGCAGCGTCCACGGGTTGGAGGCTCCGCCGCGCACGGTCGGGTCGTTGGCGGTGATCACGCACTCGACGCCCTCGACCACGCCGATCCCCGTGACCAGTGCGGCGCCCACCGGGTAGTCGCTGCCCCAGGCGGCGAGCGGGGAGAGCTCCAGGAACGGCGAGTCCTGGTCGATCAGCAGCTCGATCCGCTCCCGCGGCAGCAACTTGCCGCGCTCGCGGTGGCGTTCGACGTACCTGGGACCGCCGCCGGCCAGCGCCGCGGCATGCTCGGCGTCGAGTTCGGCCAGCTTGGCGAGCATCGCGGCACGGTGCCCGGTGAAGTCGGCGCCGCCCGGGTCGAGGCGGGTGGGCAGGACGGTCACAGCAGTGCCTCCGGGATGTCGAGGTGGCGCGAGCGCAGCCACTCCCCCAGCGCCTTCGCCTGCGGGTCGAAGCGGTGCTGGGCCGCCACCCCCTCGCCGAGCAGACCGGTGATGGTGAAGTTGAGCGCGCGGAGATTCGGCAGGACGTGCCGGACGATCTCCGACTCCGACGTCTCGGGGAGGAGCTCCCGCAGCCGGTCGACGGTGAGGGCGTGCGCGAGCCAGCGCCAGCCGGGCTCGTCGCGGGCCCAGACGCCGAGGTTGGCGTCACCGCCCTTGTCGCCGCTCCTGGCGCCCGCCACCAGGCCGAGCGGTGCCCGGCGGGTGGGACCGCCGTCGGGGAGCGGCTCGGGGAGCCCGTACCCGGCTTCCCCGCCCGGGAGTTGCGCCGCGGGCGGCGGCGGTTCGGGACGCGGCGGTGCGGCGGGCGGCGGTGCGGCGGGCGGGACGGCCACCCGGCGGCCGTCCGGCAGGACCGCCGTGTGCTCGACCGCCGCCGCGTCCACGGGCACGGCCGTGAACACCCCGTACGGCGCCCCGGGCCCGGGCGGAGCGACCAGGTGGAAGCCCGGGTAGCCGGCGAGCCCGAGTTCCACCGCCGCCCGGCCGAGGTCGCGGCCGACCCTGGCGGGATCCGGATCCCGCGCGGTGAGCCGGAGCAGCGCGGAGGAGGCCTCCTCGGTCTCGGCGTCCGGGTGGTCGGTGCGGGCCAGCGTCCAGCGCAGCTCGGCAGGCCGGGATCCGGGCGCCAGCGCCTCCTCGAACTGCCGCCGCACCAGGTCCGCCTTGGCCTCGATGTCCAGCCCGGTGAGGACGAAGACCACCTCGTTGCGGTGCCCGCCCAGCCGGTTGAGCCCGGCCTTGAGCGTGGTGGGCGGGGCCTCGCCGCGCACCCCGTCGATCCGGACCCGGTCCGGGCCCTCCCGGGTGAGCCGGACGGTGTCCAGACGCGCCGTCACGTCCGGGCCCAGGTAGCGCGGTCCACCCGTCTCGTAGAGGAGCTGGGCGGTGACGGTGCCGACGGTGACCGCGCCGCCCGTCCCGGGGTGCTTGGTCACCACGCTGGACCCGTCGGCGTGCAGCTCCGCGACCGGGAAGCCGGGCCGGGTGACGTCGTGCTCCCGGAAGAACGCGTAGTTGCCGCCGGTGGCCTGCGCGCCGCACTCCAGGACGTGCCCGGCGACGACGGCGCCCGCGAGGGCGTCCAGGTCGTCCCCGGTCCAGCCGAAGCGGGCGACGGCCGGCCCGACGACCAACGAGGCGTCGGTCACCCGGCCGGTGACCACCACGTCGGCGCCGGCCGTCAGGCACTCCGCGACGCCGAACGCTCCGAGGTAGGCGTTGGCCGCCAACAGCCCCTCCGGGAGTCCGAGTTCGGCCCGGCGGGGCAGCAGGTCGTCCCCCTCGACGTACGCGACAGCCGGCTCCAGCCCCTGTCGCTTCGCCAACTCCACGACGGCGTCCGCCAGTCGGGCCGGGTTGAGCCCGCCGGCGTTGGTCACGATCCGGACCCCGCGCTCCAGGGCCAGGCCGAGGCACTCCTCCATCTGCCGGAGGAAGGTCTTCGCGTACCCGAGGGAGGGATCCCTCAGCCGGTCGCGGGCGAGGATCAGCATGGTCAGCTCGGCCAGGTAGTCCCCGGTGAGCACGTCCAACGGCCCGCCCGTGAGCATCTCCCGCACCGCCGAGAACCGGTCCCCGTAGAACCCCGACGCATTGCCGATCCGCAGCACCGGCCCCGGCCGATCCGCCTCCCCCGCACCCGACTTCGACCCCGATGTCACGCGAGCGCCTCCCCGACCGGTGGCCCGATGTTCGCCGTCGGTGAGCAGAGTGGCACCGTGCGCGAGAAAAAGCAATCACACCTGCTTGTTTTCACGTCCAGAGCAGGACCCCGCCGACGGGAGGATCTTGTGACTGGAACCGATGGGTGGCGGTTGGAAGCGATAGGTGGCGGCCCAACTAGCTCATTACGGTGAGTAGTGGTGTGACTCAGCAGGCTAACTGTCGTGTCAGCGCGGCATCTGTCGTGCCGGGTGTGACTGAGCACGACAATTGGCCACCCGTCACGGTCAGCGGACACGTTTTCTGGCCCGCTTGGCCGGCGAGGCCTGGGGCCCATCCAGAGACTCGGCGATGACCGTACTCGCCTCGGAGGCGGACGTCCGGATTGTCGGGCATGCCTCGTAGGCTCGGCCCATGAATGATCAGACCTGGATTGGCGGGCCGATGTCTTCCTCGACTCGCTCGCCAACCCGAACACCGTTCGGAACTACGGCATCACGGTCGGGAAGACCGCCGAGCACCTAGGCGGGGCCCGCCCGTTCACCGCAGTTGCGGACGACGAGATCGGCGGCGCGCTGGAACTGCTCTGGGGCAGCTCGGCGGTGAACACCTGGAACGCCCGCCGCGGCGCGGTGCCCTCCTGGACGAGCTGGTGCGCCGAGCGCGGCTACGACGGGCCGCAGGTGCCGGCCTGGGCGAAGCGGATGCCGCCACCGGACTCCGACACCCCGGTGCGCTCGAAGATGGCGATCGATCGGCTGATCGCCCGCCGCGACGTCCACCTGCGGGAGAAGGCGCTGTGGCGGATGCTCTACGAGACGTGCGCCCGCTCCGAGGAGATCCTGGACGTCAACATCGAGGAGCTGGACCTGGCTGGGCGCCGGGCCCCGGTGAAGGCCAAGGGCGCCCAGCCGAAGGTGCGTCGGCGCGGCGCGGAACGCGCCGACTACGTGCTGGAGATGGTGTTCTGGAACGCCGGGGCTGCCCGGCTGCTGCCCCACCTGCTGAGGGGCCGCACCCGCGGGCCGGTGTTCGTCACCCACCGCCGCCCCGGCCCCGGCAAGGTGCTCTCCGCTCGCGACGTCTGCCCCGACACTGGTCTGGCCCGCCTCTCCTACGGTCAGGCCCGCGCGCTCCTTGACCAGCACACCGCCCTGGCTGGGCCGGGCACCGGCTGGGACCTGCACGAGTACCGCCACTCCTCCCTGACCCACCTCGGCGAGCAGGGGGCCTCCGAGCTGATGCTGATGGCCAAGTCCCGGCACAAGAAGGCGGACAACGTCCGGCGGTACTTCAAGCCCTCCGCCGAGGCGATCGCGGACGTCACCAGCCTGCTGGCCCCCGGCGACGCGCGCCGCTGAGGACGGGGGCGGTCGGGACTCGCGAACGCGCCCAGGTCAGAGTATGTATAAGACGGTACGCAAGGCGGTACGCAGACGGTACGCAGCGGTACGCACATGTGAAGCCGCGCCCGGCCATCGACCGGAACCCCCGGAGACGAACGCCGGGGCTGGGTAGCTTCCTGGCAGCCGGGTGGTCCCGCTCACTGAGGAGGGCATGCACCAGACTTCCTGCGTCTGACGGTCGGTAGGAGGGTGGGCGCGCCCGGCGGCGGGCCGGGAGGCCGGTCACGGCCGGGTCGGACCGGCGACGGTGAACGCGCGGCCACACAAACGGTCAGTCGGGGCGTCGGCGCGGACGCGCCGTCCGCTTCGCCTGGCCCCGCCCGCACCCCGGGCGGCAGCGGCGCGAGGTCCTGGGACACCCTTCCGTCCCGGCTGTGATTCACGTCACTGCCAGCGGCTCGGTGCAGCATTCGGCCCCGTTCCGCCGTCATGGGGGCAGTGATCGGGACGGGACGAGGAGAGGAGGTCGGCGGGTGAGGTTTCGCAGGAGCGGTCCGGGCAACGGATTCACGGAGTTCGTCGCACATCGGTCGGGAGCGTTGTTCCGCACCGCGTATGCGCTGACCGGTGACGTGCACGTGGCCGAGGATCTGGTGCAGGAGACGCTGGAGCGGGCGTGCCGACAGTGGCGGAAGGTCGCGGTGGCGGACTCGCCGGAGGCGTACGTGCGCAAAGTGCTGGTCAACCTGGCCAACGACCGCTGGCGGCGGCTGGCGCGCCGGGGCGAGCGCCCCGGGCTGTCGGGGGTGCCCGAGATGGCCGACCCCCGGGACCGGTTCGGGCAGGTGGATCTGCGCGCGGAACTGATCGAGGCACTGCTCGGGCTGCCGATGGGCATGCGCAGCGTGGTGGTCCTGTACTACCTGCACGATCTGGACGCCCGGCAGGTCGCCGACGTCCTGGACATCTCTTCGAGTGCGGTGAGGTCCCAGCTCGCCCGCGGCCTGGCCAAGCTGCGCGATTCCGTATCGGGCGCCCAGGCGCCGCACACGCCGTCTGCCGCTTTCGGAGGTACGAAGTGAGGAACACGTCGTTCGGACCGGCCCCGTTCGAGCCGGGCCTCGAAGCCGAGCTGCGTGCCGCGGTGGCCTCCTTCGCCGACGGGCCGACGGCACCGGTCGTCGACGCGGCCGCGATCGAGCGAGCCGTCAGCCGCAGCCGCACCCGCCGGGCGCTCCTCGGCACCGCTGCGGCGTGCTGCGTGCTGGCGTGCGCCACGGTGGGGTTCTTCGCGCTGAAGCCCGTGCCGCCCGCGCCCGGCGCCTCCCCGTCCCTGTCCCCACCGGCGAACGGGGCGTGCACCCCGCTCGCCACCGGCACCCCCAAGAGCGGAAGCGCCGATGCGACTCCGACACAGGAGCAGGAGCAGACCGCAGGAGCGGGCATCGCGCTGCCGGACCTGGCTGGCATGCCGGTCGAACAGGCCAGAAGCCTGCTGCGCGGACTCGGACTGAGCTGCACGATCATGCGGCACACGGACTGGAATGCTCCCGCGGGGCAGGTGATCAGCAGTCAGCCCCGGGGCGGCGCAGCACCGGTGGCACCGGGCTCGTCCGTCCTCCTGCTGGTCTCGACGGGCAAACCCGGCGGAACCTGAGCGACCGGGCCCTTCGGCCCGCGCACCGGCCGAGTGACCCAGGGGCTGGTGCCGGGCAGTCCGTCGACCGCGGCGCACCGGCTGGACGCCCCCGGCCACTTGCAGAAGCCGTCGGCCGACGCGGGATCAACTGCATTCGGTGTGCGGCTGAGCCGCGGCACACTGGTCCGAGCAGGAGCGCGGGCCCGTCCGGGGACGGCCCGTCAACAGGAGGACAGCGGGCGCGGGGCCCGTACGGGTGAGGGAGGGGCGCGGCTTTCGCGAGCCGACGGGCGGGGCGGCAGATCGCGGGGCGGTGTTCTGCCCGTCGGACCGCTCCGGGTGTGGTGATCTTCCCCCTGTGGCCGGCGGTGTCCGCCGGCCGGTCCGTCGGTGATGACTAACGGTGAGGAGGCGGCCTGTCCGAAGGCGTGGACGTTCCGGAGCGTGACGAGGCCTACTTCAAGGCCCTTGTCGAGCGCGACAGGAAGGGCCTGGAGGGGAGCGGGGGAACCCTGAACCTGCTCACATTCAGGGTGGAGTTCGAGGACGAACGCCGGCCTGCCGTGGCGCGGCAGCTGGACAGCGCGGAAGCACTCGCCGCGACCAAGGCGGACGCGTTCGTCCTGCCCGAGGGCTGCCACTACCGGATCAGGGTCGACTTCCGTGTCGACGATGCGCCCGTGTCCGGGGTCCTGTACACCAGCAGCCACTACCGCAAAGGTCTCAGGGTCGGCCGGGACAAGCAGATGTTGGGTTCGTTCCCGAAGCAGGGAATGCCGCACTCGGTGACCTTCCCCCGTCACGGCTGGGAGGAGGCACCCAGCGGGATGCTGAACCGTGGGAGCTACACCGCCAAGGCGGAGCTCCACGACGACGAGGGCAAGGGACTCGCAGAATTCGAGTACGCCTTCGACATCAGGACGGCCTGACCCGGCGCCCCGGGAGGCAGCGCCGCACCATCCCCTGCGTTCGTCCTTCCGAACTGCACTGACAGGGGCAGGCCCTGGATCCCGGGGCCTGCCCGGCCGGCTGTCTCCGACAACCGTGGCCAGGTGCTCCTGACAGGTCACCCGTCCAGGAAGCCGCCTGCACCCGTGCCCCCGGCGCGGCGTCCGCCCGGGCCCGCCTCGCCGCGCTCCGGGCCGATCCGCTCGCGGCCGGGCTCCACGAGAAGGCCCGCCGGCGGTTCGCCCCACTCGACGGCACGCCGGCGGCCGGCACCCGCCGCGACCGCCCCCTCGGGCGCCCGGGTGCCACTGCCGCCAGGGGCGCCCCGGGGCGGGTCCGCAACGTGCGGAGGCGCCATCGCCCCCTCCTGACGCGTGCACACCTGGGAAGCCCCATCCGGACAGACGGAATACCCTGCGAAGGCGAGGTGCGCCAACTAGAGTCGCGGCCACGACAGTTCGCCGCCGGGCGCGCGGCCCGACCACCGGCCACCCGCGAGCGGGCGGTACCACCGCCCCGGTGTGCCCGGTGTCCGTACCGGCGGCGAGCAAGCACGGCCCGTCCCGTACCACCGCACCACCGGCCCGTCCGCCGCAACCGCCGCCGGACCGGGCCGACATGTCGCCGAGTAGACAGGGAACCCGTGCCATGGACTTCCGGACCGGCCGCCGTACGGCGATCGCCGTCACCGCCGCCCTCACCGCCGGAGCGCTGCTGGGGGCCGCCCCCGCGACGCCGGCCGCACCCGCCGCGGCCACCGCCCCCACCCCGACCATCCTGCAGACCGGCCTGCCCGCCCGGTCCTTCAGCGACCCCACCGGGGTCAACGACAACGGCGTCGTCGTCGGCTACGCCTACGGGTCCCAGGGCAACGACACCAGCGCCATCCGCTGGAACCCCGACCTCACCCCCACCACCCTCCCCCCGCTGTCCGGCGAGGACTTCGCGCAGGCCCTGGGGGTGAACGACGCGAACCTCGCCATCGGCATCTCCTGGCCCGCCTCCCGGGACCGCTACCGGGCGACGGCCGTCCGCTGGGCCGCCGACGGCACACCCACCGTCCTGCCGCCGCTGCCCGGCGACCAGTACAGCAAGCCCACGGCGATCGGCTCCGGCGGCGCCGTGGTCGGGGTCTCCAGCAACAGCGCCGTGGAGCACGCCGTGGCCTGGCGCCCGGACGGCACCGTCGTCGCCCTCGCCCCGCTGCCCGGGGGCACCAGGAGCGAGGCCGTCGACATCAACGGCGCCGGAGTCGCGATCGGCCGCTCCTCCACGGGGAGCGGCACGTACCGCGGCGTGATCTGGAGCTCCACCGGCACCCCGACCCCGTTCCAGACCGGTCCGACCGGCGGGGCCGGCGACGTGCCGGTCCAGATCAACGACGCCGGCACGGTGATCGGATGGGCCGACCGGCCGCAGTCGACCGGAACCGTCCGGCACGGCCTGGTCCGGTCGCCCGACGGGGCGATCCTCGACCTCGGGGCGAACACCCTGCCGGTCGCGATCAACGGCTCCGGCACCGTCGTGGGCCAGCACCAGCCGAACCCGACCTCCAGCCAGACGTCCGCCGCGAAGTGGAGCCCCACCGGCACCCTCACCCCTCTCCCCCTCGCCGCCTCGTCGGGCGCCAAGTCGACCGCCGTCGGGATCAACGACTCCGGCACCGCGATCGGCTACTCGTGGGACGGCATCCCGGCCCGGCAGTACCAGGCGGGCAAGATCTGGGCCGCCGACGGCACCCTCACGGACCTCGACCCCACCGGCACCACCAACACCACCCTGTTCATCAACAACACGGGCCTGGTCGTCGGGCTCTCGCTGTTCCGGTCGGCGGGAAGTCTCTACCCCTCCCACCTGGCCACCGTCTGGCGTCCGTAGGGTCCGAGTCGCCTGTGCCGCGCCGGGATCACCCGCAGGGTGACGCACGAGGCGGCGTGGCGCCGAACCTGCGGGTCGGCGCCACGCCGCACGGCCGGTGACCGGGCGATCAATTGACTGCCCAAGGCCGGCGTCCGCCCGTAGAGTGACCGGATGGCCGGCCGAATGGATCAGAAACCGTTGCAGGAAACCGGAAATGACGCGGTATCACCCGCCCCGACCCATGTGGTGGGCCTGTCACCCGTGTTCACCGACCCGTTGTGGCGGATCCCCGTCCGGCTGAACCCCGTCGAAGTCGCCCTGCTGCGCACCGAACCGCTGCGGCGCCTGCACTTCGTGGCACACGGCGGGGCTTCGACGATCAGCACCCTGCAGTCGTACTCCCGGCTCGAACACACCCTCGGCGTGCTCGCCCTGGTCGCGCACTTCCGACCGGAGGACGAACTCCTGCGGGTCGCGGCGCTGGTGCACGACATCGGCCACCTGCCGTTGAGCCACACCTTCGAGGGCCTCTCCGGCCTCGACCACCACGCGATCGGCCTGCAGTTGCTGCGGGCCGACCCGATCCGTCCGGTGCTGGAGGAGCACGGGATCAGCGCCCGAGCCGTCGTCGCCGCACTCGGCGCGCAGCCGCCCTCACCGCTCACCAACCGCTCCGGCCTGCTGAATCTCGACCATCTCGACTCCTACGTGCGCAGTGGGCGTGCCGCCGGGCGCCTGGACGCCGATCCGGCCGCCCTGCTGGGCCGACTCCGTCTCAAGGACGCCGCGGTGTCGGCCGACCGCGAGACCGCCGCCTCGCTGGTCGGCCTGGTCTGCGCGGAAGCACGGCTGCACACCTCGTGGGACAACGTGGGTCCGGTCTCGGTGGTCCGCCGCCTGGCCCGCCGGCTGCTCGACAGCACGGACCTCGCCCCGGCCGGGCTCGCTCGGCTGACCGATCCGCAGCTGTGGTCCGCGCTCGACGCCTGCGAGGCCACGCGGGTGGAGAGTGCCATGATCCGGTACGAGCCGCACCGGCTGAAGGTCACGGCCGGCAGCGCTCCGGGCGTTCCCGGGGACGCCTCCGGCTGGGACTTCTCGCTGCGCAAGATCTACAGCTCCGAGCCGCTGGTGGACGGGCAGCGGATCGAGGTGTCCGCGCCGGAACTGGCCGCCGAGCTGGACGCGCTGAGGTCGTTGTCCACCACGTTCCGCGTCCGGTGGGACTGAGACACCCGGCACGGGGACACCGGGCACGGCGACGTGGGGACACGACGACGCGGAGGCGCGCCGGCGGGCCAAAGGAGAGGACGCCGCCCCCGGTCCGCCCCTCGCACGAGCTACTGGCCCACCCTCCCGTCGACGCACTCGCGCAGCAGGTCGGCGTGCCCGCAGTGTCGGGCGTACTCCTCGATCCGGTGGACCATCAGCTCCCGCACCGCGATCCCGTCCTTCCCCAGGCGCTCGCCGAGGTCCGGGTGCCCGGCCAGGGCGGCATCGGTCGCGGCCTGCTCGCGCGCCAGATCGGCGTGCGCGCCGTCGACCACGGCCTGTTCGGCGACGGCTTCGTCGAAGTCCGCGTCGCGCCTGCCGTACAGCTTCGGCAGCGGCTCACCGTTGGTGATCCAGTTCTGCCAGTCCCGTTCCACCTCGGCGAGGTGCCGGACGAGACCGAGCAACGACATCGTCGACGGCGGGACCGACCGGCGCGCGAGCTGTTCGGCGTCGAGGCCCTCGCACTTCATCCGCAGGGTGGTGCGGTAGTCCGCCAGGAAGTTCAGCAGCGTCGCGAGCTCGCCGTCCGGACCGGTCTGGTCCCGGGCACGGGGGTCGTCGTCCGGATCGGCCCACATGTCGGGGTAGACGGTCGCCCGGCTCCATCGTGCGGGCCGGTCGGTCTCGGTCGGGTCGGTCGGGAGGAGGTCGCTCATGCGTTCCATGATCGTTGGAGAGCGGACGGTTCGCCAACGGGTTTCCCGGCGACGACCGGCGGTGACCGACCCGGCCGCGCGGGCCCCGGTGGTGAGCGTGCCGGCGTGACGCGTGCTCGAACGTCCTCAGCTCATCAACTCGGGCGCGAAGTAGTCCCGCAGGCGAGCGATCCTCCCGTCCCGGACGCGGAAGATCTGCACCAGCGAGACGGTCTCGTCGCCCCCTCCCCCGTCACCGGGCCCGTCGAAGACCGTGTCGATCTCGGCGATGAACACGTCGGGATCGGCGGTCACGTGCAGCACGTACCCGGACTTCTCCAGGTTCGGCAACCGGCCGCCCTCCGACTCCCGCTCGTAGTAGGCCGCCATCGTCCGACGGATCTCCTCGCGCCCCACCAGCTTCCTGGGGAAGGCGGCGCCGGCCGGCATCAGCGGCGCTTCGAGGACTCCGTCCTCGGTGAAGTTCTCGGCCAGGGCGTCGGCGTTCCGGGTCAGGGAACCCGCGTAGACGTAGCTCTGGAAGATCTGCTGCGGCGTTCGGAACACGGTGGCCTCCCCTGGACTCGGACACGGGGTACCACACCATCACAGGATTGCTTCCGGGACGACCGGTTCCGGGCCGATTCCTGCTCCGGCCCGGGGGCGGGCGCGTTCCGGCGGACCGGCCGGACACGCGTCCGCCCCGCCCACCGGGTGCGGCGGACGGGGCGAACGGGACGGGCGGACCGCGGACAGGCCTTGGTCAGGTCAGGTCAGGCGCCCGCGGTGGCCAGGTCCTTGATGTCCTCGTAGCCGAGGCCCAGCTTGTTGTAGAGGCGCACCTCGTCCTCGGTCAGCCCACCGCCCTTGGTCAGCTCCTTCACCTGGGCGTCGGTGAGCGGCGTGGCCGCCGCCGCACCGGCCGAGTCGTCCGCGCCGCCCACGGAGGCACCGCCGAGGCCGCCGCCGAGGAGGCCGCCGAAGATGTCCTCGATGTCCGCCGAGGTGATCTCGGCGGCACCGGAGGGCGCCTGGACCGCCGGGGCGTCCTTGCCGAACGCGATCCGCACCGGAAGCGTGGCGCCCGGGGTGGGCTTCTCCTCCAGCTGGGCGAGGTCGAAGGTCACGGCGGACAGCGCGCCGCCGTCCAGGTAGAGGTCCAGGGCCAGCTTGCGGTCAGGCACGTCACTCGGGACGGCCTTCGGAAGCTTGGCCCCGCTCGGAAGCTCCTTGGCCAGCGGCTCGACGGCCTTCAGCAGGTCGTCCGCCAGCTTGCGGGCGGGAGCGCTGAGGGTGATCAGGTCCTTGCCGTCCTTCTTGCCCTTGTCCTCGAAGGAGACGTCACTGGTGAAGATGTTCTTCAGCGACGTCGCGAGGCCCTCCGAGACCTTCGGGTCCAGCGTGGGCGCGGCGGAGGGCGAGGCCCCCGCCTTGCCGCCGGCCGACTTCGCGGAGTCCTGGAGCGCCGACGCGTCGAAGGTGACCCACTTCCCGGTCAGGCCGTCCTTCAGGGCCGTCGGCAGGCCCTCCGTCATCTCCTTGACCTGGGCCGGGTCCTCGCCGACCAGCGTGGCGATGCCCGCGAGGTCGGCCTGCGCGTAGGTCTTGCCGCCGACCTGGCGCAGCTCGACCAGCGACGCGCCGCCCTTGCCGGTGAGCGCGTAGGAGAAGGAGACCGACTTGTCCGACAGCGCGTCGACGGTCTTGCCGTCGGCGCCCTTGCTCGGCTTGACGTCCTTGAGCGGCTTGTCCGCGCTGAAGGAGACCGCCAGGCTCACGGCGGAGAGCGCGGCCGCGGTCTCCGCGTCGACCTTCTCGCCGGTGGCGGTGCCGAAGGCCTCGATCTGCGCGGGAGTCGCGTCGATGGAGAACTTCGCACTGAACGACTTGCTGTCGTTGAGCTTCCCGAAGGCGTCGGACACCTTCTCCGCGGCGGTGAGCTGCTGGACGGTACCGCACGCGGCGAGCCCGGCGGCGAGAACGGTGCTGCAGGCGGCGGCGACCAGGGTGGTGCGGACGGTCCTGCGTATCACGGCGTTGATGGGAAGCCTCCTGAGAGCGGCGTAGAGATCGGGGAAGCAACTGGTCCGCTGCCTGTGTACGACAGGACACAGGCAAGCACAGCACCCCTCGCGCGGGCACCTGCATTTCCCGGCTGCCTCCCCGGAGCGAGCACAAACTACCGCACCCGACCGACAACCCCCACGCCCCGTCGCAGGTGAACGGGGCGCCGGACGCCGGGCGCCGGGGGTCAGCGGTAGTACGGCTCGACGACGGACCGGGCCTCGTCGAGCAGCGCGGGGCCCTCCTGCGGGACGGGCGGCTGATCGCTGCCCGGCCTGATGTCCAGGAGCTGTTCGCCGGACAGGGCGAACACCACCCGCCGCAGGCCCGCCCGCCGGACGACCGCCGCGCACATCGGGCAGGGCTCGCAGCTGGTGTACAGGGTGGTTCCTGCCGCCGTGGCCGGGTCCAGCTCCCGCGCGGCCCACCGCGCCAGCTTCAACTCCGGGTGTGCGGTGATGTCCTGATCGGTGAGGGTCGTGTTGCGGTCCTCCGCCAGGACCGTCCCGTCCGGGCCCGCGAGCAGCGAGCCGAACGGCGGGTTGCCGCCGTCGCGTGCCTCGGCCGCGAGTGCGACGGCCCGTCGGAGGAGGGCGAGGTCGTGGGGTGCGGTCATGACTGCTCCGTCAGGTTGCGTCGGCTGCTGCTTCGACTGTTTCGGCTGTCCTGGCTGTCTCGGCGGTGAGGACGGTGGAGGTGTGCGGCCACCGCGGCGAGCGCCTCCCGGCCCGTCTCCGGGTGGCAGGTCGTGCGCGGGTCCCCGTCGTAGGGGTCGAGGACGACGGTCTCCGCGCCCAGCAGCCGCAGCCGGTCCAGGTCGTCCGTGATCTGCTCGATCGTGCCCTCACCGGCCTTCCGGTCCGGGCCGACGATCGGTGCCCCGGTGAGCCGGAGGGCGATCCGTGGCGCGAAGGCCGGTACGGGGAGCCCCAGTTCGTCGGCGACGGCCTTCAGCCTCACCGCCGCCTCGCACAGCCACGGCATGGTGGGCCGCAGCGGGTGCCAGGCGTCACCGAAGCGCACGGCACGCCGCAACCCGGCGTCGCTGTTCCCGCCGACCCAGACCGGGATCCGCCCGGCACCGTAGTCGGCGGTGTCGGCCCAGGCCGCCCGAACGGCCCGGAGGTGGTCGTCGGTCAGCCGGCCGCGCTGTTCGAACGGGATCCCGAGGGCGGCGAACTCCTGCCGTGCCCAGCCCACCCCCACACCGAGGACCAGCCGGCCACCGCTCAGCCGGTCCAGGTTGGCCGCCATCCGCGCGGTGAGCAGCGGGTGCCGGTACGGGGCGACCAGGACGGTCGTGCCGAGCCGGATCCGGGTGGTGACGCCGGCGAGCCAGGACAGGGTGGTGAAGGGCTCGTAGAACGGGGCCGGATACCGCTCGGCGACGTCGGGCGTGATGACGAGGTGGTCCGAGACCATCAGCAGGTCGAACCCCAGGTCCTCGACGGTGCGGGCCCAGCTCCGCAGGGCTCCCGGGTCGGTGCCGGGGCCGAAGTTGTGGATGTTGACTCCGATCTTCACAGCTCGAAGCCTAGTCAGGCAGGACGTGCCCCCAGAAGGGATTCCCGCCGGTCCAGGGGCCGTTCCGCCGTGGATTCACCGGTGATCGTGACCTGTCGCCGGGAATCCCGCGCAGCGCCCTCCCGGGGCCGGCGCGGCGGGTGCGGCCGGGCCGTCGGTCGGACGGTTCGGTCTGGGCACGGCCGCGGTCGGACGGCCCGGCTACCTCACGCTCGGACGCGACCTCGACCTGCCCGCCGAGCGCACCGTCGAGGCGCTCCGGACCCGGACCCACACCCTGCTCGACGCCGCCTACGCGGCGGGCGTGCGGTACTTCGACACCGCCCGCTCGTACGGCCGCGCCGAGGAGTTCCTCGGCGAGTGGCTGGCCTCCCGGCCGGGGAACGTGGCCGACGTGACGATCGGCAGCAAGTGGGGCTACACCTACACCGCCGACTGGCGGACCTCCGGGGTCCCCGTCCACGAGGTCAAGGAGCACTCGACGGCCGTGTTCGACCGTCAGGTCGAGGAGACCCGGACTCTGCTGGGCAGGCGCCCGGACGTGTACCTGGTGCACTCCGTCACGCCCGACAGCCCCGCCCTCACCGACCCCGCCCTGCACACGCGGCTGGCCGGGCTGGCCGCCGAGGGCGTCCGGGTGGGTCTGTCCACCAGCGGCCCGGCGCAGGCCGCGACCGTCCGGGCCGCGCTGGAGGTCGAGGCCGACGGCCGGCCGCTGTTCGCCGCCGTCCAGTCGACCTGGAACGTGCTGGAGCCGTCCGCCGGGCCCGCGCTCGCCGAGGCCCACGCGGCGGGCCTCCTGGTGGTGGTCAAGGAGGGCATGGCCAACGGCCGCCTCGCCGACCGCAACGCCACCGGCCCCGACACCGCCGCGCTGCGCGCCCTCGCCGCCGCCACCGGCGCGTCCTGCGACGCCGTCGCACTGGCCGCCGCGGCCGCCCGGCCCTGGGCGGACGTCGTGCTCTCGGGGGCGGCCACCACCGGGCAGCTGGCCTCCAACCTCATCGCCGCCGGGCTCGGCCTCACATCGGCGCAGCTCGCCGGGCTGGCCCCGATGGCCGAACCGGCCGAGGCGTACTGGCGCACCCGCGCCGCGCTGCCCTGGGCGTGAGCCCCTCCACGGGCCCGCCGAAGGCGACTCGGCGACTGGGCGACTCGGCGACGAGAGAGCGCGACACCGGGAGCGGCGGGAGGCGGGGCCCGCAGCTCCGGGCCGTGGCTCCGGGCCGTGGCACCCCGCCCGGCCGCCTCTGCTACGGTCGACGGGCCGGCCGCGGGACTCCGGTGCGACTTCCGAAACGCGCCTGTACAGCATTGATTCGCAGTTCGCACCCCCATTCCCCGGCCGGCACCCCGGGTCCGGGGTCACGGACGGCAGCACACAGGGGCGGGGAGCGGAACGGTGGAGACGTACGGCGACCTGATCGCCGCCGAGGACGTGCTGCTCTTCGTCAACGCCGCCATCACCGGCACCGGCCAGCGCGAGTTCCACAGCGGCGCGGACGAGCAGCGCCTCTCGCTCGACTTCCTGCACACGTACATGCTCGTCAACTACCGCGGACCGTACGCCGCCGCGCTCGCCCTGGACATCAACGACCACAACGCGGCGCTGATCGTCCGGCACCTGCTGGAGAGCGCCCGCGACGCGACCGTCGAGCAGCGGCACACCGAGGGCCGGCTGATCGCACGCCGGCTGGCGCTGCTGCCCCCGCAGCGGGTCTACCGGCTGATCGCCGACCTGCGCCGGGCCAAGGTCAACAACCGCCGCACCCGCGCCATCGTGCGCGACTGGCTCGCCGCCCGCCCGGACCAGGCGTTCGACGCCGTGAAGTACCGCGCCGGCCTCAAGCTGGCGCTGCGCCACACCCACCTGCGGACCGTGGCGGAGGAGACCGGCGACTTCCTGTACGCCCCGCGCCGCCGCGCCCGGTTCGAGGCCCCGCTGCTCGACGCCTGGCGGCGTGCCCACCACCAGCAGTCGGCCCTCTACGAGCTTCCCTACACGGTGGCCGAGGGCTTCGCCCACCGGCACGGCATCCCCCGTGCCGCCTTCCTGGAACGCATCGCCCCGCGGATGACCGCCCTGGAGCGGCTGCGCCTCCAGGAGTCCGCCCGCGACCACGGCGCCGACGCCGTCCGCACGGACCTGTCCCGGATGCCGCTCACCCGGCTCGCCTCGTACGTGCTCGGGCTGCCGCCCGCCGACCGGACGGCCCGGCGGGCGGAGCTGACCGGTGCCCTGCGCGGCGCGGCCCTCCGGGCCGCACGCACCGCCGGTGCGCGGGAGGGCAGTTGGGGGCGGGTCACGGCCGTCCTCGACGACAGCTTCTCCTCGTACGGCTCGGGCACCAAGCGTCGGCGGCCGCTCGCCGCCGCCCTGGCGAGCCACTTCCTGCTGGAGGTGCTCGCCGACGAGTACACCGCGCTGTGGACCTCCGGCCTCACGGACGCGCTGCTCGCCCGCCCCTCGGGCCCGACCCCGCTCGGCCGGCGGATCCTCGACGCCCTCGACACCGCACCGCAGCGGCTGCTGATCGTCTCGGACGGCTGGGACAACGCGCCGCCCGGCCTGGCCGCCGAGGTACTGCGGGTCTGGCGTACCCGGCTGGACCCGCAGCGGCGGACCAGCATCGTGCACCTCAACCCGGTCTACGACGCCGAGGACTTCGACGTCCGGCGCCTCGCCCCGACCGTGCCCACCGCCGGGCTGCGCGACGCCGAGGACCTGCCGGCGCTGGTCGAGTTCGCCCGGTTCGCGGAGGGCCGTACCGACCTCACCGAGCTGACGGACCACCTGGCCGTCCGCACCGAGCGGTTCCTCGCGGCGGGAGCAGGCCGATGACCACCGTTCCGCCGGCGTTCCGGATCGACCTGGCCGGCCTCGACACCCGGCCCGCCCAGGTGTGGGGCGGCGTGCGGCTGGTGCCGCTGGTCCGGGACGAGCCGGTCGAGGGTCTCCGGCTCCGCCAGGAGCTCTACGAGGACGAGTTCGCCACCGTCGCGGTGGGCCGCCGCGACACGTACAGCTCGTCGTACGTCCCGCACGGCTTCGTCGCGGACTGGAGCGGGGACGGCACCCCGGCGGCGGCGTACGGGACCCGGCTCGACACGTCCTCGCCCGGGACCCCGCCGGAGCTGGTCAAGGTGCACGCACCGCGCCGGATGACCAAGCGGGCCGACCGGACCCGCCTGCGCTTCCTGCCCCTCCACCTCGCCCTCGAAGGCTACCTCTCCCTGCACTTCGGCGGCCCGTCGATCTCCTGGGAGCAGTGGTCCGAACACGCCCTGCGGCGCGGGCTGTCCCCGCGCGCCGAGGAGGCGTACGGCGGCGCCCAGGTCCGCGGACTCGCCGACGCCCTGCGGCAGTTCGAGATCCACCCCGGCCAGTGCGGCGTCGTGCTCTACGTCGCCGACGCGCTCGCCGCCGCGTTCGCCGTCCCGCACCCCGACGACTACCGGGCGCTGCACCGGAGCCTGCTCCTCGACCTCTACGGCGAGCTGATCCACCACTACGGCGTCCTGAGCGCGCCGGTCCCCGACTTCCGGGCCGACCTGCGGGCGGCCGGTCCGGTCGACTCCCCGGCCGCGCTCCGGGCCGCCGTCGAGCAGCAGGAGCGCGCCTGGGCGGAGTTCCACGACACGGCCATGGCGGCCGGGCTGCTGGACGCCGACTACCGGCGCCGGACGGTGTACCGGCTCGACCGTTTCACCCTCTCCCGTTTCCTGCCGGACTTCCGGCCCAAGCGGGAGAACCACATCGGTGAGGCGATCACCGACGAGGACGGCCGGATCGCCTACCTCAAGTCCTTCCGCCTCTCCGAGAGCCAGGTCCGCCGGGGCCACCTCCTCGACCGGCTCGCCGCCCACTACTGGCACCTCCCGGCCACCGCCGAGGCCCTGGGCCTCACCGAGGCCCAGCTCGGGCTCCGTCTGGAGTCGGCCGGCTTCGGCGCGCTCCTGCGCCAGGACGTCCTCGACCACTACCGCCGTCACGCCCGCACGGACGGGCGGTAGGACGGGCGGTAGGGCGGGCTCCACGGGCCATTGGGGGTCGGGTGCGGGCACGCGCCGTGACGGCGTCCGTGATCGGCGGGCCCGGTCCGGTGACCGTCCGTGGGCATCGTCGGTGGGCGCCGTCCGTGGGCATGGTGCGGTGACCGTGGGCGGAGGATGATGGGAGAAGGTTCGTAGAAGGACGGTCGGCGATGACCCGACACCTGCCCCGCTCGGCCGGCGCGAGCGGCTCCGGCCCTGCCCGGCCCCCCGCGCACCGGCCCCACCGTGCCCGGAACCGCCCCGGAGGCGGGCGGCGATTGCCGTTAGGGACCGGTCGGCCGGTGCTCCTCGCCCTGGCCGCGGCGCTGCTGGGCGCGGTGGTCGCCGTCGCCTCCGTGCTCCTCGCCCCGGCCGCGCAGGCCCGGGCAACGGTGCGCCTCGACCCGGACCACGGCCCGGCGAAGACCCGGGTGACGGTCGGGGGCGACGGCTTCCGGGCGTGCCTCCCCGGGACCGCCACCGTGCAGCTGACCTGGGACTCCTCACCGGCCGGAACGGCCCAGGTCGGGTCGAAGGGCCGCTTCACCGGAACCGTCGACGTCCCCGCGAACGCCTCTCCGGGTGCCCACGAGGTGACGGCCGGCTGTACCGCTCCGCCGTCACCCGGCACACCGTCGTCGCCCGGCACACCGGAACCGCCCGACGACGGCCCGGTCGTCTCCGCGCCCGGCCCCGCCATCGCGCCCCCGCCCGCCGCCGCGGCGGTGACCGTGTCCGCGACGGCGACGTTCACGGTCGAGGCGACGGGGGACGAGGTGACCTCCACCCTGGCCCTGGAGCCTGCGAGCGGACCCGCCGGGCGGCAGTTCACCGCCGAGGGCACCGGTTTCCACTGCACGAAGAGCGCACTCGTCGTGGTGCGGTGGGACGGACAGGTGGTCGCGCGAGGCGCACCCGCCGCCGACGGTTCCTTCAGCCGTCCGCTCACCGTGCCGGCCGAGACGCCGCCGGGCGAGCATCCGGTGACGGCGTCCTGCGGCCCCGACTCCCCGTACCACGCCGAGGCGACGTTCACGGTGACCCCTCCCGGCGGGAGCGGTTCGACCGGATCCCGGGACGGCCGGCCCGAGCTACGCGCCGCCCCCGCGAGCGGACGGGTGGGCGAGCCGGTCGCGGTCACCGGCGCCGGCTTCGCGTGCCACGGCACCGAGGTCGAGCTGTCCTGGAACGGCACCACCTGGCGGCGGGTCGCCACCGACGACGGCGGACGGTTCACCACGACCACCCGGATCGCCGACGACGCCCGGCCGGGCCGTTACACCCTGCACGCGGTGTGCCCGGCCTACCCGGCCATGGCGGACGACGCCGCCTTCGAGATCCTGGCGCCCGGCCAGGGCAGCGACCCGGGAGCGGGCAGCGACCCGGCCGCGGGCGGCGACCCCGGCGCGGACGACACGACGCCCACCACCTGGGTGGTCGGCCCGGCGGCCGGTGGTGCGGCCGTGCTGGCCGCCGCCGGGGCCTACGTCCTCGGCCGGCATCGGGGCCCGCGCTGGGCCTCCGGGCACGTCGCCGTCGAGCCCTCCCCCGGTGAACCACCCCGGCCGCGGGTGGACGAGACCGACGACCCGGCGGGCCCGACCCGCACCGTCCGGCTGGAGCCGCGATCCGATCCCGGCACCCACCGCGTCGAGGAGCACGAGGAGGAGGAATGACCGGCGCCACCCTGACCGACCCGGCCACCGCGCGGGACCTGCTGTTCTCGGCGGAGGCCGGCAGCGCCGTGGACGCGCTCACCGGGGCCCTGCGCGAACAAGGCACCGTCGATGCCCTGATGCGCGGTGTCCCCCGGTTCACCGGCGCGGCCGGGCGGGCCGTCGAACACGAAGTGGCCGCGGCGCTGGACGGCCTGCTCGGCCGGAACCTGTTCGAGTGCGCCGCCTCCGGCTGGAGCCGGTACGCGGCCCTGACATCGGCCGCCCGGCGCACCCGGGCCGCCCCCGACACCGAGGAGGTCGTGGCGCTGGCCAGGCACCGCATCACCTCGACCAACAGCCCGCACGTCGACCTGCTGGTGGACGGCACCCCGGTCGGTTCGGTCCGGATGGCGCTGGCCCTCGTCATCGAGCTGGACGGCGTGGTGGCCGTGGTGCGCCGCACCCGTCTGGCGGAGATCCGGGCCGGGAACTGCACCGTCACCGGCGCGCTGACCGTCGAACGGCAGACCGTCGCGCAGCGTCGGCTCACCTACGACCTGCCCGGCGCGGTGCACCTGCGCCACGGGATCCCGCTGCTGTCCGACGAACCGGGGGCGGCGGATCCGCCGGTCCCCCGGATCCCCCCGATGCCGACGGCGCCCCCCGCACCGCGACCCCTGTCGCCGCCCCCGCCCGCACCGACGGGCGCGCCGCCGCACCCGCCGCCGGGCGCGGACCGACGCGCCTCGTGACACGGTCACACCGCGGCCACCGGCCCGTCGGCCTCCCCGCTGACGGGCCGACGGAAAACGAGGTGCGGGGTCGAGCGGGCGCGCAGTAGGGTCGGCGCGATGATGACTCCTCCTTCCAGATCGGGGGTCCCGTCCGCGCGAAGTGAGTGCTGATGCTCACTCGAACCGCGAACGGGGACGCCCGGCTTTCCTTCTGGCAGCGCGTGCGCGAGTTCGCCGTGCCGCCCACCATGATCGAGACTTCGACCGCCCGCCGCCTGGTCGGTGACTGGGCCGGGGCGTGTGCGGCCGCAGGTGTCGATGTCGACCTGGACCTGCGATCCGTCGCACGCGCCCACGGCAGCGATCTCGCGGCGCTGATCCGCGGCGATCTGCGGCACCTGGCGCCGGACCTGTTGCGCTGGCACCTGCCGAGGGTCGCCCCGGACGGGCTGCTGCGCCCCGGGCTGACCGTGCCGCTGGCACGGTACGGCGCGGGCGCGGTGCAGCTCGTGGTCCGGACTCCCCCGGCCTGGGCGGATGCCGGCCAGCGGATCGGCCTCGCGCTGTGGGACGCGTCCCGCGCCGGGTCCCGCGACCGCCGACATCCGCATCCACACCCCCACCCGCACCCCCACCCGCATCGGAGGTTCCGGTTCGACCTGCACCGACACCTCTGGGACGCCCGCCGGGCCCACGAGCTAGGGGAACGGGCCGGCGCCGATCGGCCGCCCGCGGACCGGATCCCGGTGCCCCCGGGGTTCGCCTGCGCCGTGGACCGGTGGGCGGCGGAGGCGGGAATCCTGCTCCGCGCCGAGGGCCGGCCCCCCGGGGCCGTGGCCGTTCGTCTCGGTTCACGGCAGCGGCTGGTCCTCGACCTGCTCGCCGACGGGGTCGGGCTCACCGTGACTCCGTCCACCGCCGACCGGGCCGCCGGGCTGCCGGTACTGCCCGATGCGGCGACCTGGTTGCTGCCGGACCTGGAGCTGCTCCGGGCCGGGCTGATCCGGCCCGACCGCCTGCACCCCCTGGTCGCCGCGGCGTTGGCTCCGGGCCACCGGCCCGCCCCTGCCCCGGCGGGGGCGCCCGACCCCGCCGGGGCACCCCACCCGGTGGAGTGCCGCGGAGCCCTCCACCGGATCGGGCTGGTCGACGGGGTGCTGGTCCCGCTGGACCACGACCCCGCCGAGATCCGCAGGGAGGAGTTGCTGGCCTCCCTGACCGGCACGCCGCTCCCCTGTCTCCAGGTCATCGACCGGGCGCACCGTCACCCGGAGAACCTCGACGACGTCCGCGCACGCCTCGCCCACGGCGACACCGCCGGTGCCCTGGCCGTCGTCGAGGGTCTGCTCGGGCCCGAAGCGCTGCTGCGCGACGGTGCCTTGCGGGACGACCTGGAGGAGGCGGCCCGACGGCGCATCGTCTACGGGCTGTTCCGCGCCGGCCTGGTCGGTTCCCGGCCGGAGCACGTCGGCCGGCCGGGCCTCCGACGCTCTCGCGGCCGCCGCTCGCGCCCGCGCCACGCCGACTCCCGCTGACCCGCCCCAGCACCTCGCCCACCCACCCGCCGTGAACCGGAAGGTCGTCACCCATGCCTGTTTCCACGCCCCTGTCCACCATGCCCGCCACAGCCCCTGCCGCCTCTCGACTCGACGTCGCCGCAGACCTGTTGACCCTGCTCGGCGACACCGCCACCGAACCGCGCCCGGACACCCGGCTGGAAGCCCTGACCCTGGCCGTCGCCGCCGACCTGCCGGTACTGCTCTGGGGCGAGCCCGGGATCGGCAAGACGGCAGCGCTGACCCGGCTCGCCGAAGCCCTGGACCTCCCGCTCACCACCGTGATCGCCAGCGTGCACGAGCCGTCCGACTTCTCCGGGCTGCCCGTCGTCGGGGACGACCCCGCCGAGCAGGGCGTCCCCATGGCCCCACCGGACTGGGCGGTCCGTCTGGTCCGGGCCGGACGGGGACTGCTCTTCCTGGACGAGCTGTCCACCGCGCCACCGGCCGTCCAGGCGGCCCTGCTGCGGCTGGTCCTGGAACGGCGGATCGGCGCGCTCCGGCTCCCGCCCGGCGTCAGGATCGTGGCCGCCGCCAATCCGCGCTCCTCGGCGGCGGACGGCTGGGAGCTCAGCCCGCCGCTGGCCAACCGGTTCGTCCATCTCCAGTGGACCCACGATCCCGAGGTGGTGATCCGCGGCCTCGGCGGGACCTGGCCGCGGGCCACCCTGCCGCGGCTCGACCCCCAACGCCTCACCGGGGCCGTGGACTTCGCCCGACGCGCGGTGTGCGGGCTGCTGACCGCCCGCCCCGCACTGGTCCACCGGCTGCCCGAGAACGAGACCCGGCGCGGCGGCGCCTGGCCGTCACCGCGGAGCTGGGAGATGACCCTCCGGCTGATCGCCTTCGCGACCGCCGCCGGATCCGACCGGGAGGTGCTGTCCCTGCTGGTCCGTGGCACGGTGGGGGACGGACCGGGGCTGGAGCTCCTGGCGAGCGTGGACCGGATGGACCTGCCCGATCCCGAGGCGCTGCTCGCCGACCCCGTGGGCGCCGAGCTGCCCGAACGGGGGGACCTCCGGCAGGCCGTCCTCGACGGCGTGGTCGCGGCGGTCCGCCGGCGCCCGGAGCGGTCCCGCTGGGACGCCGCCTGGGCGCTGCTGGTCCGGGCGGTGGAGACCGGGGCTCCGGACCTGGTGGTGGTGCCCGCGACCACGCTCGCCGCCCTGCGCCGGGAGGACTGGGACGTGCCCGCGTCCATCGAGGGACTCGCCGGGGCGGTGGCACTGTCCCGACGGGCCGACCGCGCGGCCGGGCGGGTGGCCGCCGTGTCCGCCGCGAAGGCGGGCCGATGAGCACGCCCGTGCGGGACACCGCACCCGACACCGCCTGGGACATCGCGCCCGCCACCGCCCGTGACGCCGCGCGGGACGACGATCCGGACACCGCCTGGGACAGCGTGCCCGAGGCCACACCCGGAACCCTCCGGAACGACGATCCCGACACCGCCTGGGACAGCGTGCCCGAGGCCACACCCGGAACCCTCCGGAACGACGATCCCGACACCGCCTGGGACAGCGTGCCCGAGGCCACACCCGGAACCCTCCGGAACGACGATCCCGACACCGCCTGGGACACCGCGCCCGACACCGGCCCGGCGGGCGGGCCCGGGGCCGGGTCGGCGGCCGGGCCCGCCCCGGTGGCCGAACGGCCGACGACCGCGCCGCGGGCGCCCACGGCGCTGGACCTCGACAAGCTGTTCGCCGCCCGCCTGCACGCCGCCCGGGTCCGTCCCTACCTGGCGACGGCCCTGTTCGCCCTCCACGTCGTGGAGTCGCGGCAGGTCCCGACGATGGCCGTCGACCGGCACTGGCGGTGCTACGTCTCGCCGGCGTTCGTCGCGCTGACACCGGTCGAGGAGCTGGCCGGTGTCTGGGTGCACGAGGTGTCGCACCTGCTGCGCGACCACCACGGGCGCAGCGACCGGGTCGCGCGGGAGCGCGGGCTGACCGGTCCGGGCGAGCGGCTGCGCATGAACATCGCCGCGGACTGCGAGATCAACGACGACGTGTTCGGGGACGGGCTGGTCCGGCCGGAGGGGGCGGTCGAGCCGGCGGCCCTGGGGCTGCCCGAGGGCGAGTTGATGGAGGACTACCTGCGCCGGTTCCGCCTCGGACCGCAGATGCAGGACGTGGCGTGGCTGGACTGCGGCAGCGGCGCGGACGGGCTGGACCGGGCGTGGGACCTCGGGCCGGACGGGGCACACGGCCTCGGTCCGCACGAACGGGACGCGGTGCGGTTCCGGGTGGCCCGGGGCATCAACGGCCGTCCGGGGTCGGCGCCGAAGGGGTGGCGGCGGTGGGCGACGGAGGCGTTCCACGCGCCGCAGCCGTGGCGGGAGCTGCTGGGGTCGGCGGTCCGCTCCGCGGCCTCGGGCACCGGCGCGGGCCAGGACTACAGCTACGGCCGGCCGTCGCGGCGTTCGGCGTCGGTGCCCGGCGCCGTGCTGCCGAGCCTGCGGCGCAGGCCGCCGCAGGTGTCCGTGGTGATCGACACGTCCGGGTCGGTCAGCGACGCCGAGTTGGGCAGCGCGCTCCTGGAGGTGGCGGCGATCGCGCGGGCCGTGGGCGGACGGCGCGACCTGGTCACCGTGCTGCCGTGCGACGCGGCGGCCCGCGCGGTGCACCAGTTGTGCCGGGCCGAGGGGATCCCCCTGGTGGGCGGCGGGGGGACGGACCTGCGGACGGGCTTCGCCGCGGCTCTCCGGGCGCGGCCCCGTCCGGACGTGCTCGTCGTCCTGACCGACGGGCAGACACCGTGGCCGGACGCCCGGCCGGCGTGCCGGACGGTGATCGGGCTGTTCTCCCGGGGGCGCGCGGGCAACTCGTGGCGCGAGGACGATCCCGGCTACCGGCCGGACGTCCCGCCCGGGTGGGCCCGGGTGGTGGAGATCGGCGGCGTCGCCCCCGCGACCCGCTGAGCCCTGGGGAGCGCCGCGCGCGCCCGGGTCCGTCCCGGGCGGCTCTCCGCAGGACTCGGCGAGGTCTCCCGACCCCAACTCCTTGACGAAAGCATGACATTGACGCACCATCATGCTGGCGCGCGCCGCAGTTCCTCCCCTGTTCCGTCCCTACGGATCCCCCACAGGAGGACAGTCATGCGACTGCCCCGCCGAGGGAAGCCCGCCGCGGCCACCGCCGTCCTGCTGGCCCTCGCACTCGCCTCCCCGCTCACCGTCCAGGCCGCCGCGAACCCGGTGGCCGCTCCGTCCGCGGTCGCGGACCGAGCCGGTGCGGCCGACTCCGCCCGGCAGTACCGCCTCGACGGGCCCCGCACCGTCGCCGAGCGCACCGCCGTCGCCGCCACCGGCGCCTCCGTCGACGCCGTCCGGCCCGACTCGGTCACCGTCACCGCCACCCCCGCCGAGGCCGCCCGCCTCCGGGCGCTCGGCTGGGCCCCCGTCCTGCTGCCCGGCCCCCTGTACGGCGCCGAACCCGGCGAGCAGGGCGTGGGGGCGTCGGTGTACGACTTCCCGTCCGCCGACTCCGGCTACCACAACTACGCGGAGGCCGCCGCCGACATCGACGCCGTCGTGGCCACCCACCCCGCCATCATGAGCAAGCGCGTCATCGGCACCTCGTACGAGGGCCGGCCGATCGTGGCCGTCAAGATCAGTGACAACGTCGGCACCGACGAGAACGAACCCGAGGTGCTGTTCACCGCCCACCAGCACGCCCGCGAACACCTCACCGTCGAGATGGCCCTGTACCTGCTCCACGAGTTCGGCGACAAGTACGCCACCGACGGCCGGATCGCCAACGCCGTCAACAGCCGCGAGATCTGGGTGGTCCCCGATCTCAACCCCGACGGCGGCGAGTACGACATCGCCACCGGCCGCTACCGCAGCTGGCGCAAGGACCGCCAGCCGAACTCCGGCAGCAGCAACGTCGGCACCGACCTCAACCGCAACTGGAACTACAAGTGGGGCTGCTGCGGCGGCTCCTCCGGATCCACCTCCAGCGAGACCTACCGGGGCAGCGCCCCCGAGTCCGCCAAGGAGGCCAAGGTGGTCGCGGACTTCGTCCGCACCCGGGTCGTCGGCGGCAAGCAGCAGATCACCGCCGCCATCGACTTCCACACGTACAGCGAGCTGGTGCTCTGGCCCTTCGGCTGGACCACGGCCAACACCACCACCGGAATGACGGCCGACGAGTACAACACCTTCGCCACCCTGGGCCGGACCCTGGCCGGAACCAACGGCTACACGCCGGAGCAGTCGAGCGACCTCTACATCACCGACGGCTCGATCGACGACTGGCTGTGGGGCGTGCAGCGGGTCTTCGCCTACACCTTCGAGATGTACCCCGGGCCGAACGGCAGCAGCGGCTTCTACCCGCCGGACGAGGTGATCGGGCGGGAGACCAGCCGCAACCGCGAGGCCGTGCTGCGGCTGGTGGAGACGGCGGACTGCGTGTACCGCGCGATCGGCAAGCAGCAGCAGTACTGCGGCATCGCGAGCTGACGGCGGTCCGCGCCGGGCGGGGCCCCGTTCGGGGTCCCGCCCGGCGCGGCCACCCCGGCCGGACGCCGGGGAGCCGACCGCACGGGGGGCGGACGGTCCGGCGGCGGCGTCAGGCCGGAGCTCGGCGCCGGGGCGTCAGGCGAGGGCCTGCACTCCGGGGCGCGCGAACCTCGGCGCGGCCGCTCCGGCGGGAGCGGCCACCGGGTCCACGGCACAGAACCGGTCGCGCGCGGGCAGGACGCCGTCGGCCAGGAAGCGGTTGGCCGCGGTGACCGCGCAGGACGGGGTGCCGGGGTCGTAGGCGCCGTGGTTGCCGCCGTCGACCGTGACCATCCTGGCGCGCCGGCCCAGCGTGGACCGCATGGCGAGGGCTCCCTCGTACGGGGTCACCGCGTCGCGGGCGGTCTGCAGGAGGAGGACGTTGGCGGGCCCCCGGTCGGTGATCCGGACCTGCGGTTCGAGCGGTTCGGTCCAGAACGCGCAGGGCCAGATGTTGGCGCCCAGGCCGTCCAGGATCGGGTACGCGGCCCGGCTCGCGGTCACGTTCCGCTGGTAGCGGGCGGTGCTGCGCGGCGCCGGGCTGTCGTTGCAGACCACGGCGAAAAGCGCGGCCACGTCGTTGTCCGCGGGGATCCCGGGCGTCGTCCGGTTCAGCCACCAGTACGGGACCGGGGCGTTGCCGTCGGCGGCGAGGTAGATCCACCAGTCGGCGATCTCCTGGAAGAACGCGGCGTGGTAGGCGTCGAAGCGGTAGATCGCGCGCCACAGGCCGCCGTTGACCGGCCCGGCCACCGGGTGCGTCACCGGGGTGCGGTCGAGCTTCTCGGCGAGGGCGAGGTAGTTCCGGCGCACGGCGGCGGGCGTCGCGCCGAGGTGGAGGTCGGCGTCGCGCGCGGCCGCCCAGGCGGCGAAGTCGCCGAAGCGGGCCTCGCTGGCCTGATCCAGGAGGGCGAAACGTTCCTGCCAGGTGACGTTGGGGCTGACGTTGGCGTCGAGCACGACCCGGTCGGTGCGCCCGGGGAACAGCTCCGCGTACACGGCGCCCAGGTAGGTGCCGTAGGACGCGCTCAGGTAGGAGATCCGCGGCTCGCCGAGGGCGGCACGGATCCGGTCGAGGTCGCGCGCCGTGTTGGCCGTGTTCAGGTGCCGGATCAGCTCGCCGCCGTTGGCCAGGCAGTCCCGGGCGACCTCACGGGCGAACCGCACGTTGGGGGCGATGGAGCCGTCGGGGCCGGGGAACGGGAAGACGAGCTCGTTGGGGTTCTGTGCGGCCGTGCGCCCGCAGGTGACCGGGGTGCTGTAGCCGACGCCGCGCGGGTCGAAGCTGACGAGGTCGTAGCGGTCCAGCACGTCCTGGGGGTAGTCGTTCACGCGGCTGCTCGGGATGTGCAGGCTGGCCACGCCCGGGCCGCCGCCGTTGTGGACCAGGACGCCCCGGCGCAGTCCCGGCTTGGCGGTGTTCAGCCGGGACACCACGATCTCGATGGTCTTCCCGGACGGCGCCCGGTAGTCCAGGGGGACGCGGAGCGTGGCACAGCGCAGGCGGGGGTCCACCGGCGCGGACGAGGGGTCGGGCGGGCAGTCCGCCCAGCTCAGCCGCTGGGCGGGCGGGTTGGGCGCGGCCTCGGCCGGTCCTGCGGCGGCGAGGGCGGCGGCGAGCGCCAGGGCCACCGCCCCGCACACGGATCTCAGTGATGCGTTCAACATGGACTAGACCATAGGGAGGTAAAGTCGCCACGTCATCCCCCTGACGGGGTGCAGGATCAGCCGTCTCACGATGTGTCAATCATGCGTGTGCGGAGCAGATATGGGCCACGGACGGCACCTCCCGACGCCCGCCCTCAGCGGTCGGCCAGCAGCTCGCGGGTCAGCCGGACCAGGTCCGGGATCGCCGGGTGCGCCGGGACTCCGCGCCGCCAGGCCAGCAGCAGGGGCACCGGCGGCGCGTCGGTCAGCGGCCGGTAGGCGAGGGCGGGGTGCCGGTGCAGTCGGGGTGTGGCCGACGTCGAGACGCCCACGGCCCGGCCCACCGCGACGGCCGTGAGCCACTCGTCCGTGTTGGTGACCTCGATCGTCACCGTCGGGCGTACGGCGGCGGGCCAGAGGTCCAGGGTGGTCGTGCCCGCCACCGTGTTCAGCACGAGAGGCCACGCCGCGAGGTCCGCCAGCGTGAGGGCGTCGCGCTCGGCGAGGTCGCTGTCCGCCGGGACCACCGCGACCCGCTCCTCCTCCAGCAGCAGCTCCGTCACCAGGCCCGGCGTCGCCACCTCGCCGCGCAGCAGGGCGACGTCGACCCTGCCCCGGGTGAGCCCGGCCGTCCGGTCGTCGATGCGCCGCAGCTCCAACGGCACGTCGGGGTGCTCCTCGTCCCAGCGGCGCAGCAACGGGATGGTGTGGTCGCCGAGCGCGGCCCAGGGGTGACCGATGCGCAGCGGAAGGACCGTCAGGGCGCGGGGATCGAGGGCCGCCTCCACGGCCGCCACTGCGGCGGCGGCCCGGTCGCGGAACGCCCGGCCCGCCGGGGTGAGCTCCAGGTGGTGGGTGGAGCGGTCGATCAGGCGTACGCCGAGGTGGTCCTCCAGCCGGCGCAGCGTCCGCGAGAGCGCGGGCTGGCCGATGTGCAGGCGGGCCGCGGCGCGCGTGATCGTGCCCTCCTCGGCGATGGCGAGGAAGGCTCGCAGGTGGCGCAGCTCCATGGTCATGCGCGGCAAGCATAACCGCGGTCCGATCGGCATTTCCCGCGAGGCGGACGGCTTCCTAGCGTGGAGACATGACGAACACGAGGTCCCACCCGGTCACGGCAGGAGCGACGGCACGGGCAGCCGCGGGGGCGGCGACACCGGCAGCCGCGGGAGCGCCCGGCGCGGCCCCGGCGCCGGCCGGCGCCGGTCTCGGCAGCCTCGGCGGCATCGGACTGGTGGTGGCGGCCGGTCTGTCGGTGCACTTCGGTTCCGCCGTCGCCGCCCTGCTCTTCCCGCGCGTCGGGGCTCTCGGCGTGGTGACCCTGCGGGTGACGATCGCCGCCGTCCTGCTGCTGGCCGTCTGCCGGCCCCGGCTGCGCGGCCACAGCCGTGGGGACTGGGCGCTGGTCGGCGCCTTCGGGGTCGCGCTCGGCGGCATGAACATCCTGTTCTACCAGGCGATCGACCGGATCCCGCTGGGCCCGGCGGTGACCCTGGAGGTCCTCGGCCCCCTCCTGCTGTCCGTCGTCACCGCGCGCCGACCGGTCAGCCTGCTGTGGGCGGGGCTGGCGCTCGTCGGCGTCTTCCTCCTCGGGCGGGACGGCTTCGACGGGCTCGACCCGGCGGGCGCCGGGTTCGCGCTCGGCGCCGGTGCGCTGTGCGCGCTGTACATCGTGTGCAACGCCCGGACCGGGGCCCGGTTCCCCCGGCTGGACGGGCTGGCCCTGGCGATGGCCGTGGCCGCGCTGGTCAGCCTGCCGCTCGGGGTCGCCTCCGCGGGCGGAGCGCTGCTCGATCCGCGGGTCCTGGGACCGGGGCTCGCCGTGGCACTGCTCTCCTCGGGGTTGCCGTACACGCTGGAACTGCTGGCCCTGCGCCGCCTGCCCGCGGCGACCTTCGCGGTGCTGATGAGCCTGTCCCCGGCGATCGCGGCACTGGCCGGGTTCCTGGTCCTCGGGCAGGCCCTGTCGGCCGGGCAGTGTCTGGCGGTCGCCCTGGTGGTGGTGGCCGGTGCGGGGGCGGTGCGGACGGGTTCGGCGGGCCGGTCGTCCGGCTGAGCGGTGGGTGGTGTCCGAGCATCGGACACGATCTTCTACACTACTGACCGGTCATCAGTTCGACGGATGACCGTCATGTCGGAAAACATCAGGAAAATCAGGGGGAACCATGCGTCGCCGCATGTCCGCGCTCGCCGTCACCGCCGTACTCGCGGGAGGCCTGCTCCTCTCCGTGGCGCCCGCCGAGTCCGCCTCGGCCGCCACCCGGGGCTCGTCGGTCTCGGTGAACATCGAGGAGCTCCGGGCCCAGGCCCGCAACCTCCACGCCCAGGCCGACAGGCTCCGCCACCAGGGCCACTACCGCGAGGCCAACGTCACCGAGGCCCGCGCCCAGGCGCTGGACGCCTACATCCAGCGGCTCGTCGACTGCGAGCGCAACGTCCGCTGCTGATCTCCCCGGCGGGGGCCGGACACTTGCCCCCGCCGAGCACTTGACGCCGCACCGCTCCACGAGGCCCCCGACCGTGTCGGGGGCCCTCGTCGTGTCCCCGGCGGCCCCGGACCGTCGTCGCGACCGCCGCCGCTGCCGTGCCGCCGCCCAGCAGCGCCCCGACCCGCCGTTCCAGGCGGCAGCGTTTCCTCACGTCAGGGGAGTCGGGGCGTCGCGGCGCCCCGGATCGGCGGCCGGCGCTGGCGGCGGGAGCGGATCACGGTGCATGGTCGTTCCCGGTCCCACCGGACCGTGCGTCACCACACCACCGACAGCGGGGATCCACCATGCGCACCCTCCACCGCACCACCGCCCTGGCCGCCGCAGGCACCGCCGCGCTCGTCCTGACCCTGACCGCCTGCGGCAGGAACGACTCCGGCACCGCGCCCGCCGCGGCGGCACCCTCCCCCGCGCAGCCGGCGGCCGGAGCCGGCGGCGGAGGCGGCACCGGCGGAAGCGCGTCGGCCCCGGCCCCGGCCCCGAACGCCGGTACGGGAAAGACCGGGGCCGGAGGCTCCCCCGCGGGTGCGACGCCCGGCGCCGGCTCCCCGACTTCGGCCGCACCGGCGGGCACCTCCGTCCCGGCCTGCACCACGAAGGACGTCAGCATCACCGCCGCCCTCCAGGGCGGACCGCCGTACATCCACCTCGTCCTGACGGCGAGGAACTTCTCCGGCCGCGGCTGCCGGCTCGTCGACTTCCCCCAGATCCGGTTCCTGGAGAGCCACCGCGAGAGCGTCCCCGCCGTCGCCGGGAGCAAGCCCGCCGCGCCCGTCGTCGTCGACGCCGGCACCCCCGCCTACGCGGTCGTCAAGCTGTCCGGCGGCGGGGTCCACGAGGCCGACGAGGCCGTGACGTCCTTCACCGTCACCCTCGGCGGCGGGGGCGGGGAGGCCGTCGTCAAGGCCCCCGGTCCGGCCGGCATCGCCGTCGACCCGGCAGTCTGGGCCACCGGCTACTGGACCCCGGAGCTGCGCAACGGCGCCGACGAGTTCTAGCCCGAGCACCCGCGCACCGGACGGAACGGAAGGGCCGATCGGGCCGGAAGCGGCCCCGCCCGGGGCGCGGACCACCGCGGCCACCGGGCTTCACCGCGGCCCGGGGCGCCTTCACGTCCTGGGGCGACGGACCCCGAACAGGCCCGTCGCCCCGGCACGTGAAGGCGGCCCGGGGCGACGGGGGTCACAGGCCGGCCGAGCGGTCAACCGCAGCGGCCGGGCGGGCGGGTCAGCAGGTGACGACGGTCGCGGCCGTCGCCACCGACGGCGGCCAGCCGAACTGGTCGACGCTGAACTCGGCGTTCACCGCGGTGCCGCAGGGCACCGTGATCACGATGTCGCCGACAGAGCGGCCTCCGACCGGCACCAGGACGTTCGGCGTGATCGGCGGCTGCGGGGGCAGGCTGACGGCGTTGCCGGACAGCCGGAAGCCGACGTTCTGCGCCACCCAGCTCGGGTTGGTCGGGTAGGCGTTGCCGTAGAAGCGGACCTGGTTACCGGTCACCTCGATACACGCCCGGGTCTGGAGGAAGCCGGGCGCACCCGGGCTCCCGCAGGTGACGACGGCACCGACCGGACCGGTGGGTGCGGTGACGGCGGACGCGGACTGGGTGCCGGTCAGTGCGGCCAGGGCTGCCACGCCGGCCAGGACGGCGGAAAGACGCTTCATCGGGTTCCCTCCCTCGTAACGGTGCCCTCGACGGACGTCGAGGGCACCCATGTGACATGTCACATCGTTCTGGGAGGAAGCATGGCAGCCATCCACGAACGGAGCGCCCGATTCGGAAAAGGAAGCACGCCATCCACCCGCCCCGGCCGCCGAATGACCGGAGGACGACCACCGGATGGCCGGAACGGCCTGTCATGCCCCCCCCGGACCGCGACCCGGGGCGCACCGGAGAAGCCCCCGGCCGGACCCCCGCCGGGCCTAGCCGGTTTGGCGGTACCCCGGTGCCCGCCCCGGACATGTTCGTGCACGCTGGATCCAGGACGTGGACGGCCGGCCCGCCGGACCACCGGCAGGCCGCCGCACTGACGGGAGCACAGCATGATCGGAACACCCGGTTCCCCCGGCGCGACCCCCGGCCCCGGGGAGCCGGAACCGCCCGGCTGCGCGGACGACCCCACGGCCGCGCTGCGGGACATGTTCGTGGACCGGACCCAGGGCGCACGGATCGCCCGCGGCCAGGACCCCGCGCAGCGTCCGGTGTTCCTCAAGCCGCACGGGGCGGCCCGCGGCGTGCTGACCGTCGACCCCGACCTCCCGCCCGAGCTGCGCGTCGGCTTCCTCCAGGCCGCCCACGAGCGGACCGACGGACTGACCGCCTGGGTCCGGTTCTCCGGCGACACCGTGCCCGGCCGGCCCGACCTGCGCACGACCCTCGGCGTCGGCATCAAGCTGTACGAGGTCCCCGGCCCGAAACTGCTGGAGGGCGAGTCCGGGGCCGACACCCAGGACCTGCTGCTGCAGAACCACGACGTCTTCTTCGTCGACACCGCGCGCGACATGTGCGAGTTCACCCGGGCCGGCGTCGTCGACGGCGACTACGAACCGTACCTGCGGGAGCACCCCGTCACCCGGGAGATCCTCGACGCGATGGCCAAGGTCGAGGAGAGCGTCCTGACGGCCACGTACTGGAGCGTGCTGCCCTACTCCTTCGGCCTCGAACGCTTCGTCAAGTACCGCCTGGTGCCGGCCGGATGCGAGCCCGGCGACCCGGACGCGGTGCCCGCCGACGAGGACCCCGGGTACCTGGGCGCCGACCTGCGGCACCGGCTCGCGGCCGGCCCGGCGGCCTTCGACCTGATGCTCCAGTTCCGCGACGATCCGCCCCGGATGCCCCTGGACCGGGCCACCGTCCGCTGGGAGGAGTCCGACGGCCGGCCGGTACGGGTGGCCCGGCTGACCCTCCACAAGCAGGACGTCCGCGCCCGCGGCCAGGCCGCCTACGGGGAGAACCTCGCCTTCAACCCGTGGCACAGCCTCGCCGAGCACCGCCCGGTGGGCAGCATCTCCGACGCCCGAAGGACGGTCTACCTGGCCTCGGCCGCGCGGCGCCGCGACGTGAACGGCATCCCCGCGACCGAACCCGGCCCCGCCCGCCCCCAGCTCACCCCGCCGCCCGGACGCGACACCCGGATCGTCCGGGCCGCCGTGCACCCCGCGATCGGCGTGGCACGGGTCGGCGACAGCACGGACGAGTACGTCCTCGCCCCGGAGACCGAGGACGCACCCGCGCTGCCCACCGGCAGCTACAAGGACGCCACCGGCGCCCTCAAGCGCCAGGCCGTCCGCTTCCGCGTCTACGGCTACAACGCCGCCGGCGAGCCGGTCGCCGAACTCACCGCCGACAACGCGGACCTGCGGTGGACCGTCCACGTCGCCAACTCGAAGGCCGCCTGGTACCAGTTCCAGCTGGCCCTCGACATCCCCGAGGCGGAGCGGACCGACGACAGCCTGCTGCGCAACGCCAAGGTCCCGGCCGCGCAGCGCGGCCGCCTGGTCATCGACCCCGGCCCGCGCTCGGTGCGCGGCCGGAACCGCTCCGGCCTGGCCGAGTACCGCTTCGACACCGGCACCTTCCTCGACCGGCCGGTCTACCTCGGCGAGCTGCGCACCGACGACAGCGGCCGGCTGCTCTTCCTCGGCGGGCGCGGCGTCTCCGCCTCGGCCACCGACACCCCCGCCGACACCTTCGCCAACAACGACGGCTGGCACGACGACGTCTCCGACGGCCCGGTCACCGCCGAGGTCCGCATCGACGGGCGGACGGTGCCGGTCGAGCCCGCCTGGGTGGTCACCACACCGCCCAACTACGCGCCCGAACTCACCTCGGTACGGACCATGCACGACCTGGTGCGCGACGCCTTCGTCACCGCCGGCCTGCTCCCCGCCCCGCAGCAGGTGTCGTTCACCCGCGACGTGCTGCCCGTGCTGCGCCGCCTCTGCGGCCTCCAGTGGGTCAACCACGGTCTGGCCGTCCAGTTCGGGCACGGCGGGTTCGCGAACTTCCTCGCCCCCGGCCGGCTCGCGGAGCTGGCCGACCCCTCGCCCGCCCACCGCGAACTGCGCCGGCAGGTCTGGGCCACCATGCGCGCGTACGACCGGGACGGCATGTCGCCCGTACCGTGGCCGTCGATCTACGGCGACGCGATGAACCTGCCCCCGGACTCCGAGCGCCAGCACGTGACGCTCTCCCCCCTGCAGTACCGGCTGCTGGACCGCTGGGCCGACGGCGACTTCACCGCTGACCACGACCCGCAGGCACCCCCGCCCCGGTCCCTCGACGAACTCCCGCTCGCCCGGCGGCCCGAGGCCCTCGACCGGGCCGCCCTGTCCTTCTGCCTCGCCGACGCGTTCCACCCCGGGTGCGAACTCACCTGGCCGATGCGGCACACCACGCTGTACAGCCGGCCGTTCCGGGTGCGCCACCGCGACCCGGGGGCCCCGCGACCGGCGTCCTACGGGCCGAAGCTCACCCCGGAGATCGCGCTCTCCGTCGACGGTCCGCTCTACGCCCAGGGCCCGGGCGACCTGACCCGGTGGATGGCCGTGCCGTGGCAGACCGACACCGCCAGCTGCCTCTCCGGGTACGGCTACGGCGCACCCGGCTTCGGCCCCAAGTACGACCCGTACCTCCCCACCTTCTGGCCCGCCCGGGTGCCCAACCACGTCCTCGCCGAGGAGGACTACGACGTCGTGGTCGACACCTCCCGTCCGGTCGCGGAGCGGCTGGCGGCCTTCGAGAAGCGGCGGACCTGGCTCCGCTGGCTGCCCTCCGGCTACCTCGACACCATCAACGCGATGGTGAAGGACTTCGGCAGGCTCGGTGTCGTCGAGCGCCGCCCCGGCGTCGAGGACGACCCCCGGTTCCCGGCCGAGATGCTGGTCGAGTCGGAGGTCTCCTTCCCCCGCGAGCCCGCCCCGCCGGCCACCCGCAACCTGGTCACCCTGCACGTGCCGCTCGGCGCCGACCCCGACCTCGGCGAGTCCGCGCTGGCCAGCGCCGTCACCCTGGCCGAGCAGCCCGACGAGGAGGTGTCGGCGGGCTACATCGACAAGGTCGTACGCCTCCGGCACCGCCGATGACCGCTGTCCGGCGCGCGCCCGGCGGCGTCGACGCCGCCGTGGCCGGCGGGGGCCCGGCGGGCGCCGTCGCGGCGCTGGTCCTGGCGGGCGCCGGTCACCGCGTCGTGCTCCTCGACGACGGCGGCCCCGCCGGGACCCGCCCGCCGGGCCCCGGCGGCGACCGCCGCAGCGGCGGAGCCGGGTTCCGGATCGGCGAGTTCCTGCCGCCCGCCGCCCGCCCGCTGCTGCGCGATCTCGGCTTGCTGGACGCCTTCCTGGCCGCCGGGCACCCCCGCTCCACGGGGACCTTCGCCGCCTGGGGTTCGGCGGCCCTGCACGGCCGCAGTCACCTCTTCGACCCGTACGGCCACGGCTGGCACCTGGACCGGCTCCGTTTCGACGCGTTCCTCCGGGACGCGGCGGTCGCGGCCGGCGCCGACGTCCGGCGGGCCGGCGTCCTGGGGCGGCGCGACGGCGGCCGTCTGGTCGTCCGCGACCGGGACGACGGCGCCGTGCGGGAGCTGCGCAGCCGGTGGACGGTCGACGCCACGGGCCGCCGCTGTGTCATCGGCCGCCGGCACGGCCTGCGCCACCGGCAGGACCGCCTCGTCGCCGTCTACACCGTGTTCGGCGTCCGCCACCCCGAGAGCGCAGGGAGCGCAGGGAGCGGACAGAACGGCGAAGGCGGGGAGGAGGGCGGCGCACGCCGGACGGGGGACCGCGAGGCGCGCACGCTCGTCGAGGCGGTGCCGCACGGCTGGTGGTACACCACCCTCGTCCCGGCCGGCCGCCTGGTCGCCCACCTGACCGACCCCGACCTCGCGGACCCGGCACTCCGGACCCCCGAGGGCTTCTGGCACGGCGTCACCCGGACCGACCACGTCCGCCGCCGGGTCGCCGGGTACGACCCCGCCGCGGCCCCCGTCCCCCGCTGGACGCCCGCCCACGGGCTGCGGCTGGAGCCCGCCGCCGGCCCGGGCTGGGTCGCCGCGGGGGACGCCGCTCTCGCCTTCGACCCACTCTCCTCCCAGGGCATCCTCACCGCGCTGCACACCGGGGTCCGCGCCGGCCGGGCCGTCGCCGACTGCCTGACCGACCCGGGCCGGACCGCCGCCGCACTCGCCGGGTACACCGACTTCCTGGACGGCATCGCCGCCGCCTACACCGGGAACCACGCGCTGTCCTACCGCCAGGAACAGCGCTGGGCCGACCAGCCGTTCTGGCGGCGCCGCCACGGCGCGCACCCGGCCGGCCACCCCCCGCACGCGGGACCGTGCGAAGGTGCACCCGCACCGGAAAGCTCCTAGGGTCGGAAGCACGGGGGTGCGACGCGCCGGAACCCGCTTTCCTGCGGGTCGACAGCGTCGGCACCCGATCCCTCAGGAGATGACCCGGCATGACCACATCGTCCGAAACTCCTGTCCTGGACACCCTCGCCGCGATGACTCTCGACTCGATCGAGCGCTGCGGGCTGCCCACCGACATGCTCCTCCTCACCCGCATCGCCGCGCTCGTGGCCATGGACGCGCCGCCGATGTCCTACCTCGCCCACCTCGGTCCCGCCATGGAGTCCGACGTGACCGCCGACCAGGTCCAGGACGTCCTGGTGGCCATCGCCCCCGTGGTGGGCACCGCCCGCGTGATGTCGGCCGCCGGCCACATCACCGAGGCCCTCGGCTTCGCCATCGCCGTGGCCGAGATCGACGCCGGTTCCCAGGGCTGACCCCAATCCGACGGTACGAATCGAGGCATCCATGTCCGCACCCACCGGCACCGTGCACGCCGGCCACAGCGGCTCCTCCGGCTTCGCGGGCGGCCTGACCGCCTTCGCGGCCGTGATGCTCCTGCTCGCGGGCGCGCTGAGCATCTTCCGAGGGATCATGGCGATCGCCGAGGACGACGTCTTCGTGCAGACCCCCAACTACGTCTTCAAGTTCGACCTGACCAGTTGGGGCTGGATCCACCTGATCCTCGGCGTGATCGCCATCTGCATCGGCCTCGGCCTGTTCCGGGCCTCGCTCTGGGCCCGGATCCTCGGTGTGGCCCTGGCAGTACTGCTCATCATCGCCAACTTCCTCTCCATCCCGTACTACCCGGTCTGGTCCATCACCGTGATCGCCATCAGTGCCTTCGTCATCTGGGGCCTCTGCGCGGTCCACCGCGACCACGGCGGGCCGGTCGTCTGAACAGGGCGACCGCAGGATGACCCCGGAGCGGCCGTCCGGGCGGCCGGGGTCGGAAGGCCGGAGGAGGCCGGAGGAGGTGAGGAGGATGGCACCCCCTTCGGCCGTGCCCCGGCGCGCCCGGCTGTCGGCCCGGCTGGCCGTGGTCTGTGCCCTCGGCGCGCTGGTGGTGCTGGTCGCCGGGGGCGGCCCCGGCGGCCTGCTGCTCCTGGTCACCGCGGTGGTCGGTTCGGCGCTCACCGCCGCCGGCATCTGGTGGGCGGTGTCCCACCACGGGGCCGTCCGGGTGTGCGGTCTCCTGCTGATGGTGGGCGCGCCCGCTGCCCTCGTCGTGCTCTACGCCCGGGCGGGTCTGTGGCCGGAGGCGCTGGCCGCGATCGTGCTGTGGGCCGCCGCCGCGGCGAGCGCACGGTCCGCCGTGCGTCTGGTGCGCCGGCCCGACGGTATGCGCGCGGTCGCCGGACCGCTCCCCCGCCACCCGTTCCTGATCATGAACCCGAAGTCGGGCGGCGGCAAGGTCGGCCGGTTCGGGCTGGTCGAGAAGGCCGAGGCGCTGGGCGCCCGGGTGGTCCTCCTGGACACGTCGGTGCCGGTCGACGTCGCCGCGCTCGCCCGCCGGGCGGTCGCGGAGGGGGCGGACCTGCTCGGTGTGGCGGGCGGCGACGGCACCCAGGCCAGGGTGGCCGAGGTCGCCGCCGAACACGGCCTGCCGTTCCTGGTCGTCTCGGCCGGGACGCGGAACCACTTCGCGATGGACCTCGGCCTGGACCGCACCGACCCGGCCCGCTGCCTCGACGCGCTGACCGACGGGGAGGAACTGCGCGTCGACCTGGGGACGGTGGGTGGCCGCGCCTTCGTCAACACGGCCTCGTTCGGCGTGTACGCGGAGATCGTGCAGCGCCCCGAGTACCGCGGTGCCAAGGCGGGCGCGGCCCTGGACGCGCTGCCCGACCTGCTGCTCGGCTTCTCCGGACACCGCGTCGACGCCCGGACCGAGAGCGGTCGGCTGGACGCCCAGCAGGCGCTCCTGGTCAGCAACAACCCCTACGCGGGCACCGAACCGGTCACCGGCGGCCGGCGGCCACGACTGGACCTCGGTGTGCTCGGTGTCGTCGGGATCCGGGTGACCAACGCGGCCCAGGCGGCCGAGGTCGCGCTCCGCAGCGGCAGGGCGACGGGACTGCGGGTGCTGACCTGCCACCGGGTCGTCGTCGAGTCGGACGCGGACCTCCTCCCGGTCGCCGTCGACGGGGAGGCGCTGCTCCTGCCCGCCCCCGTCGTCTGCGGCATCCGCCCGGGCGCGCTGCGGGTCCTGGTACCGCGGCACCGCCCCGGCCCGCCGCCCGCCCGGCCCGCGCCGAACTGGCGCGAGATCCTCGCCCTCGCCTTCGCCCGGCCCCGACCGCCCGAGCCGGAGCAAGGACCGGGACCGGGACCGGGACCGGGACCCGAGGCCCGGGGCGGCTGACGCGGCCGGCCCGAGGTGGCACCGGCCGCCGGGGGCGCGCAGGCTGGAGGGAGGAGGTGCCCCTCCGGACGCCGCGACCGGCGGCGCTCCCTCGGCACCGCACCGCCGGACGGGAGAGATCCGTGAAGGACCTCAAGTTCGAGCAGAAGCGTTCGCTGACCCGTCTCGAGGCCGCCGATCTGCTCACCGCACTCGCGGCCGCGCTGAAGCACGGCGGCAACGCCGAGCTCGAACTCGGCCCCGGGACGCTCACCCTGCGCATCCCCGACGAGCTGCGGAGCGAGGTCGAGGTGGAGGTCGGTGACGGCGAGATCGAAATCGAGATCGAGCTCAAGTGGCCGACCGCGCAGAACCGGCCGGCGCCCTCGCAGCCGGCCGCCGGGAGCGACGCCCGCTGACGCGCGGCCCCTCCCGGCGTCCCGCCCGAACCGCCGGGTCGTCAGGCCGGGATGTCAGGCCGCCGGGACCCCGGGCAGCCGGGACCTCCGGACGCCGGGAGGTCAGGCCGCGCCGTGGGACGCCTTCGGCGCGCCCGGCTGGGTCACCGGGATCCGCCGGGTGAAGTACAGCGCGAGTAGCGCGGCGAACGCCAGGACGGCCAGCGCGGCGCGGAGGCCGTCCAGCCGCGCCGCCTCGTTCGCGTCCAACGCCGCCTGGGTGGCCTCGGAGGTGGCGCCCGTGTCGGCGAGGACGGTCGTGAGCTGGGCGTCCGACAGGAAGGGCACGCCGCTCTCCAGATTCACCACCGCCTGGCTCCGGACGTCGGCCGGGAAGGCCGGATTCTGCTCGATGTGGGCGAGGAACGACGACGTGAGCGCGCCGATCAGGATCGACCCGGCCAGGGCCGTGCCGATCGAGGCCCCCAGGTTGGTGACGGCGTTCTGGACGCCGCCGACCTCCGCGCTCTGCTCGTCCGGCACGGCGGACACGGTGACCGACCCGAGCTGGGACGCCAGCGCCCCCATGCCGAGCCCGATCAGCAGGAGCGGCACGGTCACGATCTCCGCACCCGCGTCGGCATCGAGCGCGGCCAGCAGCGCCACCGCTCCCGCGAAGAGCGCGAGGACCCCGAGCCGCACCACCCGTCGCGGCGAGACGTCCGGGAGCAGCCGCGGGATCAGGATCGCGGCGGCCAGCAGGGTCAGTGACAGCGGCAGGATGCGGGCGCCGGTCTTCAGCGCGGACAGGCCGAGGGCGACCGACAGGTAGAGCGGGACGACGAAGAACACGCCCATCTGGACGAGGTACTGGAAGAAGAACATCGTCAGACCGCCGGTGAGCTGCCGGTTGCGCAGCAGGGCCGGATCCACCAGCGGCTCCGCGCCCCGCTCCACCAGCCGGGCCTCCCAGGACAGGAAGAGCCGGATCAGGAGCAGGCCGGCGAGCATCAGCCAGACGACGAGGGAGATCCCGAGCCACGCGGGCGCGTCGGGCTTCGGCAGGAACCAGCCCCACGTGCTCGACCGGAGCACGCCGTAGACGAAGACGCCCAGGCCGAGGGCGGAGAGCGCGGCGCCGACCAGGTCGATCCGCTCACGCCCGGCGGTGGGCGCGTCCGCGATGCGGCGGGCGAGCACGAGGATGCCGACCACGATGACGACCTCCCCGGCGAAGACCCAGCGCCAGGAGAAGTACGTCGTGGCGAGGCCGCCGATGAGCGGCCCGACGGCGATTGCCGCGGCCCCGGCCGCCGCGACGAGCCCGTAGGCGGCGGGGCGGCGTTCGACGCCGAAGTTGCCGGCGACCAGCGCCACGATCGCGGGCAGGATGAGCGCCGCCCCGACCCCTTCGAGGAAGGACCAGCCGAGCAGGAGCACCGGCAGGTTCGGGGCGACGGCGGTCGTCAGGGAGCCACAGCCGTAGATGACGCTGCCGATCAGGAACGCCCGCTTGCGGCCGATGAGCGCGCCGACCTTGCCCCCGGGGATCATGAACATCGCCATCACCAGCGTGTAGGCCGTGATGGCGCCCTGGATCCCGCTCACCGTCGTGCCGACGTCCTCGGCGACCGTGGCGATCGAGACGTTCATGACCGAACTGTCGAGCGCCATCAGGAACTGTCCGGCCGCGAGCGTCAGCAGCACGGTCCCGGCCTTCGACGACTTCTGGGACGTCCCTGCGCCCGCTGCCCTGGATGCCATGCGGGTCATGGTCGCAGCGGCCCGGGGCAGCCGCCGCCCGACCCGCACGGATGTCAGCCGGTCGGCGGCGCCGCACGGGCCGCGCCCGGCGGCCGTCCCACCGCGCCGGACGTCGCGCGGTCGCACCCGGCGTCGCGCCGGAGGTCACGCTCCGTCAGGCGGCGGGCGGGCCCCCGGCCGGGTGGACGGGGTCGCCGTCGGCCCTGGCGGGAGCCGGAAGAACAGTGGAGCGGAGCTGAGCCCGGGGAGCAGTACCTCAGGACGTGTGGGACGGTCCCCGACGTACCCCCGATGCGGTTAGGCTAACCTTACCTCACCGCTTCGCAAGCCCGTCCGACAGCCGCCGCGCTCCGCCCCAGGGAGAAGGTCCATGCCACCCACCACCAGCCGTGTCCCCAGACCGCGCCGCACCGGCCGGGACACCGGCAAGTCGGCCGCCACGACGGTGGGGTGACCGATGACCTCGATATCCACCGACGAGTTCGCCGGCCGGACCGCCCTGGTCACCGGCGCCGCCCAGGGCATCGGAGCCGCCGTCGCCCGCATGCTCGCCGACCGCGGGGCCCGGGTCGTCGCGAGCGACCGCTCCCCGTCCGACCTCTCGGTGCACCTGCTCGACGTCACCGACGCCGACGCGGTCGAGAAGCTGGTGGACCTTGCGGAGCAGGAGCACGGACCGCTCGACATCCTGGTCAACGTCGCGGGCGTGCTGCACGCCGGCCCCGCACTGAGCACCAGCGACGAGGACTGGCAGCACACCTTCGCCGTCAACACCACCGGGGTGTTCCACACCTGCCGGTCCGTCGGCCGCCGGATGGCCGACCGCGGCCGGGGCAGCATCGTCACCGTCGGGTCCAACGCCGCGGGCGTGCCCCGGATGAACATGGCGGCGTACGCGGCCTCCAAGGCGGCCACCACGATGTTCATGCGCTGCCTGGGCCTGGAGCTCGCCGGCTCCGGCGTGCGCTGCAACCTCGTCTCGCCCGGCTCGACCGACACCCCGATGCAGCGGGCGCTGTGGACCGACGACGAGAGCGAGCGCCGGGTCATCGAAGGCGACCTCGCCAGCTACCGGGCCGGGATCCCGCTCCGCCGGATCGCGACGCCCGAGGACATCGCCGAGGCGGTCCTCTTCCTCGCCGGGGACCGCGCGCGGCACGTCACGATGCACGACCTCTACGTCGACGGCGGCGCCACGCTGCGGGCCTGACCCCGAACCGGGCGATCCCGGAATCGCCCGCCCCCTTCGAGTCCCACCACCCGGTGCCCCCGGCACCGGCAGAACGGAGCACCATGACCACGGCTTCCGAAGCCCGGTCCCCTGTCGCGACCCCGGTGGACGGCAGTGAGCTTCTGGCCTCCTACCGGCCGGGTGCCGACCGGGCCTTCCTCGCCGGCCCCACCCGGACCCTGCTCGCCGAAGGCGTGCACCGGCCCGTGCCCGACCCCGCCGAGGCCGGCCGGCTGCTGGCGGCGGCCCGGGCCGAGGGCCGCGACCCGCTGGTCGTCGGGGCGATCCCCTTCTCACCCGGACGGCCCGCCCGACTGTTCATCCCCGAGCAGGTGCACCGCGCCGCCCCGATACGCGCCGGCCTCACCGCCACCCCCGGGCCGGCCCGGACCGCGGAGAGCGCGTGGACCCGGCGCCCCGTCCCCGCGCCCGAGGGCTACCGGGACGCGGTCGCCCGCGCCGTGCGGCTCATGAACGCGGACCCCGACCTCGCCAAGGTCGTCCTCGCCCGCACCCTGGAACTCGCCACCCCCGGCGGCACCGACATCCCCGCCATGGTCGGCCGGCTGCTCGACCGCGACCCGAACGGCTACACCTTCGCCGTACCGGCCGGCGGGACCGCCACCCTGGTCGGGGCCAGCCCCGAACTGCTGCTCTCCCGCCGGGGCCGGCACGTCGTGTCGAACCCGCTCGCCGGGTCCGCCGCCCGCAGCACCGACCCGGTGGAGGACCGGCGCCGCGCCGAGGAGCTCGCCCGCTCCCCCAAGGACCTCGCCGAGCACGCCTTCGTGGTCGACGCCGTCCGGCGCGCGCTCGCACCCCACTGCGACGACCTCGTCGTCCCCGAGCGGCCGTCCCTGATCCGCACCGCGGCCATGTGGCACCTGTCCACCACCATCACCGGGACGCTGCGCGACCCCTCCACCAGCGCCCTGGACCTCGCGCTGGCCCTGCACCCCACCCCGGCCGTGTGCGGCACCCCGACCGACCGGGCCCGGGACCTGATCGGCACACTGGAACCCTTCGACCGCGGCCTCTACACGGGCGTGGTCGGCTGGGGCGACGCCTCGGGCGACGGCGAATGGGTCGTCACCCTGCGCTGCGCCGAGGCGGACGGCGACCTGCTGCGGCTGTTCGCCGGTGCCGGGGTCGTCGCCGCGTCCGTCCCGGAACACGAACTGGCCGAGACGGCCGCGAAGTTCCGGACCTTCCTGCACGCCGTCGGACTGGAGAACGCCGAATGAGCCTCTACCCCCAGGACGCCGCCGACCGCTACCGGGCGGCCGGGTACTGGACCGGTGAGACGCTGGACACCGTGATCGGCCGGCACGCCGCCGCGACCCCGGACCGGATCGCCGTCACCGACGGCGACCGGCACTGGAGCTACGCCGAACTGGACGCGCGCGCCGGCCGGATCGCCGCCGGGATGCTCGCCCGCGGGCTTCGCAAGGGCGACCGGGTGGTCCTCCAGCTCCCCAACGTGGCCGAGTTCTTCGAGGTGTTCTTCGGCGCGATGCGGGCCGGCGTGGTCCCGGTGATGGCCCTCCCGGCGCACCGCCGGGCCGAGATCTCGTACTTCTGCGAGTTCGCCGAGGCCAAGGCCCTCTTCGTCGCCGACCGCCACGAGGGCTTCGACCACCGCGAACTGGCCGCCGAGGTGTGCGCGGCGGTGCCCGGTCTCGGGGAGGTCTTCGTCGTCGGCGATCCCGGGCGGTTCACCCCGCTCGCCGAGCTGCGCGCCGACGCCCCGACCGCGCCGGCCGACCCGCCGCACGCCGGCGACCTCGCCTTCCTCCAGCTGTCCGGCGGCAGCACCGGGCTGCCCAAGCTGATCCCCCGCAGCCACGACGACTACCTGTACAGCGTGCGCGAGTCGGCCGTCATCTGCGAGCTGTCACCCGCCACGGTGTACCTCTGCGCGCTGCCCGCCGCCCACAACTTCCCGCTCAGCTCGCCGGGCACGCTCGGCACCTTCCACGCCGGCGGCCGCGTCGTGCTGGCGCCCGAGCCGAGCCCGGGCACCGCGCTCGCCCTGATCGCCCGCGAGGGCGTCACGATCACCGGCGTGGTGCCCCCGCTGGCCCTCGCCTGGGCGCAGGCCGCCCCGGGCAGCGGCCACGACCTGTCCAGCCTCGAACTCATCCAGGTCGGCGGCGCCAAGCTCAGCGAGCAGGCCGCCCGCCGGCTGGGCCCGGCGCTCGGCTGCCGGCTCCAGCAGGTCTTCGGGATGGCCGAGGGCCTGGTCAACTACACCCGCCCCGAGGACACCGAGGAGACCCTCCTCACCACCCAGGGCCGCCCGATCTCGCCCGACGACGAGATCCGGATCGTCGACGACGAGGACGTCGACGTGCCCGACGGGACGACGGGCCACCTGCTGACCCGCGGGCCGTACACCATCCGCGGCTACTGGCGGGCGCCCGAGCACAACGCACGGTCCTTCACCGCCGACGGCTTCTACCGCACCGGGGACCTCGTCCGCCGCACTCCCACCGGCCACCTGGTGGTCGAGGGCCGGGCCAAGGACCAGATCAACCGGGGCGGCGAGAAGGTCGCCGCCGAGGAGGTCGAGAACGTCCTGCTCGCCCACCCCGCGGTCCACGACGTGTCGGTCGTCGCCGTCCCGGACGAGTACCTGGGCGAGCGCAGCTGCGCGTACGTGATCCTGCGGCCCGAGGCCGAGCGGCCCCGCGCGCTCGACCTCAAGAGCTTCGTCCGCGCGGCCGGGCTCGCCGGCTACAAGGTCCCGGACCGCGTCGAGTTCGTCGACGCCTTCCCCAGCACCGGCGTCGGCAAGGTCAGCAAGAAGGACCTCCGCACCACCTCCCGCTAGCCCAGAAAGGCGCTCCTCGAATGGCACTGCCTGCCATCGCCCCCTACGAACTGCCCGGCCCCGCGGACCTCCCGCCCCGCAAGGTGCCGTGGCAGGTCGACCCGGCGCGGGCCGCCGTCCTCGTCCACGACCTGCAGAACTACTTCCTCGGCGCGTTCCCCGCCGAGGGCCCCCCGCTGGCCCCCGCCCTGGCCAACACGGCCCGGATCCTGGAGTGGGCCCGCACGCTGGGCATGCCGGTGATCTACTCCCACCAGCGCGGCGGCCAGACCCCCGAGGAGCGCGGCCTCCAGCTGGACTTCTGGGGCCCGGGGCTGCCGGCCGACGAGCAGGCGCAGGGCGTGCCGGCCGTCGTCGCGCCCGCCGGGCAGGACGTCATGCTGCTCAAGTGGAAGTACAGCGCGTTCGCCCGCACCGAGCTGGCCGGCCTGCTGGAGAAGTCCGGCCGCGACCAGCTGGTGATCGTCGGCGTCTACGCCCACATCGGCGTCATGATGACCGCCGCCGACGCATGGAGCCGTGACGTCCAGGCCTTCGTGGTGGGCGACGCCGTCGCCGACTTCTCCGCCGAGAAGCACACCGAAGCCCTGCGCTGGGCCGCCGAGAAGTGCGCCGTCGTGCTGAGCACCGCCGACCTCCTGGAGGAGAAGTGACCACCACCGGCGAGCGGCTGCACACCGAGAAGGTGACGCTGCGGTACGGCGACCGGGCGATCGCCACCGACCTGTCGGTGGCGGTGCCCGACAACTCGTTCACCGTGATCGTCGGCCCCAACGCGTGCGGCAAGTCCACCCTGCTGCGGGCGTTCGCCCGGCTGCTCAAGCCCGCCTCCGGGCGGGTGCTCCTGGACGGCGAGCAGATCGGGGCCCTGCCGGCCAAGGAACTGGCCCGCCGGCTCGGCCTGCTGCCGCAGAGCTCCACCGCGCCCGACGGCATCACCGTCGCCGACCTGGTGGCCCGCGGCCGCTACCCCCACCAGGGGCTGTTCCGGCAGTGGTCGAAGGAGGACGAGCGGATCGTCGCCGAGTCCATGGCGGCGACCAACGTGGACGCCCTCGCCGACCGCTTCGTCGACGAGCTCTCCGGCGGCCAGCGCCAGCGCGTCTGGCTCGCCATGGCCATCGCCCAGCAGACCCCGCTGCTGCTGCTCGACGAGCCGACCACGTTCCTGGACATCGCCCACCAGGTCGAGGTGCTCGACCTGTGCGCGCGCCTGCACCAGGAGCAGGGCCGCACCCTGGTCGCGGTCCTGCACGACCTCAACCAGGCCACCCGGTACGCCACGCACCTGATCGCCATGCGCGACGGCGCGGTGGTCGCCGAGGGCGTGCCCGCCGAGATCGTCACCGCCGAGCTGGTCGAGCAGGTATTCGACCTGCCCTGCCAGATCATCGAGGACCCGCAGACCGGCACCCCGCTGGTCGTCCCGCTGGCCCCCGTACGCCGCGGTACGGCCCGGTGACAGCGACGCTGCGCCCGTCCGCGGTCCTGCGGGCGGTCCGCGCCGCGGGCACGGACGCGCCGGCGCTCTACGCGCTCTCCGTCCCGTTCATGCGCTCCGGGGCGCTGCGCGAGCGCACGCCGGACGCCTACCGGCGGCCCGGCGACACCTTCCTGATGGTCCGCGCCGAGGACGGGGCGGCGCCCGGCCGGCTCGACGCGTGCGTCGCGCTGCGCGCGCTGGCGCCCGAGGCCGGCCGGCCGTCGACCGGGCTGCTGCACAACCTCTGCGTGCGGACCGGCCGTCAGGGCGCGGGCCTCGGATCGCTCCTGGTGACGGCCGTCCTCGCCGAGGCCCGCCGCCGGGGCCTGCGCGCCCTGGTGACCGCCACCACCGGCGGCGGCGAGCTGTTCCTGCGCCACGGCTTCCGGGAGATCACCGCAGCGGCGGCCCCCGCCGAGTGGGCGGCCGGCCTCGACCCGGCCCGCCACTCCCGGGTCTTCACCCGGGAGGTCTGAGCCCGGCACCCCCACGACGGCGGGCCAGGTGGACCACTCCACCGGGCCCGCCGCGTTTGTCCGGACCACCGCGGGCGAGGTCGCGAACGGCACACGATCAAGCTGCCGTTCTGGCGTCGTGAGGATGATCCTCCCCCGGCCGAGCGGTACGTCCCCACGGCCCGCAAGGTGATCGACCACCACGAGGAGCTGCTCTGACCTCCCTCTTCACCGCCGAACCCGGCTTCGTCCCCGAGCCGCTCCTCGGCGGGACGAGGGCCGGATTTCCTGAGCGGTGTTGCATCCGGTCCGCACGGGCCTCAGCGCGCGGCGGCCACGGCGTCGGTGTACTGCTCCGTCGTCAGATCGTCCTCCGCGATCCCGAGACCGGCCAGCACCGTGCGGACGACTCGGAGGGCCGGCAGCAGGTCGTCGTCCGCCTTCGCGATGGTCTCCAGTTCGATGAAGGTGCCGTCGATCTCGGGTACTCGGACGAGGGTCGCGAGAAGCAGCCGCCCGTCGGCGGTGAACGAGTAGTTCCTGCACCGCTTCTCGAACGCGATACGCGGGACGAATCCGAGAGCACGAACGATCTCGTGGACGGCCTCCGCGTCCTCCACCCGCGTCTCGGCCTCGGGCTTCGAAGCGGACGCCTCATCCACGCGGGCGCCCTTGTAGGTCAGGACGGTTCGGGTGTCGTCCGGGCTGTGCACGGTACGGATCCGCAGTTCCCGGTCCGCTCCCATGAGAGATCCGTCGGGTGCGTCGAAGTAGGTGTCGCGATAGACCTCCGCGCGCCCCGGCCCGTACCGGTCTTCGAGCAGCCGGAGAATCCCCTCGGGGTCCCGCACTACCGCCTTCAGTTCCGCCTCGATCGCCACCGTCAGCCCTCCGTCAGATCACGCGCTCGGCGTCGGCCACCATAGCGTCGAACAACCGGCGCCACCCTCGGTACAGCGGACCGTACGGAGTGGCCAGCACCTTGTAGGTTGCCGACTCGTGGCCCTCCCAATCCGCGTCGAACGCGCTGACGTAGAGCGTCTTGTCCAGCCGGATCACGCGCCAGACCGGCAAGGTCCGGTAGTGGTAGACCTCGACGTGGCCGACCTCCGAGAGCTCGCGAAGACGGGCCTCGGCGAGCCGGACGCCACCGGCCAGTGACTCGGGGGACTCTCCGATCTCGGCTGCCCTGCGGACGAGCGCCGGCGACTCCGGGTCCAGCAGGAGCACACGGAGACGGGGCGGCGTGTCGCCGTCGCGGTCGAGGTGCGGGCGGAGTAGCGAGTCCCGAAGGCCCAGAAGGCCCAGGCCGCGGACGGCAAGGACGTCGAGTTCACCGGCGGACCGGGCGGACCGCCGGATCTCCGCGGCGGCGGACGACTGGTCGGAGTAGACGCGGACGATCTCGGGGAATGCCGCGAGATCGAATGCCGCTCCGGGTGTCCGGCTCTCTCGGCGTGGGGCCAGGCCGAGCTGACGACGGGCGTCATCCGGCATGTTCAGACCATCCGCGATGCGCTCGAAGACGTCCAGACGGACGACCTCACGGCGGCCGTTGATGATCTCGTTGACCCGGGCCTGCGTCATACCGACCTGGACGGCGATGCGGGCCTGGCTGGCCCCACTGTGATGCTGCACGTACCGGAACAGACTTCCGATGTCGCGGTCGCGGAGTGCGGCGCCGATCCGGCCGGTCTGCCACGAGGCGTCGGGCAACGTGATCGGTACCAGCGCTGAGCCCATGGCGATCCCCTCATCGGGAACTATCCCACCGTGAGATTACCCTCTGGGTATCGTCCTTGACCGCAAGTCACCGAGACGCTGTGAGAGTGGAAGACCCTCCGACGCCGAAGCCACCCCTGTCCGGAGCCCAACTTCAGGGCCGAGCCTGTATCCGCTGCAACCACGCCGGTGGCGAGCTCCTTCGAGCCGGCCACGTCTACACCCCGACCGGCCCCGATCTGGCTCCCCTGGGCTGGGCAGTCGTCGCGCACGCCTGCCCGTGTCCCGCTCCCGAGGAGACCCGGTGACCGCCGTCGCCGCACGGTCCGACGGACCCGCCGACATCGTCGTCCACCTCGACACCGAACGAGGAGGCCGCTACATCTCGGCGGAGTGCCTGCTCGGCGCCCACCACGGGTGCCCCGGTGGGATTCGGGACGAGGCCCGTGCAGTGGTACTGGTATGCCTCTGCGGTGACGCCGAATGCGTGTGCAGCCGTCATCTACCGGGAGGGAACCGGTGAGCGTCGGCGGTCGGAGTCCGGTCGCACCCGCGCGGGTCACGGGTTCCATCAGCGCCGGTCCGGACCCCCACGGGTGAACCGAGCCGCTACGGAGGCGGGCCCGGTGGATCGTCCACCGGGCCCGCCGTCGTTCACCGCGTGTTCTGCGCTCCCCGGTGGTCAGCCGCGCTTGGCGCGCCACTGGCCGAGGATCAGCCAGACCAGGTAGCAGCCGCCCACGACGCCGGTCAGGACGCCGACCGGGAGCTGGGTGGGCGCCAGCAGGCGCTGGGCCGCGAGGTCGCTGACGGCCAGGAGCAGGGCCCCGAGGAGGGTGGAGCCGAGCAGGTTGGGACCGGTGGCCCGGGTGAGGCGGCGGACGGCCTGCGGGGCGATCAGGGCGACGAACGGGATCGGGCCGGCGGCGGCGGTGGCCGCGGCGGTCAGACCGACGCCGATCAGCACGAGCCAGACCCGGGCGCCCTCGGTCCGGACGCCGAGCGAGGAGGCCGCGTCGTCGCCCATCTCCAGCATCCGCAGCGGGCGCCCGAGCAGGACGGCGGCGGGCAGCAGCAGGGCGAGCGCGACGGCCATCGGCCCGCAGTGCTCCCAGCCGCGCGCGTTGAGGCTGCCGGTGAGCCAGACCGCGGCGCTCTGGGCGTCGCTGAAGGAGGCCCGGGCGATCAGGTAGGCGTTGAGCGAGGAGAGCAGCGAGCTGACGCCGATGCCGACGAGGACCAGGCGGTAGCCCTGGGTGCCGCCGCGCCGGGCCAGCAGGTAGACCGCGACGGAGGTGAGCATGCCGCCCACCACGGCGCCGCCGGCGACGGTCGCGGCGCTGCCGCCGATCACCAGGATCACGGCGAGGGCGCCGGTGGCGGAGCCGACGGTGAAGCCGATGACGTCGGGGCTGCCGAGGGGGTTGCGGGCGAGCGTCTGGAAGAGGGCGCCCGCGAGGCCCAGCGCCGCGCCGACCAGCAGCGCGGTGAGCAGTCGGGGCAGCCGCACCTCCATCACGATGTAGCGGTCGGCACGCCGTCCGCCGCCGGTGAGCACGTCGACCACGTCGGAGACGGGCAGCGGGTAGTCACCGGCGGTCAGCGACCAGACGACCACGCCGCAGAGCGCGGCGAGGATCAGCAGGCCGACGACGGTGGCGCGGGCGTGCCAGCGCAGCGAGAGGCCGCCGGGCAGCCGGACGGCGTGGAGCGGGACGGCGGGCCGCCCGGCCCCCGGCGGCCGGGTGGTCCGGCTCTTCTCGGGCGCGGCGGTCTGCTCGACCGTGGTGGGGCTGTTCACAGTTGGGCGATCCTCCGGCCGCGTACCAGGGCGATGAAGAGCGGGGCCCCGATGAAGGCGGTGACGACGCCGACCTGGAGTTCGGCGGGGTGCAGGGCGAGCCGGCCGATGATGTCCGAGGCGAGCAGCAGCACCGGGGCGAGGACGGCCGACAGCAGCATGATCCAGCGCTGGTCCGGCCCGCAGATGTGGCGGGCGAGGTGCGGGACGGCGAGGCCGATGAAGGCGATCGGGCCGACCGCGGCGGTCGCGGCCCCGCACAGCAGGGTGATCGCGAGCAGGCTGAGCATGCGGGTGCGGGTGGGGTTGGCGCCGAGTGCGTGCCCGGCGTCGTCGCCGAGCGCCAGGGCGTTCAGCGGCCGGCCGAGGAAGAGGGCGAGCACCGCGCCGGCCGCGAGGAAGGGGACGACCTGGCCGAGCACCGTGGAGTCGACGCCCGCGAGGGTGCCGACCTGCCAGAACCGGAAGCGGTTGAGGGTGAGCGGGTCGAGCAGGATCAGGCCGTTGACGAAGGCGGTGAGCACCGCCGTGACGGCGGTGCCGGCGAGGGCGAGCCGGGCCGGGGTGGCCGAGGCGCGTCCTCCGCCGCCGAGGATCTGCACGACGAGGGCGGCGACCGCCGCCCCGGCGAGGGCGAACCAGACGAAGGACCCGAAGGAGCGCAGGTCGAACAGGGCGGTGCCGGCGGCGACGGCGGCTGCGGCGCCGCCGTTGATGCCGAGCAGGCCTGGGTCGGCGAGCGGGTTGCGGGTGAGCGCCTGCATCATGGCCCCGGCGATGCCGAGGGCGGCGCCGACGGCGATGCCCAGCAGCGTCCGGGGGATGCGGGAGTGGTGGACCACGATCCAGTCCTCGGACGTGGGTTCGTGGTTCAGCAGGACGTGCAGGACCTGGCCGGGGGCGACCGAGCGGGCGCCGACGGCGATGCCGGCGAGGGCGAGGAGCGCGAGCAGCAGGAGCGCCCCGAACAGCCAGGCGGTGCGGCGCGCGGTGCCGGCCCGGCCGCGCGGCGCGGAGGCCGTTCGGGTCGGGGCCGGCTTGTCGAGTGTGTCGGTGCTCATGCGTGCGGCTGGTGGTCGTCCTCGTGGTGGTCGTGGTTGGCCACCCCGCGCTTCCAGTAGCCGTCCACGTCGACCTGGTTCTTGGTCAGGCCGCACTCGTTGCGCAGGTAGCGGCGGATCGGCTTGAGGGTGTTGGCCTCGCCGGCGACCCAGGCGAAGCCCATGCCCTCGGGCAGCCGGGCGGCGCGGATGGCCTGCTCCAGCAGGTCGGTGCTGCCGGACCGGGCGTCGCCGCGGTGCACCCAGGTGACGGTGGCGTCGGTGTCGGTGGTCAGGAGCTGCTCGTGCTCGGGGCCGGGGACCTCGGCGAAGGCGAGGACCTTGACGCCGGCGGGGAGCATCTCCAGCCAGCGGGCGAGCGCGGGCAGCGCGGTCTCGTCGGCGCCGAGGAGGTACCAGTCGTGGACGAAGGGGATCTCCTCCGAACCGCGGGGGCCGAACACGCCGAGCTTCATGCCGGGTTCGGCGGCGGCGGCCCAGCTGGAGCCGACGCCGGTCCCGTGCAGGACCATGTCGATGTCCAGCTCCTTGGCCTCGCGGCGGTAGGAGCGGATGGTGTAGTCGCGGGTCAGCGGCTCGGACATGCCCTCGGGGGCGTCCATCCAGGTGTCGTTCTCGACGATCGGCTCGACCGGGAGGTCGTCGCCCTCGAAGGCGAAGCAGAGCTTCACGTGGTCGGTGGGGGCCTGCTCGCAGAAGCCGTCGAGTGCGTCGCCGGCGAAGGTGACCCGCACGGTGCCCGGCGTGACCCGGACGACCTGCTTGACCTCCAGCAGGCGGTACTTGAGCGGATGGCGGACGATCCGCATGCGCGGCGGTGCCGTGTCGGTGTTCATCGGTCAGCCCATTCCGTCGAGGTGTCTGCAGGCCCGGACAGGCCCGTGCCGCCGTTCCGGGGGGAGCCGGGACGGCGGCACGGGGCGATCATTTGATTAGGTTAGCCTAACCTCGAACTCCGAGACCAGTCGGGGTACCGGATTCGACGCTCCCACCTGCCGTTTCGTCACCCGTCAGGCGACCGCCGTCCAACCGGACCACCCGGGGCAGTCGGGCGATGGTGGCCGGCCGGTGGGCGATCACCACCAGGGTGCAGTCGGAGCGCAGTTCGTCGAGCGCGTGCTCCAGGCGGGCGGCGGTCACCGGGTCGATGTCCGCGGTCGCCTCGTCGAGGACCAGGACCGCCGGGTCCGCCAGGACCGCCCGGACCACGCCCAGGATCTGGCGCTCCCCCGCCGAGAGGTTGCCGCCGCGCTGGCCCACCTCGGCGTCCAGGCCGCCGGGCAGGTCCTCCAGCCACTCCCGCAGGCCCAGTTCGTCCACGGTCCGCTCGATGCGCGCCCGGTCGGGCTCGCCCTGGACCAGGGCGAGGTTGTCGGCGATGGTGCCGGAGACCAGGCGGACCTCCTGCGGCACCAGGACGATCCGGCGGCGCAGCTGCTCCTCCGGGATGTCGGTGAGGTCGGTGCCGGCGAAGGTCACCGAGCCGCCGTCGGGCCGGTAGAGGCCGCAGAGCAGCTTGGAGAGCGTGGTCTTGCCGGAGCCGGTCTCACCGACGACGCCGGTGCGGCTGCCCTGCGGGAAGTCCAGCGTCAGGCCGTGGAGGTCCAGGCCCTCGGCGCGGTAGCCGAACTCGACGGCGGTGCAGCGCAGGTCGCCGCGGGTGGCCAGGCCCTCCGCCCGGGCGGGGCGGCGGTCCGGGGTGGTGGCGGCCAGCAGGTCCAGCAGCCGGGCGAGGCCGGTGCGGGCGGTCTGCACCTCGCCGACGAGCTGGGAGATGTCGGCGAAGGAGTCGAACAGGTTGCGGCTGGCGACGACGAAGACCACCACGGTGACGACGCTCGCGGTGTCCCGGGTGACCATCCAGCCGCCGACCATCAGCAGCACCACGAGGGCGACGCCCTCGATCAGGCTGACCAGGTCGATCCGGTTCTCCACCCGCAGGGCGCGGCGGGCGGCGTGCACCGCGTGCCGGTTCTCGCGGTCGAAGCGCTTCGTCCAGCCCGCCAGGCCGCGGGAGGTCTGGAGGGCCTCCCGGGCGGTCAGCGTCTCGGAGAAGGTGGCGGCGACCGTCGCCTCGGCGGTCGCCTTGCCGCCGAACGCGGAGGCGGCGTCGCGCTGGAACCAGCGGGTCACCAGCAGGGTCAGCGGCAGGAACACGGCGATCTGGACGAGCAGCAGCAGCCACGAGTAGCTCGCCAGAAGCACCAGGGTGAAGGCCAGGGTGGCCACCGAGGAGACCAGGTTGCGCAGGTGCATGCGGACGAACGCGGCGAGCGCGGCGACCTCGCCGGTGGCCCGGCGCAGGAGTTCCCCGCTGCGGTGGGTCTCCAGGAAGCGCAGGGGGGCGGTGGCCAGGTTCTCCACCGCCTGCTCGCGCAGGGTGCGGACGACGTCCTCGCCGCCCTTGATCAGCAGCAGTTCGCCGACCCGGGCCAGCACCAGCTGGGCGAGGCCGAGCCCGGCCAGCAGGGCGACGGCGAGGCCGAGGCCGCCGCGGTCGCGGTCGAGCAGGGCGCGGGCGGCCAGGCCGATGAGCGGGGCGACGGCGACCAGCGCGGCGGAGTCCGCCAGGCCGACGCCGAGGGCGATGCCGAGGCGGCCGCGGTGCGGGCGCAGGTAGGGCCAGGCGCGGCGGAGCACCGCGCGCTCGTCGGCCTCGTCCTTGAGCAGGGGCTGTTCAGCCACGAGCCACCTCCATGGCGTCCGGGGTGGTCACGGCGGCGGGGCCTTCCGGGGTGGCGCCGTCCTCGTCCGGGGCGCCGCCGCGCGGGGACTCCAGGGTCACGACGCGGTCGGCGGTGTCCAGGACGGCGGTGCGGTGGGTGGCGAACAGGACGGTGCGGTCCTGGCCGGCCCAGGTGCGCAGCCGGTCGAGGACGATCTTCTCGGTGGTGGTGTCCAGCGCCGACGTGGAGTCGTCCAGCAGCAGGACGGCGGGGTCGCCGAGCAGGGCGCGGGCGATGGCCAGGCGCTGGACCTGGCCGCCGGACAGGGCGGTGCCGCCCTCGCCGAGTTCGGTCTCGTAGCCGTCGGGCATGGCGGTCAGCTGGTCGTGGATGCCGGCGGTGCGGCACGCCTCGTACAGGGTCTCCGGGTCGATGTCGCGGCCGAGCCGCAGGTTGTCGGCGACGGTGCCGGAGAGCAGCACCGGCCGCTGGGCGACGTAGGAGATGCGCTCGCGGACCTGGTCGAGGCGGGCCTCGCGCAGGTCGGTGCCGCCGTAGGCGACGGTGCCGCCGTCGGGGTCGTCGAGGCGGACGGCGAGGCGCAGCAGCGTGCTCTTGCCGGATCCGGTGGCCCCGGAGACGGCGACGAACTCGCCGTGCCGGACGGTGAGGTCGACCGGCCCGAGGACGGTGCGGCCGTCCCGGACGGCGGTGGCGCCGGTGAACGCCAGGGTGCCGTGCTCCGGCAGGTCGAGGGCCTTCCCTGCGGGCGGCTCGGCGACGACGGGGCGGATGGAGAGGGCCTCGTCGATGCGGGCGGCGGCGACGTCGGCCTGGCCGCGCTCCAGGAGGCGGTCGACCAGGACGCGGGTGGCGAGGGTGACGATGGCCATCCAACTGGTGAAGGCGGTGAGTCCGCCGATGGTCAGCCGGCCGTCGAGGACGGCGAGTCCGCCGAAGCCGACGCCGGCGGCGACGGCGAGGCGGGGGACGAACGGCCCGACGGCGGCCCAGCTGGCCTCGATGCGGGCGGCGATGACCGTCCGTTCGGTGACCTCGGCGCTGGCGCCGTGGTGCCGGTGGACCAGCGGGCGGTGGCCGCCGGTGCCGCGCAGGCCGGTGCCGATCTGGAGCAGGTCGGCGACGGCGTCGGCGCGGTCGCCGTGGGCCTTGGCGAGCTCGCCGCTGGCCGCGGCGAAGCGGCGCGGGAAGTGCAGGTTGACCCAGACCAGGAAGGGCAGGGTGCCGAGGGTGACCAGCAGCAGGCTGAGGTCGAGCGCCGCGATGAGGGGCAGCACGGTGAGGAAGGTGACACCGAGGACGACCCAGACGGCCAGGCCGTGCACCCACTCGCGGACGAGGTCGGTGTCGCGGGTGGCGCGCATGGCGAGGTCGCCGTGGCCGCGCGAGGCGAGGGCGGCCCGGTCCAGGCCGGAGAGGTGGTGCAGGAGGCGGGCGCGCAGGTCGGCGCCGACCTTGGCGTCGGCGTAGCCGGCCCAGTACTGCCAGCCGTAGAGGCCGGCGAACTGGACGAGGGCGGCGAGCGCGGTGGCGCCGGCCCAGCTCATCAGGGCGCCGCTGTCGTGCTTCTCCAGGCCCTCGTCGAGCGCCTTCTGGACGCACCAGGGCACGGCGAGCAGGGCGAGCTGGCGGATCGCCGCGGCGGTCATGGCGGCGGCCACCGTGACCCGGTGGGGCTTCAGGGAGCCCCGGAGCAGGGCCCGGGCCCGGCGGCGGCGTTCGGCCGAGAGGGCACCGGGCTCCAGTTCCTCGTCGGCGAGTTGCTCGGCGGTCAGGCCGTCGGACGGGCCGGCGGCGGGTTCTGGCTGATGGGTGCTCACGCGATGGCCATCCGTCGGGTGTCTGCGGGGGGAACGGGACGGGAGGGGACGGCACGCGGCCGTCCCCTCCCGGGGCGGTCAGGAGGCCGCGGCCTCGGTCCGGGCTATCAGGCTCGCCGGACGCAGGTCCGTCCAGTTGGCGTCGATGTACTCGGTGCACGCCTGGCGGGTGTCCTCGCCGTGGACGGTGGTCCAGCCGGCCGGGACCTCGGCGAACGCGGGCCACAGGGAGTGCTGGTTCTCCTCGTTGACGAGCACGAGGTAGCGGGCGTCGTCGTCCTCGAAGGGGTTGGTGGCGCTCATCTGGTTCTCCTAGTGAGTCGTGGGAAGGGGAGGGGGCGGTCAGCCGGAGCAGGCGGTACCGTCACCCGGTTCCGCTCCGAGGGCGTCGTGGACCAGCCGGTCCACCAGGAAGTCGGCCAGGGCCGCGACGGTCGGCCTGGCGAGCAGGTCGGCCAGACCGATGTGACCCTCGAACTCGGCACGCAGCCGCTGGAGCAGCGACATCGCGAGCAGAGAGTGGCCACCGAGGTCGAAGAAGTTCTCGTCGATGCCGAGCGCGGGCATGCCGAGCACCTGTGCGAACGCCGTGTGCACCGCCTTCTCGCTCGGGTACCGGGGTTCGCGCTGCGATCCCGACGACGTGTAGTCCTCGGCACCGGGCTCCGGCAGGGCCTTGCGGTCGAGCTTGCCGTTGACGGTCAGCGGCAGCGCGTCGAGGACGACGAACGCCGACGGCACCATGTACTCGGGCAGCCGGGACGCCAGCATACGCCGGATCTCGGTGGCCTCGATAAGGGTACCCTCACCTGGCACCAGGTAGGCAGCGAGGCGCTTCACGCCGGGGGTGTCCTCACGGACCACCACCGCCGCCTGGGCGACGTCCTCGTGGGCCGCGAGGGCGTCCTCGATCTCACCGGGCTCGACCCGGTAGCCGCGGATCTTCACCTGGTCGTCCGCCCGGCCCAGGAAGTCCAGCAGGCCGTCGGCCCGCCAGCGCACCACGTCA
>NZ_JAQYWZ010000805.1:0-47797 GCF_036290945.1 Streptomyces sp. BE303
GGCGCCCGCCCGGCTCCAAGAACCGCCGCCCCGCGAACCGCTACGACGTGGGCCTGCTCCTGGCCACCGGCGAGCCCTACCGCCGACCGGCTCATCACAAGGTCGGCACCAAACCCCGCCGCACCGGATAAATCACAAGCTCAGACCAGGTGGTCGAACTCGCCCGCCTTCACGCCCAGGATGAAGGCGCGCAGCTTCGCCTTGCTGGTGGTGACGACGAGCGCGGGGGCGTCCGACTCGCGGAGCCGGATCAGGTCCCCGTCGGCGGCGATCTCCAGGCAGGGCACGGGCGCGTCGGGGTCGAGTGTCCCCTTCTGCCAGTGCAGCGGCTCGGCGTCCGGCGTCGTGTCGTTCTCCATGGGGGCAGGCTACCGGGCGTCCGCCGGGCGGCCCGCCCCCACGGCCGTATTCAGCCGATCAGCAGGAACTTGGTGGACGGTACGCCCTGGATGTGGCTGCAGTCCCAGTTCTGGGTGGTGGCGCTGTAGGTGAAGCCGTTCGGGACCTGGCACGCCCAGAGGCCGTTGACCGGCTTGCGCAGCCGGAAGGTCGTGGCCTGGGTCCCCTGGTTGAGGCTGCACCCGCTCGTGTAGGTGATCAGGTCGTAGGTGAAGGCGGGGGTGCCCATGCAGGCGGTGAGGCCGTCGTACGGCGTCCGCAGGCGGTACGCGTTGGAGGTCACGCCGGGCTGCTGGCTGCAGGCGCTGCCCCAGGTGATGGCGTCGTAGACGAAGCCGGGCGCGCTGGTACAGGCGGTCAGGCCGTCGACGGGGGTGCGCAGGTGGAACTGCGGCGCGTTCCAGCTGCCGGAGCTGCAGGTCCGGTTCATGGACACCTGGTCGTAGGTGTACCCGGACGGGACGGAGCAGGCCCAGGCGCCGTCCAGCCCGGTCGTGGTGGCCGAGGCGGTGGTCGCGGCGGCGGCGCCGGAGAGCAGCAGCGCCAGGGCGGCGAAGGCGGCGAGCAGCAGGCGCACGGGGGCGCGGCGGGGGGCGTGTGCGGTGAACATGGGTCTCCCTTGTTGGGTGGCCGGGGTTGCACGGAATCGCACGGGTGACGCAGGTGGCACGGGTGGCACGACGCGCCACGGACGGGCGCGGGGTTGCGCGGTGACGCGGTGGTGCCGGGGTGCGGTGCAGGGTGAGCGTTCACACCCGATGCCGGTTCTAGCACGCCCGCGCACACCGGTACCCGGACGTCCCGGTCCGGACGGTCACTCCCCGGTCCGCCGTCTACGCGCGACGCACGGTTCCTCCGGCCGGCCTCAGCCGATCAGCGCCGCGGCCTCCTGCCGCGCCTGGCGGAGCCACTGCGCGCGGACGTCGTCGGACGAGTCCGTCACGGTGCGGAACACCCGCCGGCGCACGTCGGTGACGCCCACGTACGGCAGGACGCAGGCCGCCCAGATCCGTTGCAGCGGATCCCCGAACTCCTCGCGTTCGCGGTCCTCCGGGGTGTCCGAGGTGTTCAGCACCAGTGCCCGTCCGGCCCGCAGCAGCCCGACCGGCTCGCCGTCCGCCGTGCCCAGCTTGTAGGCCACTCCCGGGACCAGCACCCGTTGCACCCAGCCGGTGAGCACGGCGGGCGGCATGCCCCACCAGTTCGGGTGGATCAGGACCAGCGCGTCCAGGGCGGCCACCTCGGCCCGGTGGAGGGCGAGTAGGGGATCACCGGCCCCCGGCCGCTGCGGCCCGTGCTCGGCCACGGTCTCCGTCTCCTCGGGGGTCAGCAGCGGGGAGAACCCCTCCGCGTACAGGTCGTGCGCGACGACCTCGCAGCCGCGCCGTTCCCGCAGCTCGTCGACGACGGCCCCGAACAGCGCGTGGTTGAAGCTGCCCGTCCGAGGGTGCGCCAGATAGACCCCGATCCGCATCATGTCCCTTTTCCCCTAGGCCGGTTGTTTCTGGCGGCGATGCTAGCCCCGATAGGGTCGGGGACCATGACCGAACCGGAGTTCCTGACCGCGGCCCGGGCGTTCTACGACGCGGTGGCCGTCGACTACGCCGACCGCTACCGCGACGAGCTGGCGGCCGAGCCGCTGGACCGGGCGATGCTGGCGGCCTTCGCCGAGCTGGTGGGCGACGGCCGGGCGGTCGAACTCGGCTGCGGACCGGGCCGGGTGACCGATCACCTGGCCCGGCTGGGCCTGGACGTCTCGGGCCTCGACCTCTCCCCGCGCATGGTCGAGCTGGCCCGGGCCACCTATCCCGGGCTCCGGTTCGAGGTCGGCTCCTTGCTGGAACTCCCCTACGCCGACGGCGAGCTGGCCGGAGCGGTGGCCTGGTACTCGATCATCCACACCCCGGAGGAGCACCTGCCCCGGGTCTTCGCCGAGTTCCACCGCGTCCTCGCGCCCGGCGGCCACCTCCTGCTGGCCTTCCAGGTCGGCGACCGGCCGTTGCGTGTCGACCGGCCGTTCGGCCACCCGGTGGTCCTGGACTTCCGCCGCCGGCAGCCCGACCACGTCACGGCACTGGCCGCCGGGGCGGGCCTGACGGTCGCCGCCCGCCTGGTCCGCGAGCCGGTGGGCGAGGACAAGACCCCGCAGGCGTTCCTGCTCGCGCACAGGCCGGGCTGAGGCACGGCCCGTGGACCGGCCCGAGGCGCGTCCCTCTCCCCTGCGCGGCGTGCCCGGGCTCCGGGGGGTGCCGCGCGCCCGGGCGCGCGACATGCCATGATCCCTGCATGGGTTCCAACGTTTACTTCGACATCACCATCGACGACAAGCCGGCCGGCCGCATCGTCTTCACGCTCTTCGATGACATCGTCCCGAAGACCGCCCAGAACTTCCGCGAGCTGGCCACCGGCCAGCACGGCTTCGGCTACGAGGGCTCGTCCTTCCACCGCATCATCCCGGCCTTCATGCTCCAGGGTGGCGACTTCACCCGTGGTGACGGCACCGGTGGCAAGAGCATCTACGGCGAGAAGTTCGCGGACGAGAACTTCAAGCTCAAGCACACCAAGCCGGGCCAGCTCTCGATGGCCAACGCGGGCAAGAACACCAACGGCTCGCAGTTCTTCATCACCACCATCGTGACCAACTGGCTGGACGACAAGCACGTCGTCTTCGGCGAGGTCGTCGAGGGCCTGGACCTGGTGAAGACGATCGAGGCGCTCGGTTCGGCCAGCGGCCGCCCGTCGGCCAAGGTCACCATCGCCGCTTCCGGCATCGTGGAGTAGGGGCCGGTCCCTTTCACCGCAATCGGACGCGGCCCGCACCATGCGGGCCGCGTCCGCGCTTTTTCCGGCCCGGCCGGCCCCGCGCGGCCCGTCAGACGGCTGCGGCGACGGCTGCGGCGACGAAGAGCACCTGGAGCGCGGTGCGGGCGGGCAGCGGGGTGACCGGCCTCCCCGCGAGGGTCAGGCGGTGGCGGGCCGCGTGGACGTTGGCCGGGAACATCGCGAGCATCAGCAGGGCGAGTCCGGCGGCGGCGAAGGGCGCGAGCGGGGGCACCAGGAGTCCGGCGGCGCCGGCCAGCTCCAGCACGCCGGTGACGGTGACGAGCAGCGCGGGGGCGGGGAGCGCCGGCGGGACCATCGCGACGAACTGGCGGCGCCAGGACGGGACGAAGTGCGGCACGCCGGTGGTGACGAACATCAGCGCCAGGGCGCCGCGGACGGCGGGCTGCCAGGCGTCGAGGCCGTCTACGGCGATCAGGCCGAGCAGGCGGAGGACGGCGAAGCCGCCGACGAGCGCGATCAGGGGGGCCATGGTCGGACTCCAATCTTGTCACTGGAAAGATTGCCCCCCGGAGGTAAACTTGTCAATGACTAGATAAGGTGGGGGATCACCCAGGAGAGGAACGGACATGGCGACGACCGACCAGGAGCGACCGGGCTACCACCACGGGAACCTGCGGCGGGCGGTACTGGACGCCGCGCTGGCCGCCGTCGCCGAGTCCGGGCCGTCGGGGTGGAGCCTGCGCGAGCTGGCACGGCGGGCGGGGGTGTCGCACGCCGCGCCGGCGCACCACTTCGGCGACAAGGCGGGCGTGCTGACCGCGGTGGCGGCGGAGGGGTTCGAGCTGTTCGCGGACAGCCTGGAGCGCGCGGCGGGGGACCCGTTCGGGGCGGGGGTGGCGTACGTGCGGTTCGCGGTCGACCACCGGGCGTACTTCGAGGTGATGTTCCGGCCGGAGCTGTACCGGGCGGACGACCCGGAGATGGCCGCGGCGAGGGAGCGGGCGGGCGCGGTGCTGGCGGCGAGTGGCCGGAAGCTGTCGCCGTCGGGGGGCGCGGACCGGCTGTCGACGATCGCGGCCTGGTCGCTGGCGCACGGCTTCGCCGCCCTCTGGCTGAACGGCGCCCTGCCGGAGAGCCGGGGCGAGGCGGACGTCGAGGAGTTGGCGCGGGCGGTGCTGGAGCTGGTGTTCGCCCGCCCGGCGTAGGGGGCGGGAAGCGGGAGGCCGGACGGGTCGGCCCCCCGCTCCGGAGCCTTCGGCGGGCCGCCCGCGCGCCGTCGAGCGCGAAGTCGAGTGCGTCGTCGGAGCGTCGTCGCGCGGCGACGGTGCGACGTCAGCGGCGCTCGATCACGACCGACTCGACGACCACGGCGTCGAGCGGGAGGTCGCCCGGGCCGGTGGGGGTGGCGGCGACGGAGTCGACGACCTTCCGGCCGGCCTCGTCGGCGACCTCGCCGAAGATGGTGTGCTTGCGGTTCAGGTGCGGGGTCGCGCGGACGGTGATGAAGAACTGCGAGCCGTTGGAGTTGGGGCCCGAGTTGGCCATCGCCAGCAGGTAGGGCTTGGTGAAGAAGAGCTCGGGGTGGAACTCGTCCGGGAACGAGTAGCCGGGACCGCCGGTGCCGGTGCCGAGCGGATCGCCGCCCTGGATCATGAAGCCGGGGATGACCCGGTGGAACGTGGTGCCGTCGTAGAGCCGGGCGGTGCTCGGCTCCCCGGTCGCCGGATCGGTCCACTCCCGGGCGCCCTCGGCGAGTTCGACGAAGTTGCGCACGGTCTTCGGGGTGTGGAACTGGAAGAGCTTGACGGTGATGTCACCGTGGTTGGTCTTGAGGACGGCGTACAGCTGCTCGGCCACGGGATGCCTCCGGGAGTGGTGGGGAAACGTCCGCCCGATCCTGCCACGGCCCGGTGGCCCTCCGGCGAGCTCCGCTGGATCGGCCTACAGCAACCCGAGGTGGTCCAGGCCCAGGTAGGCCGGCCCGACGTCGGTGAGCAGCCCGCGCCGCAGCACGGTGGCCCTGAACTCCTCCAGCGGCATCGTTGCGACCTCGATGAACTCGTCCCGGTCGGGCGCCGGTCGGGACGCGGGGGTGCAGTCGGTGGCGACGAAGGCGTAGCGGCGGGCGTTGGAGTAGGCGTCGTGCCAGGCGGCGGCCGCGAGTTCGACGGTGCCCCGGTAGCCGGTCTCCTCGGCGAGTTCGCGGGACGCGGCGTGCTCCGGCGCCTCGCCGGGTTCCACCACGCCGCCCGGCAGCTCGTACAGCAGGGCCTGCGGGCCGGGCCTGAACTGCCTGGTCAGGAGGATCCGCCGGTCCGGGGTCAGGGCGACGACGGTGGCGGCCGAGTACTCGTTCGCGAGGTGGTAGACGCCCTCGCGGCCGTCCGGGAGGGCGAAGGTCACCCGGTCCGTGCCGCGTCCGTACGCGCTGTGGATCGGCTCCCGGTGGAGCTCCCGCCAGTGTGCGTCGCCCATTCGGGACCGACCTCCTCCACGTGGTGTGCACGCGCAGAATAGCCGCGCACCGACCGGTTCGGGCGGGTTCGTCGGAATCACGGATCGCGACCGTCCGTGCACCGTAGGCTGCCCTGGCGCGGGTGGATCACCGGTTCCGGGGTGCCCGCTGCCGACCAACTCAGCTCTCCGGCAAGGTGGTTCCACCCATGAGTCAGTCGAGTCGACGCAGGGACGACGCCGAGGTGACGTTCGAGCAGGTGACCGTCCTGTCCTTCGAGGCGCACAGGGGCACCCGTGTCGACCGCCAGGGCCGCGTGCTGCTCGTCGACGAGCCGGCGAACCTGACCCGCATCCCGGTGCGGATCGTGCGCGAGGGCATGACGCTCAAACGGGTCGCCGGCTACTGGGTCACCTGGGCGGAGTGGTTCGGGCCGGACGACATCCGCAACCACGCCCGCTGGGTGCCCGAGGAGGAGTACGTCCGCCCGGGCGAGGGCAGCGTCGAGGGCCGGTTGGACGTCAAGGTGGCCGCCTACTGGGCCTGTGACCGGGGGGACGGCCGGGCGCGGATCCGGACCAGCGAGACGGTGATCGCCTTCCGGCCCGGCGAGACCCTCCGCGAGCTCGTCCTGGAGCGCCCCGAGCCGCACCACCCGGCCACCCTCGTGGTGCACCTGGCGGATGCCTGGTGGACCGGCGGCGCCGGTGGGCCGGAGATCCACTACGGGTTCGCCGGCGAGACGGAGGGGTGCGACGGGGAGGGCGAGCCGGTCCAGCGGTACGCGGAGTGCGCCACGGGCCACCTCCGGCAGATCGTCGTCCCCTGATCGGTCCGGTCCGGTCCGCGCCGCCGGGTCACCGGGCGCCGGCGCCTAGGGTCCCGTCACCGCCGCCACCGCCTGCGGCGCCACGCGCGGTCGCTCACCGTCCCATCCCGCCCGCGTCCCCACCTTGCGGGCGGGGGCGCCGGCCCAGACCTCGCCCGGGCCGGTGGAACGGGTGAGCACCGCGTTGGCGCCGACGACGGTGCCCGCCCCCACGGTCAGCACGCCCTCCTTGCAGACCACCTTGGCGCCCGCGCAGAGCACCGCGCCGTCCTCGACCACCACGCGGCGCATCGGGCTCAGCTCCTGCGGCACCCACGGGTCGGCCCGGCCGACGGTCACGCCGTTGTACAGCGTCACGCCCGAGCCGAGCGTGGTGTACGGGTGCAGGACGGTGCCGAAGCCGCGGTGGAAGACGACCAGGCCGGGCCCGATCTCGGCGGCGGCCGGCACCTCCATCCCGTAGACGGCGAGCGCCTCCTGGACCAGGCGGCCCAGGAGGCGGTGACGGCGGCGGTAGATCAGCGCGGTGACGAGAGACATCCACCCATTGTGTCGGGAGCGTTACACGGCGTCACGCAGGACCCGCGGTCACTTGACCTCGGGCACGGCCGTGTCGTTCTTGAAGGCCTCGAAGACCTGCTTCGCCTTGGCGGTGTCCCACTTGACCGCCGACTCCCCGGTGCTGGTCCTGAAGTCCGGGTTGGCGATCGGCACGGTGATGCTCTTGCCGCTGCCGCCGTTGACGTCCTTCATCGCGAGGAACAGCGAGCCGAGGTCGGTCAGTCCGGCGTCCTCGTCGACGATCAGGGTGCCGAGGCCGGAGGAGACCAGCGGGTAGAAGGTGAACGGGTTGAGCACCGTGGCGGGGGAGGCCGCCTGCTTGGCCAGGGCACCGAGGAACTGCTGCTGGTTGCGCATCCGGCCGAGGTCCTGGTCGGCCATCTGGTGGCGCTGGCGGACGAAGGCCAGCGACTGGGTGCCGCTGAGGGTCTGGCAGCCGGCCTTGAGGTCGAGGCCGGAGTCCTTGTCCTTGACGTCCTGCTCGATGCACATGTCCACGCCGCCGACCGAGTCGACGATGCCCACGAAGCCGGCGAAGCCGATCTCGGCGTAGTGGTCGATGCGGATGCCGGTGTTCATCTCGACGGTATGCGCCAGCAGCTTCCCGCCGCCCAGCGCGAAGGCCGAATTGATCTTCGCGGGAGCGGACTTGACGGTCTTGCCGTTGTCGCCCGGGTGGTCCGGGATCGGCACCCACGAGTCGCGCGGGATGCTCATCAGGGTGTTCCCGTTCTCCCCGACGTGCAGGACCATCATCGAGTCACTGCGCTTGCCGCCCGCGTGACCGGTGTGAAGGTCCTCCTCCTGAGAGTCGGAGAGGCCGTTGCGGCTGTCGGAACCGACGATCAGCCAGTTGGTGCCCTTGCCCGCGGCGGGGCGGCCGGGGTAGTCGGCGAGCACGTTCTCGTGGTTGAGCTTGGAGTCCGCCCAGAACCAGGTGGAGACGGTCGTGACCATCAGCGCGATCAGGACGCCGAAGACCGACCACTTGACGATCCGGCGCCGCGGCCAACGCGACGGACGGGCGGCCGAGGGCGGCTGGGAGCCGCCGGGGGTTATCGGCCCCCCGGGTGCGCCGGGGCCGCCGGGCGTCCCCTGCGGGGGTACCCCCGGTCGCCCGTCGGGCTGCCCGTACTGCTGCGGCCGGCCGTAGCCCTGGGCCGGCCCGTACCCGGGCGGCTGCGGCTGACCGCCGCCCGGCCGCCCGCCGCCCGCCGGCTGCCCGTACTGCTGGGGCGGGGACTGCGGCTGCCGGGGCGCCGGGGCGCCCGGGCCGCGCGGGTTCATCGAGGAGGGCAGCGGCGGCTCGGCCTGGGCGCCGCCACCGCTCTGCCCGTACGCGCCGCCACCGCCACCGTTGCCGCTGCCGTACGAGTTCCCGCCGCCACCGGGGCGGCCCTCCTGCCACGTGTTCATGTGGGAGAGGATGCCCGACGCCGGGTGCGGTGACTCCCCCCGGGGCCCTCACCAGGACCCTTGTAGCAGTTTTGATGCACGCGCCGGATCGTTCCGCGGCAAGGTCCCGGACGGGCGTACGCGGGGTGCCCGGCCCGCCACCGCACGCCACCGCCGCGCCGCGCACCGGTCGTTCGCCCGCCATGCACCGTCCGGCCCCGCCGCGCCGTCCTCCGCGGGGCCCGCCGAGCCGCTCGCGGGGCGTCCGCCGCACAGTCCGCGGGGCCTCCGGGCCGCCACCCGCCGCACCTGCCGTCTCACCATCCGTCTCACCTGGTGTTCGGCTGCCGGGACGATCCTTGACCGTCCGGAACGCTGCGTGTTTGCATGAATGCCATGGATCAGCGATGGACCCTCACGCGTCGGCGTCACGTCGACCTTCTGCGTGTGTCCTGTTCGCTCTGTTGTGGCTGACGCTCGACCGTCGAACCCGCCACTCCCTCCTCTTCTCCCCCTTCTCGACGCTGCCCGCGCAGCGCGCTGACCGCTGCCCCGCCCGGCCCGCCGTCCGTCCGGCCCGCCGCCGGGCCGGTGGGTCCGACGCCGCCGAGGTGCCGTGCCGCCCGCAGTTCCGCCCGCTTCCTCCCCGAGGTGAACCCATGGCCACCGTCCTGTCCGTCTCCGGCTCCCCGTCCGCCACCTCCCGCACCACCCGCCTGCTGCGCCACGTGGACGCACAGCTGGAGTCGCGCGGCCACCGCGTCGTCCCCTTCGAGGTGCGCAGCCTCCCGGCGCACGCCCTGCTCACCGCCGACTTCTCGCATCCGGAGATAGTGGCCGCCCTGGAGCTGTTCGCCGAGGCCGACGGCGTGGTGATCGGCACCCCGGTCTACAAGGCCGCCTACTCGGGCCTGCTCAAGACGCTGCTCGACGTGCTGCCGCAGTTCGCGCTCCGGGACAAGGCCGTCCTGCCGCTCGCCACCGGCGGCTCCACCGCGCACGTGCTGGCGGTGGACTACGCGCTGCGTCCGGTGCTCAGCTCGATGGGGGCGGGTCACATCACCCAGGGCTGGTTCGTGCTCGACCGCCACATCACCGTCCGGGAGGACGGCGCCACCGTGATCGAGCGTGAGACGGACGTGCTGCTCCGCCCGGTGGTGGACGGGTTCGCCACCGCGCTGGAGCGGCTCGCCACGCCGGTCCTGGCCTCCTGACCGGGCGTCCCGGGCCGCCCCCCGCGGCCGGTGCGGATGCGAACCGAAACGGGATGACCGAGCGTCAGAAGCGTTCCCGTACGGGCCCACCCTGAGGTGGGGCGCGGCTACCCCTAGGGGGAGGGGTGCCGCGCCCCGTACAACTACGGTTGGGCCTCTTCCTCCCGTCGGATGACGAGGACGGTGGGCCCCGACTCCTAACGTGGTTCCTGTCCCCACCCGTCCGAAACGGGCCCGCCTCTGTCGGGTCCGGGCTTCCGGTACACCGGGAGGGTGGGGCTAACTCCCGGTCAAGAACTATCCCCTGCGCGATGTCGCAGGGCAGGTGGTGAGGACGAGGCTGGGGGCAACGGGTGGGCCCACTTCTTAGGAGACGCACGTGACGACGGCAGCAGCAGCCGTGTACGACCCCCAGCTTCCCGGCGGTGCCCCTGCCGCCGCCGCCTCGGCGCGTCAGGTGACCAAGGCCTACGGTTCGGGCGAGACCAGGGTCACCGCGCTGGACGCGGTCGACGTCGACATCCAGCGCGGCCGGTTCACCGCGATCATGGGGCCCTCGGGCTCCGGCAAGTCGACCCTGATGCACTGCCTGGCCGGGCTGGACACGGTCACCGAGGGACGCATCTGGATCGGTGACACCGAGATCACCGGCCTGAAGGACAAGCAGCTCACCAAGCTGCGCCGGGACAAGATCGGCTTCATCTTCCAGGCGTTCAACCTGCTCCCGACACTGAACGCGCTGGAGAACATCACGCTCCCGATGGACATCGCCGGGCGCAAGCCGGACGCCGCCTGGCTCGACCGGGTGGTGGAGACCGTCGGCCTGGCGGACCGCCTCAAGCACCGCCCGACCCAGCTCTCCGGCGGCCAGCAGCAGCGCGTCGCGGTGGCCCGGGCGCTGGCCGCCCGCCCGGAGATCATCTTCGGGGACGAGCCCACCGGAAACCTCGACTCCCGTTCCGGCGCCGAGGTGCTCTCCTTCCTGCGCCGCTCGGTCGACGAGCTGGGCCAGACCATCGTCATGGTCACCCACGACCCGGTCGCCGCCGGCTACGCGGACCGCGTGCTCTTCCTCGCCGACGGCGTGATCGTCGACGAGATGTACGCCCCGACCGCTGATTCCGTCCTGGAGCGCATGCGCCGCTTCGACGGCAAGCGCACCAGCTGAGCGCGGGGGACACCGGACCATGCTGCTCAAGACGTCACTCAGAAGCTTCTTCGCCCACAAGGGCCGGATGCTGCTCTCCCTGGTCGCGGTCGTGCTGTCGGTCGCGTTCGTCTCCGGGACGCTGGTGTTCTCCAACACCGCGACCAGCACCTTCGACAAGCTCTTCGCCTCGACCGCCTCCGACCTCTCCGTCCAGCCGGCCAAGGCCGAGTTCGGCGAGGAGGACGACGACGCCCGGGGCAAGGCGCGGACGATACCCGTCGACACCCTCCAGAAGGTCTCCGTCGTTCCCGGCGTGAAGTCCGCGATCGGTCAGATCTTCGTCACCAACGCCGTCCTGGTCGACCCGGCCACCAACAAGAAGGTCGGCCCGACCAACGGCGCCCCGACGATGACCGGCAACTGGGCGGACACCCCGCGCAACCCGGTCGAGATCACCTCCGGTCACGCGCCGCAGGGCGCCGACCAGGTCGTGCTCGACGCCGACACGGCGAAGAAGGCCGGTCTCGCCCTCGGCGGGAAGCTGCGCGTGCTCACCGCGGACGGCAAGCACGACCTCACCATCGCCGGTATCGCCACCTTCAGGACCACCAACCCGGGCGCGGCACTGGCCTTCCTCGACACCCCGACGGCGCAGGGCCTCCTGCTGGGGCAGGCCGCCTACACCTCCGTCGAGCTGTTCGGCGACGGCAGCCGCTCCGACGACCAGCTCAAGGCCGACGCCCTCGCCAAGCTCGGCGGCGGCTACCAGGCGAAGACGGCCGCCGAGCAGAAGGAGGAGGGGGCCAAGGACGTCGGGTCCTTCCTGGACTTCATGAAGTACGCCATGCTCGGGTTCGCCGGTGTCTCGCTGCTGGTCGGCGGCTTCCTGATCATCAACACCTTCTCGATGCTGGTCGCCCAGCGCACCCGGGAGATCGGCCTGCTCCGTGCCGTCGGCGGCAGCCGCCGCCAGGTCAACCGCTCGGTGCTGGTGGAGGCACTGCTCCTCGGCGCGGTGGGTTCGACGCTCGGCATCGGTGCCGGGCTCGGCCTCGCGGTCGGCCTGATCCAGCTGATGAACGCCGCCGGCATGCACCTCAGCGCCTCGGACCTGAAGATCGGGCTGAACGTCCCGCTCGCCGGGTACGCGGTGGGCATCGTGATCACCGTGCTCGCGGCCTGGATCCCGGCCCGCCGGGCCAGCCGGATCGCGCCGATCGCCGCCCTGCGCGACCACGGGACCCCGGCCGAGGCCCGGTCCAACACCGTCCGGGCGGTCCTCGGCCTGGTGCTGACGGCGGGCGGCGGGGGCCTGCTGGTCCTGGCCGCGAAGGCGGAGAAGGCCGCCACCGGCGGCCAGTACCTGGGCCTGGGAGTGTTCCTCACCCTGGTCGGCTTCGTGGTCCTCGGCCCGCTGCTGGCCACCACCGTGGTCCGGGTGCTGGGGGCGTTCCTGCCCTCGCTGTTCGGCCCGTCCGGCAGGCTCGCCCAGCGCAACGCGATGCGCAACCCGCGGCGGACCGGCGCCACGGCCGCCGCGCTGATGATCGGACTGGCGCTGGTGATCGGTGCCTCGGTCTTCACCTCGTCGGTGATCGAGTCCACCAACCAGCAGATCGACCGCTCGGTGGGCGCCGACTACATCATCTCGGCGGGGCAGACCGGCATCACCCCGGGCATGGTCGACGCGGTGCGGAAGACCTCGGGCGTGGACCACGTCACCGAGCAGAAGTTCCTCCCGGCGGTCTTCACCACGCCGGACGGCAGGACCACGGAGGACGGCATCTCCGCCGTCTCCGCCACCTTCGCCGACGACTTCCGCCTGCCGGTCAAGGCGGGCACCGCCGAGTCGCTCAAGCAGGGCTCGCTGGCCGTCGGCGAGGACTACGCCAAGGAGCACGGCCTCAAGGTCGGCGACACCGTCAGGATCGACTACGGCAAGGGGCGCACCCAGTCGCTGCCGGTCGGGGTCGTCATGACCAAGGGCAACTCGCTCTTCGACGGCTCCACCTTCGCCGACCTCGCCGCCGTGACGAAGGCGGTCCCGGCCGCCGACCTGCCGGTCGACGCGGTGCTCTTCGGCAAGGCCGTCTCCGGGGCGGACGTCACCAAGACGCTCGCCGCACTGGAGGAGTCACTCAAGGAGTACCCGCAGGCCTCCGTCCGCGACCAGGCCGGCTACAAGGAGCTCGTCCAGGAGCAGGTCAACACCCTGCTCTACATGATCTACGGCCTGCTCGGCCTGGCGATCGTGGTCGCGGTGCTCGGCGTCGTCAACACCCTGGCGCTCTCGGTGGTCGAGCGGACCCGCGAGATCGGCCTGCTCCGGGCGATCGGGCTCTCCCGCCGCCAGCTCCGCCGGATGATCCGCCTCGAATCCGTGGTGATCGCGCTGTTCGGCGCGGTGCTCGGCACCGGCCTCGGCCTGGCCTGGGGGATCACCGGCCAGCAGGTGCTCAAGTCGCAGGGGCTGGAGGCGCTCGCCGTCCCGGTCGGGACGATCGTCGCCACGCTGGCCGCCTCGGTGGTCATCGGCCTGCTGGCCGCCCTCGTCCCGGCCTTCCGGGCCGGTCGGATGAACGTCCTCTCGGCCATCGCGACGGACTGACCCGGTCCGTCCGGGGTCGGACCGGTCCGACCCCGGACGGACTCCCGAGGGCGTCCCCCCGGTCGGGGGGCCGGGGGGACGCCCGGCAGGAAGGGGCAGGGTGCCGATGCGCACCCTGCCCCTTCCCGTCCGTCCGCGGCTGCCCTGCTTCCCTGCCTCCCGCGCACCTCCGGGGGCGGGGGAGTGGCGGTTCGGGCCCGACTCAGGGGCAGATGATGTCGCTCGCCCGCCCGGCCCCCGCGGCCGTGTCGGCCGCCGCCGCGCCGGTGCCCGCGCCGGGTGCCTGGGCGGTCGGCGCAGGCGGCGGCGGTGCCGGCACCGCCGCCGAGGGACTCACTACCGAGGGACTCACTACCGAGGGACTCACTACCGAGGGACTCACCGTCTTCGCGCCGAGCGAGGGGCTTGCGGGCGGCGGGCTCCCGAGCGGCGGGCTCCCGAGCGAGGGGCTTGCGGGCGGCGGGCTCCCGAGCGGCGGGCTCCCGAGCGAGGGGCTTGCGGGCGGCGGGCTTGCGGCCGCCGGGTAGTCCCCGCCCACGTACACCTGCAGCGTCGGCCCCAGCCCCGGGACGGGCGTCAGCTCGGCCTCCGGCAGCGCGCCGGACAGCGTCCGGGCCGACTCGGCCCAGCGCGGGTCGTACCGGATCACGCTCCGTCCGCCCGCCGTCCCGACCGGGGCGTTGGACGGCGCACCGGTGGTGGCGAAACCGGCCCGCCGCAGATCGGCGTCGGCCCGGGCCCCCAGCCCGGCGACCCCCGCCGCGTTGAACACCTGGACGTGCACCTGCTCGGGGGCGACGGCCGGCACCGCCGTGGGCGTCGCCGGCGGCGTCGCCGCGGCCGGTCCGGAAGCGCCGGACGGCGCGGCGGAGGCCGTCGCCTCCGTCGGCGGCCGTCCGGCCCGTACCGCGTCGAACAGCGCCCGCGCCCCGGCCCGGTCCCAGAGCACCGTCGAGCCCCACCCGGGGACCTGGTGGTCCACCGCGGACAGCGGCACGGTCGCGAAGTCGGCCCGCCCGGCGGTGAGGTCCTTCATCCGGGTCGCCAGGGTGATCAGGTCGTCCGCCGTGAGGCCCTTGTCGGCCTTGACCGAGCCGAGGACGCTGTCGGTCACCCGGGCCAGCCGGACCGGGCTGAGCAGGGTGCCGCCGCTGGTCAGCTGGTGCAGCAGCTGGGCGACGAGCTTCTGCTGCCGGTGCATCCGGCCCAGGTCGGAGCTGCCGTCCAGGTGCCGGGCCCGGACGTACTTGAGTGCCCCGGCGCCGTCCAGGGTGCTGGTGCCGGCGGGCAGGTCGAGGCCGGAGTACTCGTCCTTGAGCGGCTTGGCGGTGCAGACCCGCACCCCGCCGACGGCGTCCACGGCGGAGACGAACCCGGCGAAGTTCACCTGTAGGTAGTGGTCGATCCGCAGCCCGGTGTTCTGTTCGACGGTGGCGACGGTCAGCTGCGGCCCGCCCAGCCCGTACGCGGCGTTGATCCTTCCCTTGCCGGCCGGGACCTCCTTGCGGGTGACCCGGTCCCGGTGGGCGGGGATGTCGACGTAGGAGTCGCGGGGGATGCTGATCACAGTGGCCCGCGAACCGTCCCCGGAGAGCTGGACGATCATCATCGTGTCCGTGCAGTGGCAGGACTCGCCGCCGGCGTGCAGCACGTCCTTGAGCGTCCGCTCCGGGATGCCGTCACGCTCGTCGGTGCCGACCACCAGGAAGGTGGTGGAGCCGTCGTCGGCCGGCCGGGCCTGGTCGTTGCTGAAGGCGTCCACCCGGTCGATCGAGCCGAGGCCGTGCAGGAGCGCCCAGCCGCCGCCGGAGGTGGCGAGGACGCTGAGGGCGATGCCCGTGGCCAGCCGGCGGGGCCATGGACGGTGCCGTCGGGGCTGGGCCCCGGACCGGGCGTGGAGGGGGGAGACGGGCATCTCTCGGATGGTAGGGGCGCCCTCCCCCGGGCCGGGTGAGGGCGCGCCGTGGCCTGGGAGTACGGTGGGCCTCGATCGGTGAAACGTTCCTCCGGCCGCCCCGGACCCCGGGGCCTGCGGAGCAGCCCGGACCGGGACAGGACGGCGGCCCGCCCGCACCGGTACGGTTGGCCCCGATGAACACCAAGGCTGCTGAGGAGCTGCCGGCGGTCTCCGTGATCATGCCGGTGCTCAACGAGGAACGACACCTGCGCACGGCCGTCCGGCACATCCTGGAACAGGACTACGCCGGCCCGATGGAGGTGGTGATCGCCCTCGGTCCGTCCTCCGACCGCACCGCGGAGATCGCCGCCGAACTGACCGCCGAGGACCCGCGGGTACGCACCGTGGAGAACCCCACCGGTCGTACGCCCGCCGGGCTGAACGCCGCCATTCGCGGCTCCAGCCACCCGATAGTGGTCCGCGTCGACGGCCACGGCCTGCTGACCCCGGGCTACATCACCACGGCGGTCCGGCTGCTCGGCGAGATGGAGGCCGCCAACGTCGGCGGCGTCATGCACGCCGAGGGCGAGACCGAGTGGGAGAACGCGGTCGCCGCCGCGATGACCTCCAAGATCGGCGTCGGCAACGCCGCCTTCCACACCGGCGGCCTGGCCGGTCCGGCGGACACCGTCTACCTCGGGGTGTTCCGGCGCGAGGTGCTGGAGCGGCTCGGCGGCTACAACGAGGAGTTCGTGCGCGCCCAGGACTGGGAGCTGAACTACCGCATCCGGCAGGACGGCGGCCTGGTCTGGTTCACCCCGCAGCTGCGCGTCACCTACCGGCCGCGTCCCGACGTCCGGGCGCTGGCCAAGCAGTACAAGGACTACGGCCGCTGGCGCCGGGTGGTCACCCGGTACCACAAGGGCTCGGTCAACCTCCGCTACCTCGCCCCGCCGGCCGCCTTCCTCGGCGTGGTGCTCGGGCTGGTCCTCGGCGCGGCCGTCCACCCGGCCTTCCTGGCGGCGCCCGGCGCCTACCTGCTGGGCATCACCGGCGGCGCGCTGGTCGAGGGGCGCGGCCTCTCCGCCAAGGCCAAGGCGATGCTTCCGGTGGCCTTCGCCACCATGCACCTCAGTTGGGGCTTCGGCTTCCTCACCTCGCCGCGCTCGCTGGCCCGCAAGGTGATCGGCAGCAGCGCCCCGTCTCCCGGCAACGTCGTCGCCGAGCGCCGCTGACCGCGCCGCCGGCCCCTACCGCCCCACCGCCCCACCGCCCCGTGCGGTGATCCGGCCAATCCCGCGGACCCGCCCTCCCGTCCCCCCGCCCGGCGCTATCGTCGGGCGCCATGGGGACAGTCGAGGGCGGGTCCGCCGCCGTTGCCCGGGTCGAGGCCAGCGCCGACGTCGACGACCGGGCCGTGCTCGGCCCCGGCACCACCGTCTGGCACCTGGCCCAGGTGCGTGAGGACGCGGTGATCGGCGCCGACTGCATCATCGGCCGGGGTGCCTACGTCGGCCCCGGCGTACGGATCGGCGACCGGGTCAAACTGCAGAACCACGCGCTGGTGTACGAGCCGGCGGTGGTCGAGGACGGCGTCTTCGTCGGCCCGGCCGCGGTGCTCACCAACGACCTCTACCCGCGCTCGGTGGACGTCGACGGCCGGCTCAAGCGCGGCGACGACTGGGACGCCCGTGGGGTGACGCTCCGCCGGGGCTGCTCGATCGGCGGTCGTGCCGTCCTGGTCGCCGGGGTGACGGTCGGCCGCTGGGCGCTGGTCGCCGCCGGTGCGGTGGTGCACCGGGACGTCCCGGACTTCGCGCTGGTGGCCGGTGTCCCGGCCCGTCGGATCAAGTGGGTCGGCCGGGCCGGCGAGCCGCTGGAGCCAGCCGGCGAGGGCCGGTGGCGCTGCCCGCGCACCGGTGAGGAGTACCGGGAGACGGACGGCGTGCTCACGCCCGCCGGGCCAGAGCCGGACCCGGCCCCGGCCCCGGAAGCGCCGCCGCCACATCAGCCGTAACACCCGCAGCATCCCCGGCGCTCCGCACTCCGGGAGCGCCGAGCAACCCGACGGACCCAGGCGCGGACCCGGGCGCGGACCCGGGCGAGGGCCAGGACGCGGACCCTGGCGCAGGTCCGGGTCCACACGGCCGCAGGAGCGCTACTTCGCGCAGACGTCGGTGTCGTCCGCCTGGACCCGCTGGAGGTCCTTGGGCGCCTCGGTCGGCACCGCGCTCGGCGTCCCGACCTGGGCCTGGGCCGTCGGCAGGTCCTTGCCGAGCACCACCACCAGCCCGTCCTTCGCCCCCGCCTTCGGGTCCGCCTTGACCGCGTCGGCCGGCAGGCCCAGCGCGGTGGCCAGCGCGGCCGCCTCGTCGGCCTTCCCGACCGGGTGGGAGACCGTGGTGGTCGGCACGGTGGTGGCGTTGGCACCTGTCGCGGCCTTGGCGAAGCCCTGCGTCCGGAGCCGGTCCACGGCCTGCTGTGCCTGTCCCGGCGTCCCGGTGCCGTTGCGCACCGTCACCCGGACGCTTTTCGCGTCCGCGGCCGCCGCGGCCGTCGAGGGAGCCGCCGCGGCAGCGGACGACGGGGTGGCGGACGGTGCCCCGGCCGCGGGTGCGGTCTCCGGAGTCGCGGGCGCGGCCGTCCCGGTCAGCGACCGGTCGTTCCCGATCATCGAGAAAAGCTGCCCGGCGTCCGGCTGCTTGGCCACCAGCCGGTTCTCGTCCGCCGGGTCGTCCACCACCGGCACCGTGGCGAAGGTGATGTGCTCGGTGTCGACCTTGCTGACGTCCAGTGCGAGGTCCTTCAGCTTGTCGACGCTGCCGATCCCCGAGTCGACGGTGAGCGCCTTGGTGGCGGCGTCCGCGAGCTTCCACAGCTTGGCCGGGTTGGTCAGGGTGTCGCTGCTCTTCACCGCGCGGATCATCGAGCTGATGAACTGCTGCTGGAGCGGGATCCGGGTGAGGTCGCCGCCCAGTCCGACGGCGTGCCGGGTGCGGACGAAGGCGAGTGCCTCGTCGCCCTGGACGACGTGCCGGCCCTTGCTCATCCTCAGGTGCGAGTCCGGGTCGTTGATGTCCTTGGCCGCGCACACCTCGACGCCGCCGACGGCGGTGGAGAGCGTCTTCACGGCGTCGAAGTTGACCATCACGAAGTGGTCGACGCGGATCCCGGTCAGTTTCTCGACGGTCTTCCAGGTGCAGCCCGGGTCGCGGCCTTCCTGGCCGAGGCTGTTGTTGAACATCGTGCGCGCAGAGCCGGGGATCGTCTTTCCGTCCGCGGTCCGGCACTCCGGGACTTCCACCATCAGATCGCGCGGAATGCTGATCGCGGTCGCATTGCTGCGGTCCTTGGCCACGTGGAACAGCATCGTGGTGTCGGCGTGCCCGGCGCTGCCCTCGTCGCCGTACTCGCGGCCCAGACCCTCCCGGCTGTCGGTGCCGATGACCAGGACGTTGAGCGCGTCACTGGTGGCCTTGGGCCGCTCCGCCTCGTCGCCCAGCTGCACCTTGACGGCGGTGATGTTGTTGTTGAAGTGCTGGTACGCGTAGTAGGCGCCGCCACAGCCCGCCACCAGGACCAGCGCGCCGATCCCGCCGGTCCACTTCAGCAGCCGCCGGCGACGGTTGCGCTTCCTGGCGCCGGCCCGGCGGTGGGCGGCGCGCCCGCCGGTGCGGGCCTGGTGCGGGACGGTCGCGGGCGTCCCGCCCGCCCCGTCCGCCGCGGTCGGTCCGGGCCGGGCACGACGGCGCTGGGCGGGGATGCCGGCGGCCGGGTCGAGCCGGTACTGGCCGGTGTCCGGGTCGAGCACCCACTGGTCGGCGGGGTCGACGTCGTGGCTGTCCTGCTGCACGGGCTTTCCCCTCCCTCCGACCGGTCCACCGGCGGTTCGCGAATTGCGCGACCGACTCGGACACCCTAGACGAGCCGGGTGGGGGAATTGTTCCTGGTGTGATCTCCGCCATGTTCGCGCACCGCAATTCCGCAGGTAAATCGAGTCCTGGGAATTGTCGGGGAGAACCTGCGAAGATCATGATCCGTACACGAAAGTGTGACCTGACCCGAGGTCAATGCACGGTGCAGGCGTCCACGTCGGCGGTCCGCCCTTCGAAGGACGGGGGAGCCGTCGCGGTCGGCGACGCCCCGGATGCCCGCTCCGCGCCGCCGCCCGGCCCGGCCGCCGCAGCGTCCGCCTCCGCCCCGGCCGCCGCACCGACTGCCGTGTCGGCCGCACCGGCCGCCGCCTCCGCCGCGGAGTCCGCCGCCGCAGCGGCCGGGGCGCCCGCCGACGCGCCGGCCCCCGGGGACGGAAGGGCCGTCGCCGAGGGAAGGGCCGTCGCCGAGGGAAGGGCCGTTGCCGACGGAAGGGCCGTCACCGACGCGAGGGCCGCCGCCGAGGGGCCGGTCCCGGCCCCCGGTGAGGCCCCCGCCGAAGGGGTCGACCCCGGTGGCCGGACGGTCACCGGCCGGTCGTCCCGCAGGGCCGTGAACAGCTGCGTGGTCTGCGGCTGCACGAACTCGTCCCGGTCCGAGTCGAACCGGTACGGCCGGCGCGGGGCGGTCAGGAACACCACGTCCGACGACGGGATGCCGCGCAGGTCCTGGGTGAGGTCGTACAGCGCGCCGAGCGAGGAGAGCCCGCCGTCGGCCTGGACGGAGGAGGTGGCCGCGTCCAGGACCGGCCACAGCTTGGTGGGGTTGAGCAGCACGTCCTGCGACTGGGCCTTGCGGATCAGCGCCGCCAGGAACTGCTGTTGACGCCCCATCCGCTGGGTGTCGCTGCCGTCGCCGAGGGTCTCCCTGGCCCGGACGTAGCCGAGGGCCTGCTCGCCGCGCAGGGTCTGGCGCCCGGCGAGCAGGTCCAGTTTGGCGTCCTTGTCGTGGATCGCCTGCGGGACGCACACCTCGACCCCGTCGACGGCGTCCACCATGCGCTTGAACCCGGCGAAGTCGAGGATCACGTAGTGGTCGATGCGGATGCCGCTGAGCTGTTCGACGGTCCGGATCGAGCAGGCCGGGCCGCCTGTCTCGAAGGCCGCGTTGAACTGCATCAGGCTCTGGCGGCTGCGGGTGCCGTCCGGCTTCTGGCACGCCGGGACGGTCACCATGACGTCCCGCGGGATGGAGACGGCGGTCGCGTGGTGCCGGTCCGCCGCCAGGTGCAGCAGGATCGTGGTGTCCGAGCGCTGGCCGCCGGCCGTGCCGTAGGTGGCGTTGGCACCGGTCCGGTCGTCGCTGCCGATCAGCAGGATGTTCTCGGCGCCCCGGGCCCCGGCGGTCCGGCTGGGGCGCTCGGCCTCCAGACGGGCCAGCAGCTGGTCGGTGGTGGAGTCGGTCCGGATGTTGCCGTCGAGCTTGCGGTAGGCGATCCAGAGCAGGGTGCCGCAGGCGACCAGGACGAAGGCGAGGGCGCCGGCGGTGATCATCAACCACCGTCGGCGCCGTCGCCGGGGCGCGGTCGGAGTGTCAGGAGCGTCCGGGTCCGGAGTGCCCGGGCCCGGATCGTCGGGGTTCTCGGTCGGGGGGTGCTCGGTGTCGTCCTCGGCCATGGCAGGGATCCCTACCCGCCGGGCCCGGACCGGGGGTTACCCGAGGCGCAGTGTCACCCGTTCGGATTCCACCCGCTTCTCCCACTGCTCGGCGCTCAGGCCGTCCGAGTTGCGGCAGAGCACCACCGACGCGCCGGCCGCCAGCGGAGCCAGCAGGCCGGCCTCCAGGCCCGTCCAGCCGTCGTACGAGAGGGTGGAGAGCACCCGGTCGCCCGGCTGCAGGCCGAGCCGGGCCGCGCCCTCGCGGGCGAGCCGGACGGTCTGGTCCCCGGACAGCTTCAGCGGCAGACCGTCGACGAAGGTCTCCAGCGCCGGTGCGTCCGGGGCGACGGGGGAGTAGGGGGCGAACCGGTCGCCCTGGCCCGGCACCTCGGCGGCGTAGTCGAGGAAGCCGTCCGGGCGTTGCGGGAACCGGCCGCCGAGCGGGCGCAGGGCGAGTGCCACCCGTTCGCCCTCGCACGCGTGGGCGGCCTCCAGGCCGTCAGGTCCGCTGACCACCAGGTCGGTGGTCGACGGGTCTCCGGCGGGCAGCGCCACCACTCCGACGGACCAGCAGGCCAGCAGCCATACGGCGCTCTGCCAGTGGGCCGGTAGCAGGAGGGCGGCGCGGTCGCCCGGGCCGGCGTTCAGCTCGTCCTGGAGCAGGTTGGCGGTCTTGGCCACCCAGTTGTCGAAGGTCCGGGCGGACAGCTCCACCCGTTCGCCGGTGGCGTCGTCGTAGAAGGTGACCAGCGGGGCCGCAGGGTCGACCGAGGGAGTGCCACCTCGCAGGAATGCGTGCAGCAGCTCGACGGGGGTTTGGGCATCGGCAGCGAAAGGCGCAGTCATGGTGCGCCCCAGCCTACGGCCTTCGGGTGGACGACCGGGAGGGTGGTGGAGCAGGTGCGGAGCGGCGTGGCGCTCGGGGCGGTTTGAGGTGAACATCCCGTTTATGCGCATCTTTTCCCCGATCGTCCTGCCCGCCGCCCTCCGTTCGCTGCCCGGCCTCCGTTCCCTGCCGGTCCTCCGGCGCCCGTCGGCCCACCACCCCCCGGCCGCCCGCCGGCCCGTCAGTTCCCTCCGCGGCGCCGTCCCCGCCGCCCTGCTCGCCGGCTGCACCGCCGCCCTGCTGCTCCAACCGGCGGCATCCGCCGCGTCGGCTGGCCCGTCCGCCCGGATCCGGACCTCGGCGGGCGGCGGCTCGGTCACCACCCTGCCGCTGACCGCCGGTCATCTCCTCACGCCGCGCACCACCCCGCGGTTCGAACTGCTCGGCGTCGGCTGGGACGGCCCCGCGAGCTCGCTGGCCGGCGGTACCGTCCGGGTCCGCACCCGGGACGCGGCCACCCGGGTGTGGAGCGGCTGGCACGAGCTGGAGACGGACGGCGAGGACGGTCCGGACGGCACGGCCCACGGCCCGGACCGTCTGCCGCGCGGTGCGACGGCACCGCTCTGGACCGGGCCGAGCGACGGGGTGGCCGTCGAGGTGCTGCCCGGTCCCGGCGGTCTGCCGGCCGGGCTGCGGGTCGACCTGGTCGACCCGGGGCACGGCGCCGACTCCGCGGCCGTCCGGACGCTGCCCGCCGAACCCCCGGGCGGCGGTCGACGGGTGGGTCACCAGGCGCCGCGGCCCGGGATCGTCACCCGGGCCGGCTGGGGCGCCGACGAGTCCATCCGCGAGGCGGAGTTCGCGTACACCGGTGCGGTCCGGGTCGTCTTCGTCCACCACACCGCCACGGCCACCGCGTACGAGTGCGCGGACGCGCCCCGGGTGATCCGGGCGATCTACCAGTACCACGTGCAGGGCAACGGCTGGCGGGACATCGGCTACAACTTCCTGGTCGACCGCTGCGGCACCGTCTACGAGGGCCGCGCCGGCGGCACCGACCTGCCGGTGCACGGCGCGCACACCCTGGGCTTCAACACCGACTCGGCCGGCGTCGCGGCGATCGGCACCTACGTCACCGACGTCCCGCCGCAGCCCCTGCTGGACGGCCTGGCCGGGATCTCCGCCTGGAAGCTCGGTCTCACCGACCAGGACGCCGCCGGCCGTACCCAGCTGGTGTCCGGGTCGAACGCCAGCCGCTACCCCCTGGGGACGAGGGTCGGCTTCGACGCCGTCTCCGGCCACCGCGACGGCTTCAACACCGAGTGCCCCGGGGCCGCCCTCTACCCGCTGCTGCCCGACCTGCGGACCCGGGCCGCCGCGCTCCAGGGCCGCTGACCCCCCGCTGCCCGCCGGACCCTTCCGCCGCCCGCACCCCCGCGCGCCCCACCGCCGGGGTGCGGGCGGCGGGGCGAAGGAGACGGCGATCAGGTGCCGCCCCGGCGTCACTCCGGCCCCGGCCCCCGCCCGGTCAGCCCCCGCAGCTCCGCCGTCAACGCCTGCGCGAGGTCCGGCCGCAGGTCGTACCGGGCGGGGGTGTTCTGCAGCAGCGTGATCCGCCACCCCGCCCCCGCGTTCACCGTCTGCACCGCGTTCAGCGCCGGGTCCGGGTCCTCCGCGTCGTCCGGCACCAGCCCCGCCACCGCGTCCAGCTGCGCGACCCCCGGCCCCAGTGCCCGGACCCGCCGCACCTTGGCGACATACTCAGGGGTGGCGTGGTCCGTGAAGATCCGGCCCGGTTCGGCGGCCATCACCGATCGCCCGCTGTGCCGGGTCCCGTCGAACCCGATCACCTCGCCGTCCGCCGCGAACGGTCCGGCGAACGCCGAACCGTCCCGCAGGTTCCACCCCTCCAGGGCCCGGCGGTAGAGGGCCCGCACCGCGCTCCGGTCCCCCGGGGAGAGCTCCGGCAGCCGCGTATCGTTCATACCCCCATGGTCGGGGGCGAGCGATGGAGGTGCACGGCGATGAACGGCGCAGTCGCGACGGTGGAGGGCACCGCCCGCCGCTGGCGGCCCGGTTTCCCGCTGGACGCGGCCCGGACCCTGCTCCCGCTGCGCCGCGGCCCCGCCGACCCGTCGTACCGGACCACGGGGGACGGCGCGGTCTGGCGGGCGTCCCGCACCCCGGCGGGTGTCGGCACCCTGCGGGTGCTGGCCCGCCCGGCCGAGGGCGCGGTCGAGGCGAACGCCTGGGGTCCGGGCGCCGAGTGGCTGCTGGACCGGCTGCCCGTCCTGCTCGGCGCCGAGGACGACCCGGCGGGCCTGGTGCTGCCGCCCGGTCCGCTGCGCGACGCCCAGCGCGCGGCGGCGGGGGTGCGGCTGGCCAGGACCGGCCTGGTCATGGAGTCGCTGGTGCCGGCGATCCTGGAGCAGAAGGTCACCACCAGGGAGGCCTACCGGGCCTGGCGCACCCTGCTGCGGGACTTCGGCACCCCGGCGCCGGGCCCGGCCGAGGACATGTGGGTGGCGCCGTCGGCGCGGGAGTGGGCCATGGTGCCGAGCTGGGAGTGGCACCGTGCGGGTGTGGACCCGAAGCGCTCGGCGACGGTCCAGCGGGCCGTCCGGCTGGCACCCCGGCTGGAGGAGGCGTCCGCGATGGACCACACCGCCGCCTTCGCCCGCCTCACCGCCGTCCCCGGGATCGGTGTCTGGACGGCGGCCGAGACGCTGCAGCGCAGCAACGGGGATCCGGACGCGGTCTCGGTCGGCGACTTCCACCTCCCGAACACGGTCGGCTGGGCGCTGGCCGGCCGGGTGCGCAGCGACGACGCCCAGATGCTGGCCCTGCTGGAGCCGTACCGTCCGCACCGCCACCGGCTCTGCCGCCTGCTCGCCTCCACCGGCGCCCACGCACCCCGCTTCGGCCCCCGCCTCGCCCCCAACGACCACCGCCACCGCTGACGCGGACTCTCCGCTTCCGGCTGCTGCCGGACGACCTCGGCAGCTGATCCCGGCGTCGGCCGCTCCCGTGTCGAGGTGCGGCTACCGCACCTCGACGAACGCGTCGGCGGTGCGCTCCGGGCGGCTGCGCGGCGGCTCCGCGGGGCGGCCGACGGCCACGGCGCCCATCGGGTCCCAGTGACCGGGGAGGTCCAGCACCTCCCGCACGGTGTCGCGGCAGAACATGGTGGAGGAGACCCAGGCCGAGCCGTAGCCCTCGCCGGCCAGGGCGACCAGCAGGTTCTGCACGGCGGCGCCGATCGCGACGGTGAACATCTCCCGTTCGGCCGCGGTCCGGCGCGCGTCGGGGTAGTCGTGCGAGCCGTCCATCACCAGGCAGGGCACGACCAGGTAGGGCGCGGCCCGCAGGACGTCGCCGCGGGCGGTACGGCGGGCGATCTTCTCCTCGTCCCAGCCGTCGAGTCCGGCGAGGTCGCGTCGCCAGGCGGCGAGCATCGCGTCCAGCAGCTCGGTCCGCACCGAGGGGGTCTCCAGCAGGACGAACCGCCAGGGCGTGGTGTGGTGCGGTGCGGGTGCGGTGACCGCGGCGGCGACGGCGCGCCGGACGGCGCCGGGGTCGACCGGTTCGGAGGTGAAGGCGCGGACGGTGCGCCGCTGGGTGACGGCCTGTCGGACCGCTTCGGAGGTGCCGAGCCGGAACATGTCCTCGGTGGCGGGGCGGATGATCGGCCGGACGCCCTCGCCGTCCTCGGCGGTGACGAGGTGGCCGAGGCCGCGGACCACGGCGACCGGGGTGCCGGTGGCCTTGCCCTTCACCAGGTCGGCGGCGGCGGCGAGCTCGTCGGCCGTGGCGGTGACGGTGAGGGCCAGTTCGTTGCCGTGCGAGTCGGTGCGGCCCCGGTGGTCCTCCAGGACGGGCAGCCCGGCGGCGCCGATGGCGACGTCGGTGAGCCCGTTGCGCCAGGGGCGGCCGAAGGTGTCGGTGACGACGACGGCGAGCCGGCGGCCGGTCAGCTGCTGGAGGCGGGCGCGCAGGGCGCGGGCCGAGCCGTCCGGGTCCTCGGGGAGCAGCAGGACGGTGCCGGGGGCGGTGTTGGAGGCGTCGACGCCGGCTGCGGCCATGACCAGGCCGTTGCGGTTCTCGACGATCCGGATGCTGCCGCGCCGGGCGATCACCCGGACGGTCTCGGCGTCGATCGCGGACTCCCGGTCGGCGGCCCGGAGCACCCGGCCCTCGGCCTTGCTGATCACCTTGGAGGTGACGAGCAGGATGTCGCCGTCCTCGTACGCCGCGGCCTTGGCGATCAGTCCGGCGAGGTCGGAGCTCTCGTCGATCTCGGGCAGTCCGGTGACGGGGAGGACGGTCAGGGTCACGCGCGCACCTGCTCGGCGAGCGCGAGGGCGGCCCTGGCCATCTCGGCGGTGGTGGGGACGTCGGTCATCAGCAGCGGGACGGCCCGGCAGGCGATGCCGCCCGCCTCGACGGCGGCCACGGAGGCCTCGTCGGCGGTGTCGACCAGCCAGCCGTCGAGCAGGCCCTCCCGGTGTCCGGGGCCGCCCTCGTCCGTGCCGTCCCGCAGCGCCGCCCTGCTCCCGTAGTTCAGCGCGACGGCCTCGGCGGTGGCCTCGACGCCGACGGCGGCGAGCACCTTGTCGGCCATGCCCCGGACGGGCGCGCCGCCGATGATCGGGGAGAGCCCGACCACGGGGGCGGTCGCGGCGGCCACCGCGGCGCGGATGCCGGGCACGGCGAGGATGGTGCCGATCGAGACGACCGGGTTGGACGGCGGGAAGAGGATGACGTCGGCGGCGGCGATGGCCTCCAGCACGCCGGGTGCGGGCTTGGCGGTGTCGGCGCCGACCGGGACGATGGCCTCGGCGTCGACGGCGGCGTGCAGCCTGACCCAGTACTCCTGGAAGTGGATCGCCCGGGTGCCCTGCTCGTCGGTGATCCTGACGTGGGTCTCGATCCGGTCGTCGCTCATGGGCAGCAGCCGCACGCCGGGCCGCCAGCGGACGCAGAGCGCCTCGGTGACCTGGCTGAGGGTGTAGCCGGCGGTGAGCATCTGGCTGCGGACGAGGTGGGTGGCGAAGTCGCGGTCGCCGAGCCCGAACCACTCGGGGCCGACGCCGTACTCCTTCATCTCGGCCTTGATCGACCAGGTCTCGTCGGTGCGGCCCCAGCCCTGTTCCTCGTGGATTCCTCCGCCGAGGGTGTACATCACGGTGTCGAGGTCGGGGCAGACCTTCAGTCCGTAGAGGTGGATGTCGTCACCGGTGTTGCCGATGACGGTGATCTCGTCCTCGGGACCGATGGCCTCCCGGAGTCCGCGCAGGAAACGCGCTCCGCCGATCCCGCCTGCCAGTGCCACGATGCGCATGCGCCCATCCTGCCACGCGCCGACGGGTCGTCAGCCCGACCCTCGACCGTCCGTGGCCGGGTCCCGGGTCAGTGGGCTCCGGCCTGCTCCTGCGGGTGCTGCTGCGGTTCCCGGTCGGCGTGCTGCTCGGGGACCGCGGCGCCGCCGTACTGGTTCATCGCGGTCAGACCGGGGGTGTACAGGTGGATGGAGACGGCCGGCTCCAGCGAGCCGTTGACCACCTCGTGCAGGTAGCCGGAGGAGAAGACGCGCTGCCCGCCGGGGCGCAGCGTCCGGGCGCCCTCGCCCGCGTGCGTGAGCGAGCGCTCGACCAGCTCGCCCCGGACGACGGTCATGACGCCGTTGGACTCGCCGTGGTCGTGGAAGCCGCTGCTCTGGCCGGGCAGCCAGCTGAGCAGCCAGACCTCGTAGCCGGGGCCGGTCTCCAGCCGGGAGTACCAGCGGGTGAGCGCGTCGTAGCGGACGAGCGGCTCCCAGCGGGAGCGGTCGGCGGCGATCTCGCGGACCAGCTGGGCGTAGCCGGCGACGGTGGTGGGGTGGCTGGGCAGGTCGGTGCGGGCGAGGTGCGGGAAGGCCAGCGGGTCGCCGGCGATGGAAACGTCGCTGAGTCCGTCCGTCCAGGCATGGGTCGGGCGGACCGGGGTAGCCGGGTGTGCGGCACCGGGACCGCGGTGGATGAGCTTGTTGCGGTCGCGGTTCCGCTTGCGGATGCGGATCATTCGCACGGGAGTCGTCCTCGGATGGCTGGTTCGTCAGGGGATCAGCCGGATCCGGGATGTCCTGGGGCGGGAATCGCGGGCGGCCTCTGTGCTTCCTGGGCGGCGCGCGGTGGGACGGCGGGCGCCTAGATACAGCGGCAGGAACAGAGGCGACAACAGGAGTTCACGGCACGGCGGAGCGTGGAACCGCTCCGGGGGCTGGCGAACTCTGACATAGGGGAAAGGAGACCGCATCCGCGGGTGCGGTGTCAACTCCGGAGAGCGGACATTCAGGTGATATCGGCCATGAACTAACCGATGGGGTGATAAATCACCCTCTATGTTTCGATGAGAAGATCGCCGGGAAGGCAGCCCGATGACCGGCCTGTGCAGGTGAGTGCGCGTCATTCGGCCCCTGATGGCGAACGGTTCATGAACGTTCGAGGCAATCGGGCGACAGGTCCCATGTGTCCGGTTATGTACACTATTCGTAACGGCTTGGTGCCGGGGAGTGAATCCTGGCCCCAATACCAGAGCTCGGCTTGACTGGGCCAGAGTGACGCAACTGTAATTTCACTCGTGTCGTCGGCCGCACGAGGCAACGGCAACCACGGGGACGCCAATAGGGGCAGAGGAGGCGCGCCACATGAGCGAGCTCTTTGAGCTGTTGATCGGTGACGGCATCGAAGAGGAGGAGGAACTCGGCTGGCAGGAGCGCGCGCTGTGCGCCCAGACCGACCCCGAGTCCTTCTTCCCGGAGAAGGGCGGCTCGACCCGCGAGGCCAAGAAGGTCTGCCTCGCCTGCGAGGTCCGTTCCGAGTGCCTGGAGTACGCCCTGGCCAACGACGAGCGGTTCGGCATCTGGGGCGGCCTCTCCGAGCGCGAGCGCCGTCGGCTCAAGAAGAGCGCCGTCTGACCGGTCCGGCCTCCGGGCCCGGCCACCGCTCCGGACCCTCCCGACCCTCCGCGAACCCCGGCGGCGACCGCGGCCGGACACCCGCACCGCCCTGAAGGCGCCTCACCCCGGTGGTGAGGCGCCTTCGTGTTCCCGGCCCTTTCTCCACGGCCCCTGCACCGCTCGCACGGACTCCGTGGACGGAGCGGCCACCCGGAGCCGTTAGTGTGGTGCGCCATCCGGTTGCCGTTCACCGGCTGTGTCCACCGAGAACTGGGGCCCGCGCACGCGATGACCGTCTACAGCCACCAGAGCGGACTCTCCGCCAGCAGGCCGCCCGCCTATCCGCGTCACCTGGTCACCGCCGTGATCGTCTCGCACGACGGCGCCCGCTGGCTGCCCCAGGCCCTCGCGGGCCTGCTCGGCCAGGACCGCCAGGTCCAGCGGATCCTCGCCGTCGACACCGGCTCCACCGACGACTCTCCGCGACTGCTCGCCGACACCCTCGCCGACTGGCTCCCGGAGAGCGGCCCGACCGTCCTCGGCCGCCGGGCGGGCTTCGGCACCGCCGTCGCCGAGGCCGTCTTCAACAGCCCGCCGCTGCGGCCCGAGGACCTGCCCTACCGCCTCGACCCCTCCGGCTACGACCCGGTCACCGGCGGCTGGGACGACTTCGGCGACCCGCTCGGCCAGGACGACGACCTCGGCCGCGGCGGCCCCCGGGAGACCCAGCCGATCGAGTGGCTCTGGCTGCTGCACGACGACTGCGAGCCGCAGACCGACGCGCTGCGCCGCCTCCTCCAGGTCGCCGACTCCACCCCCAGCGCCGCCGTGGTCGGCCCCAAGCTGCGCAGCTGGTACGACCGGCGCCAGCTGCTGGAGGTCGGCATCAGCATCGCGCGCTCCGGCCGCCGCTGGACCGGTCTCGACCGCCGCGAGCAGGACCAGGGCCAGCACGACCAGGTCCGCCCGGTGCTCGCCGTCTCCTCCGCGGGCATGCTGGTGCGCCGCGACGTCTTCGAGGAGCTCGGCGGCTTCGACAAGGCCCTGCCGCTGATGCGCGACGACGCCGACTTCTGCTGGCGCGTCAACGCGGCCGGCCACCGGGTCGTCGTCGCCCCCGACGCCGTGCTGCGGCACGCCGAGGCCGCCAGCCGCGAGCGCCGCGCCATCGACTGCGGCCCCGCCCACCCGCACCGGATGGACAAGGCCGGCGCCGTCTACACCCTGCTCGCCAACTCCAAGGGCGTGCTCTTCCCCTACGTCCTGCTCCGGCTGGTGCTCGGCACCGTGCTGCGGGTGGTCGCCAACCTGCTCGGCAAGGACCCGAAGCAGGCCTTCGACGAGCTGGCCGGCCTCGGCCACGAGCTGGTCCGCTTCCCCCGTCTGCTGGCCGCCCGCAAACGCCGGGCCCGGGCCCGCGCCGCCGACGCCCTGGACGACCGGACGCTCTTCCCCGCACCCGGCGCCACCGCCCGCCTCGCCGTCGAAAGTGTGGTCGGCTCGCTCGGCATAGGGGGAGCGGACGACGCCGGAGCCGGCCGGCACGGCTCGGTCGAGGCGGGCCCCGGCGACGAGGACGCCGAGGACCTGGTCGTCGAGCAGTTCACGCTGATCAAGAAGCTGGCCCGGCGCCCCGCGCCGGTCCTGTTCGCCGCCCTGCTGGTGTTCGCCCTGGTCGCCTGCCGCGGCCTGTTCGGCGGCGGCGCCCTGTTCGGCGGCGCCCTGCTGCCCGCGTCCGACGGCGCCGCCGGCCTCTGGTCGATGTACGCCGACGCCTGGCACCCGGTCGGCACCGGCTCCACCTCCGCGGCGCCGCCCTACCTCGCGGTGCTGTCGGTGCTCTCCTGGATCCTGTTCGACCACGCCGACCTCGCGGTCACCCTGCTGGTCGTCCTCGCCGTTCCGCTCTCGGCGGTCAGCGCCTACCTGGTCTCCCGGCCGCTGATCGACTCCAAGCTGGTCCGCGCCTGGGCCAGCGCCACCTACGCGCTGCTGCCCGCCGCCACCGGTGCACTCGCCCAGGGCCGGATCGGCACCGCCGTCCTCGCCGTCCTGCTGCCGCCGCTGGCCCGCGCCGCCGCGATCGGCGCCGGCCTCGGCATCCGCGCCGAGAGCGCCGCCAAGGGCGCCCGGCCGGGCTGGCGCCCCGTCTGGATGACCGTCCTGCTGCTCACCCTGGCCACCGCGTTCGTCCCGCTGGCCTGGGCCCTGGCCGTCCCGCTCTGCCTGGCCATGCTGGTCGCCGCGGTGGTCCGGGGCGGTGCCTTCGGCTCCGGCGTCGCCGCGCTGCGCCTGCTCGGCCTGCGCGTCCTGGTGATCCTCGCGCTTCCGGTGGCGGTGCTCGCCCCCTGGTCGTTCCAGGTGCTGTCGCACCCCCAGCGGCTGCTGCTGGAGGCCGGCCTGCCCGGCCCGCACGGCGCCGTCCCCTCCGCGGCCGGCCTGCTCATGGTCAACCCGGGTGGCGCCGGGGTGCCGCCGGTCTGGCTCTCCGCCGGTGTGGTGCTCGCCGCGCTGGCCGCCCTGCTCCGGGCCGACCGCCGCCGCGCGGTGCTCGCCGCCTGGGGCGCGGCCGGGGCCGGACTGCTCTTCGCGGTCGCGGTCGCCGGCACCTCGGTGACCCCGGCCTCCGGCGGCCCGGACATTCCCGCGTGGTCCGGCCCGGCCACCCTGCTGGCCGGCATCGCCCTGCTCGCCGCCGCCGCGATCGGCGCCGACGGCGCCAACACCCGCGTGGCCGGCATCGCCTTCGGCTGGCGCCAGCCCGTCGCCGCCCTGGTGGTGGCCGCCGCGGTGCTCGCCCCGCTGGGCACCGGTCTCTGGTGGGCGGTCACCGGCGCCGACGGACCGCTGCACCGGGCCCGCTCCGCCCAGGTACCCGCCTTCATCGCGGAGCAGGCCGGCACCTCCGACCGCTCCCGCACCCTGGTCGTCACCGGCGACCGGAAGGGCGGCTCGGTCAGCTACACCGTGGTCCGCGGCGCCGGGCTGACGCTCGGCCAGGCCGAGTCCACCGTCGACCCGGCCACCGGCACCACCGCGGGCCTGGACCGGACGGTCGGCAGCCTGCTGGCCGGCTCCGGCGCCGACCAGGCGGTCGCGCTCGCCGGGTACGGCATCGCCTACGTCCTGGTCGACCAGCCGCTGATCGGCGCCTTCAAGGACGTCCTCGACACCACCCCCGGCCTGGTCAAGGCCAACCAGGACGGCGGCGCCGCGCTCTGGCAGGTCGACGGCACCCCGGCGACCCGCGCCCTGATCACCGCCCCGGGCGCCGTCCCGGTGGTGGTCCCGTCCGGCGAACGCGACATCGCCACCACCGTCCCGGCCGGTCCCGAGGGCCGGGTCCTCCGGCTCGCCGAGGCCGTCGGCCCCGAGTGGCAGGCCACCCTGGACGGCACCGCGCTGGAGGCGACCACCGTCGACGGCTGGGCGCAGGGCTTCAAGCTCCCGGCGGCCGGCGGCAAGCTGGCCGTCACCCGGGAGGGCAGCCTGCTGCACACCGGCTGGATCTGGGCCCAGCTGCTGCTCGGCCTGACCGTCCTGGTGCTGGCCCTGCCCGGCCGGCGCAGCCACAAGGACGACGACCTCCCGGAGGACGTGGTGGCCGCCGCCGCACTGGCCGCCGCGGCCCAGGCGCAGGCCCCCGCCCCCGGCAGCCGCCGGGCCCGCCGGATGGCCGAGCGCGCCGAGGGCGGCGAGGCCGGCGACGGCCCGGAGCACGGCGACCCGGACGGCGGCGTGTACGAGGGCCGGCCGGGCGCGGTCCCGGCCCAGGCCGCCGGCGACCCGTCGGGCGGCGCGGTCCGGGCGGCCGCCGCCGCCCAGGAGTCCGAGCCGTACGCGGACCCGTACCAGGCCTACCAGCAGGCCGACCCGTACAGCTACGACCCCTACACCGCGCAGCAGCCGGTGGCCGCGCCGTACGGCGGCGGGGCGGGCTACGGGCAGGACGGCTACCAGCCGCAGGCCTACCCGCAGACCCCGGGCTACGACCCGTACCAGCAGCAGGAGCCGCAGGACCCGGCGTACGGCTACGACCAGTACCAGCAGACCGGGCAGCAGCCGTGGGTGCCGGGGCAGCCGCAGCCCGAGCCCTACTACGACCCGAACAGTCCGAATGACCCGAACGATCCGCACGGGCCGGGCCGGTACCCGCACCACCACGGATCGGGGAGCTGACCTGCGATGAAGAAGCCCGCGTTCAAGAAGAAGTCCGACCCGCAGACCGAGGGGGCCGCCGGACAGTCCGGCCCCGCCCCGAAGGGCTCCGGCGCGGCGAGGACCACCCAGTCGCTGCTGGCCGCCGCCGTGGTGCTGGCGGCGGTGTTCGGGATCGCCTCGCTCCGCCCGCCGGCGACCCCGGCCGCGACCACCGCCACCGCCGCCTCGGCGCAGGTCGAGCGGACCTCGGTGGTCTGCCCGCAGCCGATCCAGGGCCTCACCGGCTCCACCGCGTTCACCGCCTACACCCCGCCGGGTGCCGGCGCGCCCGCCGCCGGCGGGGCCGGCTGGATCTCCGAGGCGGCCGCACCCGCCGCCGCCCCGCCGTCCGCGGCCCCGGCCACCCCGGCCCCGGCCGCGACCGGTGCGCCGACCGGTGCGCCGGCGACCGCCGCGCCCGCCGTCGACAAGAACGCCGCGCCCGCCGACGCCCGGCTCACCCTGGCCAAGCCGGGCACCCCGGTGACCGCCCCGGCCTCCAACGGCGACACCGCCCCGGGCGCCGGAGCCGTCGCCACCGGGGCACTCGCCCCCGGCTTCACCGTCACCCAGACCACCACCGTCACCGAGCAGCGCGGCCTCGGGCTCTCCGGTCTCACCTGCACACCGGCGGGCACCGGCTTCTGGTTCGCCGGCGCCTCCACGGCCGGGGACCGCACCGACTACGTCAGCCTGGTCAACGCCGAGTCCACCGCCGCCGTGGTCGACCTCAAGCTCTACGGCGACAAGGGCCTGATCGAGAACGACGCCGCCAACGGCATCACCGTCGCCCCCGGCAGCTCGCAGTCGGTGCTGCTGCCCACGATCAGCAGGGGCCAGGTCGCCGACCTGGTCGTACAGGTGGTCGCCCGCACCGGCCGGGTCGGCGCCGCCCTGCACGCCGCCGACGGCGCCAAGGGAGCCGACTGGGTGCCGGCCTCCGCCGATCCGGCGCCCACCCAGGTGCTCCCCGGGCTTCCCGCCGACACCTCGGCCGCCCGGCTGGTGGTGTGGGCCCCGCCGGAGGACGACGCGGACCTGAAGATCCAGCTCTCCGGCAAGAACGGCTGGTTCACCCCGGCCGGCAACGAGTCCGTCCACGTCAAGGCCGGCACGGTGGTCGCCGTCGACCTCGGCAAGGTCACCCGGGACGAGGTGGCGGGCCTGCGCCTGTCGCCCACCGACGACAAGCACCCCACCAAGGTGGTGGCAGGCCTGCGGATCGACCGCGCCGCGGCCAACGGCAAGTCCGACGCGGCCTGGCTGAGCGGCACCGTGCCGGTCGGCGCCCGCGCCACCGTGGCCGACAACCGCGGCGGCGGCGCCTCCACGCTCTTCCTCACCTCCACCGGCGAGGCCGCCACCGTCCGGGTCACCGCCTCGGCGGGCACCGGCGGCGGCACGCCCGCCACCAAGGACGTCGAGCTGCCGGCCGGCGGCACGGTCGCCCTCCCGGCACCCGAGCCCACCGGACTGAACGGCTCCTACGCGCTCACCGTGGAGACCGTCTCCGGCGGTCCGGTCGCCGCCGCCCGGATGCTCGCGATCACCACCAAGGACGTGCCGATGTTCACCATCCAGGCGCTCCGCGACGACCGCAGCAGCGTGCAGGTCCCGAAGGCCGCCCAGGACCCGGGCGTGGTCCTGCGCTGAGCGCGGACCGACGGACCCGACGACGGCGGCGGGGGCGGTACCCGGTTTCGGGTACCGCCCCCGCCGCCGTCGGGCCGGTGACCGTCAGTCCTCGTCGTAGCGCGGGTCGATGGCGTCCGGCGAGAGCCCCAGCAGCTCGGCGACCTGCTCGATCAGGATCTCGTGCACCAGCGCCGCACGGTCCTCCCGCGACTTCGCCCGGATCTCCACCGGCCGCCGGTACACCACGATCTGACTCTTCCGCCCCTGCCGGCCCGGTGAGACCCGGCCCAACGGCACCCCGCCGTCGGGATCGGCCGTGCCGTCAGGCTCGTGCAGCGGCACCTCCTGGACGGCGAACTCGACTTCGATCAACTGCGGCCAACGCCGTTCAAGCCGCTCCACCGATTCGCGCACGTAGTCGTCGAACAACTCGGAGCGCGTGAGCGAGATCGGTACCTGCGGAGGCGCCAGCGGGCCGCGCAGCCCCCTGCCGTGCCGGTCACGGTGCCGGGGGCGGCGCGAGGGACCCGTCGATGACTGCGGTGCGGAGCTGTCCATATCACTGCCGAGGGTAGTCCTTGGGCGGTCGGAAGTGGACCACCCCCGCACCTAATCGCCCGGGGCGGCGGGTGCACGCACGGGCGCGCGGCCGCGACACGGGACGCCCTCCGGGCAGGCGGTCTTCGCTCCCCGGCGGGGAGTGCTGTACCGTCCACCCTCGTGAGCTCTGTACGTCGTTGTTCGCGGACCGCGTGCGGCCGGCCGGCCGTCGCAACGCTGACGTACGTCTACGCGGACTCCACCGCCGTCCTGGGCCCGCTCGCCACCTACGCCGAGCCGCACTGCTACGACCTGTGCGCCCAGCACGCCGAGCGCCTCACCGCCCCGCGCGGCTGGGAGGTGGTCCGGCTCGTCGCCGAGGCCGGCCCGCTCCGCCGCAGCAGTGACGACCTCGAAGCGCTCGCCAACGCCGTCCGCGAGGCCGCCCGCCCGCAGACCCCCCGTCAGGGCCGCGGCCCCGAGGGCGAATCCACCGAGGCCGGCCGCCGCGGCCACCTCCGGGTGCTCCGCTCGCCCGACAACTGACACCCGGTCCCCACCCCCCGGGCACCACCCGCCTCGCACGAACGCCTCCACCGGCCCCGGTACGCTGCCCCATGACCGGGTACCGGCCGCTGCCGAGCCCGGACGTATCGTGACCATGGGCGACCAGCCCGTCGACCGACCCGTCGATCAGACGGAGAACCAGGGTGGAGCCGCAGTGCGCGACCTCAAGCAGCTCGTGAAGGCGTACGACGTCCGAGGCGTCGTCCCGGACCAGTGGGACGAGAACCTCTCCCGCGCCTTCGGCGCCGCGTTCGTGCAGGTCACCGGGGCGACCGCGATCGTGGTCGGCCACGACATGCGGCCCTCGTCCCCGTCGCTCAGCCTGGCCTTCGCCGAGGGCGCCGCCGCCTACGGCGCGGACGTCGTCCGGATCGGCCTCTGCTCGACCGACCAGCTGTACTACGCCAGCGGCTCGCTCGACCTGCCCGGCGCGATGTTCACCGCCAGCCACAACCCGGCCGAGTACAACGGCATCAAGCTCTGCCGTGCCGGCGCCGCCCCCGTCGGCCAGGACACCGGGCTCTCCGAGATCCGCGAGCTGGTCGAGTCCTGGACCGCCGCCGACGACACCGTCACCGTGCCGGTCCGGGACGTCGAGCCCGGCTCCCTCTCCGAGCAGGACACCCTGCGCGGCTACGCCGACCACCTGCTCGGTCTGGTCGACCTCACCGCCGTCCGCCCGCTCAAGGTCGCCGTCGACGCGGGCAACGGCATGGGCGGGCACACCGTCCCGACCGTCTTCGACGGCCTGCCGATCGACCTCGTCCCGATGTACTTCGAGCTCGACGGCACCTTCCCCAACCACGAGGCCAACCCGCTCGACCCGAAGAACCTGGTCGACCTCCAGGCCAAGGTCCGCGAGGTCGGCGCCGACCTCGGCCTCGCCTTCGACGGCGACGCCGACCGCTGCTTCGTCGTCGACGAGCGCGGCGAGCCGGTCTCCCCGTCCGCCATCACCGCGCTGGTCGCCGTCCGCGAGATCGCCCGCGCCCGGGCCGCCGGCGAGGACGAGCCGACCGTCATCCACAACCTGATCACCTCCTGGACCGTCCCCGAGGTGGTCCGCGAGCTCGGCGGCAAGCCGGTCCGCACCCGGGTCGGCCACTCCTTCATCAAGCAGGAGATGGCCGTCACCGACGCGGTCTTCGGCGGCGAGCACTCCGCGCACTACTACTTCCGCGACTTCTGGCGCGCCGACACCGGCATGCTCGCCGCGCTGCACGTGCTGGCCGCCCTCGGCGGACAGGACCGCACCCTCTCCGAGCTCACCGCCGAGTACGACCGGTACGCGGCCTCCGGCGAGATCAACAGCACCGTCGCCGACCAGGCCGACCGGACCGCCGCCGTCCGCGCCGCCTACGCCGGCCCGGAGGACGTCACCGTCGACGAGCTGGACGGCCTGACCGTCACCGGCCCCGACTGGTGGTTCAACCTGCGCGCCTCCAACACCGAGCCGCTGCTGCGCCTGAACGTCGAGGCGAAGGACCCGGCGAGGATGGCCGAGCTGCGTGACGGCGTCCTCGCGCTCGTCCGCGCCTGACGCACACCCGTCGTGCCCCGGCCGGTAGGGTTTCCTCTCGGCCGGGGCACCGCCGTGCCATCCCTCTGAACTGGAGCCCGAACCCCATGAAGCTCGAAGCCTTCCTGCTGGAGATCCTGGTCTGCCCGCAGTGCCGGTCCGCGCTCACCGAGGGCGGCACCGAGGAGCAGCCGGAGCTGGTCTGCGCCGGCGAGGGATGCGGCCTGGCCTACCCGGTCCGGGACGGCATTCCGGTCCTGCTGGTGGACGAGGCCCGCCGCCCCGCGTGATCCTTGGGTCGGGCGCCACCGGGCCCGACCCGCACCCCGCAGTACCGGCATACCCGCAGTACCGGCCTTGCTCGCAGTCTCCGCAGTACCGGCAGTACCGGCAGTACCGGCAGTGCCCGCGGTGGAACTCCGCCGCACCACCCCGCCGCACACCCCTCAGCCAGCAGCCCTCAGCGCCCAGCCAGCAGCCGGAGGCCCGCCGCATGCTCGACGACACCCTGCTCGACGACCCGGCCGCCCTCCGGCGCGCCGACCACGACCGCGCCCTGCTGGCCCTGGCCGGTTCCGGCGCCCGGGTCCGCACCGCGCTGCGGCTCGCCGAAGCCGCAGGCATCGACCGGCTCCGCCCCGACGGCCGCCCGCGCGCCGTCCTGGTCGCCGGCCACGGCAGCGCGCTGACCGCCGCCGAGATGCTGGCGGCCCTGGCCGGGACCGCGAGCCTGGTCTCCCCGCTGCCGCCCGCGGACGCCGCGCCCGTCCCGCGCACCGACCGGGCCACCGCGCCGCCCGTCTTCACGGCCGGCCTGGCCTGGCAGCTCCCCGGCTGGGCCGGGCCGCTCGACCTGCTGGTGGTGAGCTCCGCCGACGGCGGCGAACAGGGCCTGGTCGCCCTCGCCGAGCAGGCCTACGCGCGCGGCTGCGCGATCGTGGTCGTCGCGCCCGAGGGCAGTCCGCTCGCCGGGGCCGCGCTCCAGGTCCGCGCCCTGCCGCTGCCCTTCGTGCCGTCCGCCCTGTCGTCCGACTCCCCTGACGACGGCACCCCGCCCGCGGCCGCGTACGCCGCCGAGCCCGACCTGCCCGCCGAGGACCCGGCCGCGCTCTGGTCCCACCTCACGCCGCTGCTCGCGCTCTGCCAGAAGCTCGGCGTCACCCAACTGCCGTACGACGCGCTGGCGGCCACCGCGGACCTGCTGGACGAGAGCGCCGTCCGCTGCCGCCCGGACGCCGCCGCGTACACCAACCCGGCCAAGGGGCTGGCCGCCCGGCTGGCCGGGACGGTACCGCTGCTGTGGGCCGAGGGCCCGGTGGCCGGGGCGGCCGCCGGCCGGTTCGCCGCCCAGCTCGCCGACCGGGCCGGCCGCCCGGCCCTCGCCGGCCCGCTGCCGCAGGTGCTCACCGCGCACCGCGGCATGTTCACCGGCCAGCTCGGCGCCGGGGCCGACCCGGACGACTTCTTCCGCGACCGGGTGGAGGAGCCGGACCCGCTGCACCTCCAGGTCCTGCTGCTGCGGCACATCCCCGGCGACCAGCCGTCCGCGGCTCCGGCCGGGCCCGGCGAGCCGGACGACGGCCCGGCCGAGGTACCGGCCGACGACGAGGGCCCGCGCAGCTTCGGCGCCACCCGGGCGCACCGGCTCGCCGCCGCCCACGACGTCCGGCTCACCGAGTACGCCAGCCGCCGGGCCGACCCGCTGCACGCGCTGGCCGACCTGGTCGCGCTCACCGACTTCGCCGCCGTCTACCTCGGGCTCGCGGCACAGTCCTGAACGCGTCCGGCCCGGCCCGGTACCGTATGCGCTCGACAACGACTGGGCGCGGGCTGCGTGGGCGGCCCCCGACGGAGGGACCACCCCGAGCATGAGCACCGAAGGCGGTACCAAGGCACTCGTCGCGGCATTGTCCGCGAACCTGGGCATTGCGGTGAGCAAGTTCGTCGCCTTCGCGTTCTCGGGCTCCTCGTCGATGCTCGCGGAGGGCGTCCACTCGGTCGCGGACTCCGGCAACCAGGTGCTGCTGCTGGTCGGCGGCAAGCGCTCGAAGCGGGTCGCCACCCCCGAGCACCCGTTCGGCTACGGGCGCGAGCGGTACATCTACGCGTTCCTGGTCTCGATCGTGCTGTTCAGCGTCGGCGGCATGTTCGCGATCTACGAGGGCTACGAGAAGATCGCCCACCCGCACGAGCTGGACAACTGGTACTGGCCGGTCGGCGTGCTGGTCCTCGCGATCGGCCTGGAGGCCTGGTCCTTCTACACCGCGTACCGCGAGGCCGTGAAGGACAAGGGCAAGCACGGCTGGACCGCCTACATCCGCCGGGCCAAGGCCCCCGAGCTGCCGGTCGTGCTGCTGGAGGACACCGGTGCGCTGATCGGCCTGGTGCTGGCGCTGTTCGGCGTGAGTCTGACCGTGATCACCGGCGACGCCGTCTGGGACGGCATCGGCACGCTCTCGATCGGCGTGCTGCTGATCGCCATCGCGATCGTGCTGGCACTGGAGACCCGGTCGCTGCTGATCGGCGAGTCCGCCCACCCCGAGGTCGTGGCCGAGATCCGCGACGCGCTGGTCGACCACGACTCCGTCACCCGCGTGATCCACATGCGCACGCTGCACCTCGGCCCCGAGGAGCTGCTCGTCGCCGCCAAGATCGCCGTCCCCGCCGACGTCACCGCCGCCGAGGTGGCCCAGGCCATCGACGCCGCCGAGGCGCGGGTCCGCCGGGCCGTGAAGATCGCGCGGGTGATCTACCTGGAGCCGGACATCTTCAGCGCCGAGAAGGAGGCCGAGGGCGACGACCCGAACGCCACGCCCGGCGGGCCGGTGCCGGACGCCGCGCACTGACCGCCGCGTACCGGCCACCGCGCAGCGCCGCGGGGCCGGACCGGGCGGCACACGTGCGGGGCTCGTAAGGGGCTCGTACGGGGCGTGCACGGGACGTGCGCGCCGCCGGGGGCGAGGCCGAAAAACGGTCGTACCGGGCCGCCGTCCGGGGCCTGCGGTGTAGATTCGTCCTCAGAGCCAGAACGTCGCTGCTGATGGCGGTCGATCGGCGGCCCGTGTCCGCACGGGCACGCGCCGGTCGAGGGACAGAGGTCCTCCGACGGTTTGTGCGAACAGCGGGGCACCGGTCCCTCCCGGACCGGTACCGTCCCGGCGTCGCCGCCCACCTGTGCGGCCCGCCGCGCTGTGACGCACCCCGAGGACCTTGGCCACGCCCCACCCCATCAGCGAGGAGCAGACGCATGTCGACCGACATCACCGGTGACTTCAAGGTCGCCGACCTTTCCCTGGCGCCGTTCGGCCGCAAGGAGATCCAGCTGGCCGAGCACGAGATGCCCGGCCTGATGACGATCCGCGCCGAGTACGCCGCGGCCCAGCCGCTGGCCGGCGCCCGGATCACCGGCTCGCTGCACATGACCGTGCAGACCGCCGTCCTGATCGAGACCCTCACCGCGCTCGGTGCCGAGGTCCGCTGGTGCTCCTGCAACATCTTCTCCACCCAGGACCACGCCGCCGCCGCCATCGCGGTCGGCCCGGAGGGCACCCCGGAGAACCCGCAGGGCGTGCCGGTCTTCGCCTGGAAGGGCGAGACGCTGGACGAGTACTGGTGGTGCACCGAGCAGGCGCTCACCTGGCCGAACGGCCAGACCCCGAACATGATCCTCGACGACGGCGGCGACGCCACCCTGCTGATCCACAAGGGCGTCGAGTTCGAGAAGGCGGGCGTCGCGCCGGACCCGTCCACCGCGGACAACGACGAGTTCCGGATCATCCTGGAGCTGCTCAACCGCACCCTCAAGGACACCCCGAACAAGTGGACCGAGGTCGCCGCCACCATCAAGGGCGTCACCGAGGAGACCACCACCGGTGTCCACCGCCTGTACGAGATGCACCGTGACGGCAACCTGCTCTTCCCGGCCATCAACGTCAACGACTCGGTCACCAAGTCGAAGTTCGACAACAAGTACGGCTGCCGCCACTCGCTGATCGACGGCATCAACCGCGCCACCGACGTCCTGATCGGCGGCAAGGTCGCCGTCGTCGCCGGCTACGGCGACGTGGGCAAGGGCTGCGCCGAGTCGCTGCGCGGCCAGGGCGCCCGGGTCATCGTCACCGAGATCGACCCGATCTGCGCGCTCCAGGCGGCGATGGACGGCTACCAGGTCACCACCCTGGAAGAGGTCGTCGAGACCGCCGACATCTTCATCACCACGACCGGCAACAAGGACATCATCATGGCCTCCCACATGGCCCGGATGAAGCACCAGGCCATCGTCGGCAACATCGGTCACTTCGACAACGAGATCGACATGGCCGGCCTCGCGAAGCTCCCGGGCGTCGTGAAGACCGAGGTCAAGCCGCAGGTCCACGAGTGGCGCAAGGCCGACGGCCGCACCATCATCGTCCTCTCCGAGGGCCGCCTGCTGAACCTGGGCAACGCGACCGGCCACCCGTCGTTCGTGATGTCCAACTCCTTCGCCAACCAGACGATCGCCCAGATCGAGCTGTTCACGAAGACCGAGCAGTACCCGATCGGCGTCTACGTGCTGCCGAAGCACCTGGACGAGAAGGTCGCCCGCCTGCACCTCGACGCGCTGGGCGTGAAGCTGACCACCCTCAGCAAGGACCAGGCCGACTACATCGGCGTCTCCGTCGACGGCCCGTACAAGGCGGACCAGTACCGCTACTGATCCGCCCGACGGCACACGCCGGTGGCCGGCACCCCCGCTCGGGGGTGCCGGCCACCGGCGTTCCGGTGCTCAACGGCGCAGGACGTCAGTGGTCCAGGTGCCCTCGTCGAGGCCCGTGACGCGGACCAGCCCCAGCAGGCCGTTCAGGCCGCCGAGCTGTTCGAGCGCCGCCGGTGCGGCGCCGTCCGAGACCGCCGCGCAGACCTTCAGCCCCTGCTCGGTCCGGCAGGTCGGCGACGCCGGACCGAGGACGGTGTCGCCGGGCACTGGTTCCACGTCCGGGCTCACCGTGACCTCGACCGTGCGGCCCTCGACCCGGAACTCGATCTCGGCGAACCAGGGGAGCGAGCTGTTCGCGGGCCGGCCGATCGAGGAGTTCTCCGGCCGGAAGGGCTCCGTCAGCCCGGCGAACCAGAGCGGCAGCGGCACGTCCCAGGCCCCGAAGGAGGCACCGGCCGCGATCCGCAGCAAGGTCTCGTCGGAGTAGTCGGCGGGCTTGCCACCCCACCAGTAGAGCTGGGCCCACCGCCCCGAGGGCGTCAGCCAGCGCAGTATGTGGTCGCCGGCGCTGCCCTGCCGCGTCAGCCAGTACGCGGTCCGTCCGTCGACCGGCGGAGCCGGGCTCTTCACCTGGGGGAACGCCGACGTCGAGTCGATCGCCGGTTCCGGCCCGGCGGGGAACAGCGAGAGCCTGATCATCGGGGAGTGGTCGTTCCCCCCGCCGGCGGTGGCCGCCTGGCCGTGGGTGCCCGCCTGGTAGCCGACACCGGCCGCCCACGCGGGCAGCCAGCCGAACCTGACCTCGCTGGTCAGCGGGTCGCCCACGGCGGGCGGGACGGCGGTGGGCGAGGCGCCGACGGCACCGGGCGTCCGCGCCGCGGAGTCCGCGGGTGTGTCGGCCGTCGTGGGCGTGGCCGCGGGGGCCACCGGGACCGGGGAGCCGACGGGCCCGTCGCCGGCGCCCGGCTCCAGCAGCAGCGTGCCGGTGAGGACCGCCGCGGTCAGGACCGCGGCCCCGCCGATCGAGGCCCGGCGCCGGCGGCGCAGGCGGGCCCGCCCCTGACGGACGGCCCAGGCGGTGTCGAAGCCGACCGACGGCGCGGGCGCATCGGCCACGGCCACCAGGCGCTCGGTCAGGTCACGGTGCTCGTCGACGGTCATGACGTGGTCCTCCCAGCGGGGGCGGGACGGGGGGAGAGAAGGCCCCGGAGGGTGTGCAGGGCCCGGGAGCTCTGGCTCTTGACGTTGCCGGGCGAGCAGCCGAGCGCCTCGGCGGCCTGGTCGACCGTCAGGTCGCAGTAGTACCGGAGCACCACGGTGGCCCGCTGGCGCGGCGGCAGCGCGGCCAGCGCCCGGCGCAGGTCCAGTGCGGAATCGAGGTCCGGGGGCACCGAGACGACGTCCGGCTCGTCGCCGGTGCGGCTGATCCGCCGCCACCACGGCGAGCGCTGCTCGGCGAGGAACGTGTTCACCAGCACCCGGCGGGCGTAGCCGTCCAGGTTCTCCACCTCGCCGATCCGAGGCCAGTGCACGTAGAGCTTGGTGATGCTCTCCTGCACCAGGTCGTCCGCGCGGTGCCAGTCCCCGCACAGCAGATAGGCGACCTTGCGCAGCCAGCCGCCCCTGGAGGCCACGTACACGGTGAACTCCGCGTCGCGTGCCTGCTTCGCCATCCTGCCCCCCTTCCCCTCACCCGGCGGCGCCGGTCGGCGGCCGTCCACCCCCTTGATGCGGCACCGGAACGGGAGGTTGCATGCCGGGCGCCGGTGATCGCGGACGTAGGCTTTCGGGCATGCCCAACGGCCGGTACTCGCTCCACGACACCCACGACCACGTGCTGCTCGGTGAGGAGCGCTTCAGCTGCGCGCCCGGCCCGGCCGGCTGGCGGTACGTCTCCAAGACCTACGCGCCGGACGGACACGTCCTCGGCACGGTGGACCTGACGCTGGACGCGCGGGCCCGGCCGCTGCGGATGGAACTGCGCGCGGGCGGCTGGCAGGTGCGGGGCGGTGCCGTCGACGGGGTCGCCTGGGTACGGGCGGACGCCGCCGACCCGGCCGGCGAGCAGGCGGCCGAGGGCCACGACCGGGCGCACGGCTTCGCCGGACGCTCGCCGGGGTTCCTGGTCGCCACCGCCCGGCTGCTGCGCCTGCGGGAGGGGGCGAGCGCGCGGGTACGGCTGGTCGCGTTCACCGAGCCGGTGCTGGCTCCGCGCACCTTCGACCAGGGGTGGCTGCTGGAGGGCGCGGACACGCACGAGACCGACTCGGGGCCGCTGCTGGTCGAGCGGTACCAGGTGGCGGACCTGGAGACGGGGGAGCAGCAGGTCGTGCACCTCGCCGGGGACGTGGTGCTCGCCGCGGGCGGGATCGAGCTGGAGGAACTGGAGTCCCCGCCGAACGCGTGGCCGGCCGCGTTCGGGTACGGCGAGGGCCTGGGCGGCTGAGAGGCGTTCCGTGACCTCGTGTCGGCGCCCCGGACGTGAACCGGCGACGGCCCCTTGCCCGCCCAGGCCCCCGGTTCGCCCTGCCGGCACCGCCGGCCGGTGCCGCGCCGGGTAGCCGGTCAGATCGGTGGAAGAGCCGTTGAACCGGCGACGACCGCCTGCAAGGCTGGGGCAATGGGCTCCCCGAGGTTCAGCGCGCCACCACCGAATCCCGAACCTCCGGCCGTCGACGCCTTCCTCTCCGCCGTCGACAGCGCGATGAACAGCAACACCCTGCTGCTCACCGCGGATTGCGACGCACTCGTGACGGCCGGGAACCGCCGGGCCGTCCTGCACGCCTTCCTGCGCAGTGCCCTGTTCGAGCGACTGATGCGCGCCGCCGACGCACGCCGCAACTGGTACGTCCTGGCGGACGCGTACGACAGCGAGCCTTTCGAGCGCCCGCTCCTGCGCGAGGGATTCCGCGCCGCGGTGAGCCCGCTCGACCACGCCGGCTTCCTGGCGCGGCTGCGCTGGATGCTCTGCGAGGCGTACAGCCCCTACGGCCACCACTACCCGGCGGCGGACGCCGAGCGACTGGTGTGCGACTTCGCCCGGGAACTGCTCGGTGAGGACGGCCCGGCGTGGTCCTTCGCCGCTGTCAGCCCGGACTTCCTGCGCCCCACCGGCTACCACAGCGGCGAGGAGCCGCTGTGGCCGGTCTACTTCGACGGCTGCGAATCCGACACCGCCACGTTCGTCCACCGCGGCCGCAGCTTCCATCTGCTGCTGACGAACGGGTCGCCCTGAGGCGCCGTACACGAGCCGGTGTCCGGCCCGGTCCGCGTGAAGGGAGGACACGAACCCGAGCCGACCACGTCCGTGATCGACGACCTCGCCTCGCGCACGACGCGACGAGACCGCGCCGATCCGGCGAGGGGCATCCAGGGACGCACGGGCAACGCGCCTGCTTCAAGGCCCTCCGGGACCGGGGCCGGCCAGGGAACGACTCAGGCCGGCGGGGCGAAGCCGGTACCGGGCGCGGGCTTCGGTGCGGGCTCCGGTGCCGGCGGTGCGGTGGGTGCGGCGGGAGCCGTCGGGTGCGGGTGGGGGTACGGCGGCTGGTGCTGTTGTCCCTGCGCCGCGGGCGCCTGCGCCGGGTACTGCGCCTGGTGGCGGGCCTGCTGGAAGGCGTGCCCCTGGGCCCGCTCCCACTCACGGCGCTGGCGCTCGGTCAGGACCGCACCGAGGTACGCCGCCGGATGCACGCCGTAGGGGACCGGATGACCGGTGCGGGCGGTCACGTCGTCCGCCAGCCTGACCGACATCTGGTGGGCCACCGCCGGGTCGAGCTCGCCGATCCGCCCGAGCAGCTGGCGGACGGCCAGCCAGAGCGGCTCGGGCACGGCGGAGAGGTCGAGCGCGACCAGCTCGCCGCCGATCGCCTGCAACAGCTGCGGGTGGACCGGCGGCAGCGCCGTGGCGGTGCCGCCGCCACCGGGCACGCGCTCGCGGACCACCAGTGTCCCCGCGAACACGTCGCCCAGCCGCTTGCCCTCCGTGGACACCATCGAGCAGATCACGGCAGGGACGCCGAACAGCACGACGATCTCCAGGAAGCCGACCAGCCCGCGCACCAGCGCGTGCCGGAACCGCACCGGCCCGCCGTCGCTGCGCACCACCCGGAGCCCGAGGGCGGCCTTCCCCAGCGAACGTCCGCGGGTCAGTGTCTCGATCATGACCGGCAGGGCCACCAGGAAGAAGACCATCAGCCCGAGCGTGACCGCCGCGACCGCCGCACCGTCGATGTCGACGAGCGTCAGGCTCAGCACCAGGGACACCGCCACCAGGCCGGCGATCTGCAGGGTGAGGTCCAGCGCGATCGCCAGTGCCCGGCTCGGAAGCTTCGCCGCACGCAGGCCGAGGACGACCGCCTCGCCCGTCACCAGGTCGCTCAAGGCACCCGTCCGTTCCCGTCGGTGGTTCGTGGTCCGTGATCCGTGATCCGCGGGGAGAGGAATCCGATGGATCGCCCCCACGATCCCGTGATCTGCAGTCGTCAACATACGGGGCCCCGGACCCGGTCGGGAAGGGAGGTCCCGGACGCCCGCGCGCACCCGTGCCCTGGCATGCTGGGCCCACCTGTCCGACCAAGCCCGCCCGCGCGCCCCGCGCCGACCCTGGAGTCGCCGAATGGACCTGGACGTCTTCGTCGCCACCCACCAGGGGGAGTGGGCCCGGCTGGACGCCCTTTCCAGGAGGCGCCGTCTCACCGGGGAGGAGGCCGACGAACTGGTCTCCCTCTACCAGCGCGCCACCGGGCACCTCGCCAAGGTCCAGGCCGCCGCGCCCGACCCCACGTTGGAGGGCAGGCTCACCAGTCTGGTCTCGCGGGCGCGCGACTCGGTCACGGGCAGCCGGACCAGCGGCTGGCGGGACGTCGTGCGCTACTACACGGTGAGCTTCCCGGCCGCGCTCTACCGGTCGCGCCGCTGGTGGCTGCCGGTCGCGATCCTCTCCCTCCTCGCGACCGCGCTCGTCGCCTGGTGGGTCGCCGGACATCCGGAGGTCCGGAACAGCCTGGCTACCCCGGACCAGATCCGGGAGATGACCAGGCCCGGCGGCGACTACGAGGCCTACTACTCGGACCGTCCGGCCGGCTCCTTCGCGGCGCAGGTCTGGACGAACAACGCCTGGATCGCCGTGCAGTGCCTGCTCTACGGGGTCGTGCTCGGGATCCCGGTGGTGATGGTGCTCTGGAGCAACGTCCTCAATCTCGGTCTGGGCGTCGGACTGATGGCGTCCGCCGGCAGGCTCGACATCTTCCTCGGCCTGCTCATCCCGCACGGCCTGCTGGAACTGACCGCGGTCTTCGTCGCCGGAGGCTTGGGGCTGCGCCTCGGCTGGACGATCGTCGACCCCGGCCCACGTACCCGCGCGACCGCTCTGGCCGAACAGGGGCGGTCCATCATCGGCATGGCCGTCGGCCTCACGACCGTCCTGGCCGTCTCCGGTGTCCTGGAAGCCTTCGTCACGCCGTCCGGCCTGCCCACCTGGGCGCGGATCACGATCGGCGCGCTGGCGGAGGTGGCGTTCCTCCTCTATGCCCTGGTCCTGGGTCGAAAGGCCGCGGCGACCGGAGAGACCGGCGATCTGGAGGCGACCGACCGGGCGGACCTCCAGCCGGTCGCTGCGTGAGTCGATGTGATCACCAGGCCCCTGACCTGCTACTCTTCTCGCATCTCAGCCAAACCATTGACGTGGCGCGGGTGGGCTAGTAGGTTCGAACGGTTGCGAGCGACTGGACAACGGTCGGGCACAGGCGTTAGTGTCTACGACACCGCCGAGTCGAGGTGAGCGCGTTTTACGAATGCGCACCCTCTCCGACGAGGTAAATCCCGGAACTGAGCACACCGAAAGCTTTGATAAGCTTCGGAGCGAAGTCGAAGGAAATCCCCCAGCGGGAATCGGATGAATGAAGCTCCGGGAAACGGAGCGGAAAACGTCTGGTAAGCTGGAAACACGAAAGAACGAAGCGCCCGGAGGGTCGGTGTGAAAGCCGCCTGAAGGAAGTGTCCGTTCCTTGAGAACTCAACAGCGTGCCAAAAGTCAACGCCAGATATGTTGAC
>NZ_JAQYWZ010000806.1:0-423 GCF_036290945.1 Streptomyces sp. BE303
ATGGGCGAGGTGATCTACGACGGCGTGTACGTCCCGCTCAAGGGCATCCCGATGTCCGAGGCGTACGCGTCGACGGTCGACATCAGCTTCGAGGTGCGCGGCGGTCTGCTGGTCCGCCAGATCCACCACTGGGCCGCCCTGGTCTTCGTCGCGGCGATGCTCGTGCACATGATGCGCGTCTTCTTCACCGGCGCGTTCCGCAAGCCCCGCGAGATCAACTGGGTCTTCGGCTTCCTGCTGCTCGTCCTGGGCATGTTCGACGGCTTCTTCGGCTACTCGCTGCCGGACGACCTGCTCTCGGGCACCGGCATCCGCTTCATGGAAGGCGCGATCCTCGCCGTCCCGCTGGTCGGCACCTACATCCAGATGTTCCTGTTCGGGGGCGAGTTCCCCGGCCACGACATCGTGCCGCGCTTCTTCACC
>NZ_JAQYWZ010000807.1:0-349 GCF_036290945.1 Streptomyces sp. BE303
CGACGGGCGAGATGTTCTGCTAGTTCGTCACTCTTTGCCTCGACGACGACCTAGCGATCATGTTCTTCTTCCTCTGCCTCGGCATGATCTCCTGCCTCGGCGTCATGGTCTGGATCCTCTTCCTCACCGACGTCGCCGTCGTCATCCAGCAACGCCGCAACGGCGAACGCGCCGTCGGACTCCCCGCCTGATCAGCGCCCCGTGTCCGGCGGTGCGGTCGCCGAGCCTCGGCCGTACCGCCGCGCGCTGCCCGGTCCGGCGGGGCCGGGCAGCAGCCCGTCCGCCCGAGCCCGCCCACCCGAGCACCGGCCTGCCCGGGGCTCCCCCGTGCCCGGCCCCGTGCCCAGGC
>NZ_JAQYWZ010000808.1:0-311 GCF_036290945.1 Streptomyces sp. BE303
CGACGGCCGTCCGCGCACCGGGTCACCGCCGACCCCCACCGTAGACCGACCGACGACCGCCGAACGGACCCGACCGGACCAGACCAGACCGGAACCGCCCGGACACCACCTCGCCGGGCCCCGCAACCAACCCCAACCCGCAACCGGCACCAAAACCAACACCCACCCACAACACGCCACCCCCCCCCCCACCACCCCCCACCCCCCCACCCCCAACCCCCCCCCAACCCCCACCCCGCCCCACACACACCCCCACCCCACCACCACCAACCCCCCCCCCCCCCCCACCGAGAACACCAGCGACACCCCCC
>NZ_JAQYWZ010000809.1:0-15004 GCF_036290945.1 Streptomyces sp. BE303
CGACTACGAAGCCCTCCCGGCCCGATCCGAAGCCATGATCCACGTCGCGATGATCAGCCTCATGACCCGCCGCCTCACCGGCGAAACGACCCCCACCTGGCACGGAACCTGACCTCGACAACCAGGAGCGAAACACCCACTAACTGATCGTTTCAGAATGAGTTTGGTTCTGGGGCTTGGCAGTTGAGGTGTCCGGGCGGCAGAGTTCTGCCTATGTCGGATGATCTTGTGCCTGATGACTTGTGGGAACGGGTGGCGCCGTTGTTGCCGCCGCGTCCTGCACGGCGGCATCGCTATCCAGGCCGGCTGCCGGTGGATGACCGCGCGGCCCTTCGCGGCATCGTGTACGTGCTGTGCAAGAGCGTGAGCTGGCGGGATGTGCCTGCGGAGCGGACCGGCTGCAGTGGGGTGACGGCCTGGCGGCGGCTGCGGGACTGGACCGAGGCCGGTGTGTGGCCTCGCCTGCACGAGGTGCTGCTGGCCGAGCTGCGAACGGCGGGGCTGCTGGAGATGGACGACGCCGCGATCGACGGCTCGCACGTCAGGGCGCTCAAAGGGGGGCTCACACCGGGCCTTCGCCGGTCGACCGGGCCCGGCCGGGCAGCAAGCACCACCTGATCGTCGACCGGCACGGCACCCCGATCGCCGTCACCCTGACCGCCGGCAACCGCCACGACGTCACCCAGCTCCTGCCGCTCCTCGATGCGATCCCACCGATCTGTGGCCTGCGCGGACGCCCGCGAAAGCGGCCGCGCAGGCTGTTCGCCGACCGGGGCTACGACTACGACAAGTACCGCCGCCTGGTGTGGAAGCGTGGGATCAAGCCGCTCTTCGCCCGACGCGGCGTCGCCCACGGCTCGGGCCTGGGCAAGACCCGCTGGGTGGTCGAGCGGACCTTCGCCTGGCTCCACCAGTTCAAGCGCCTGCGCATCCGCTACGAGATACGCGCCGACCTACACCTCGGCCTGCTCCAACTCGCCTGCAGCATAATCTGCTTGAGACGACTCCGAACTTCATTCTGAAACGATCAGTAAGAGGACGGCGTGCGAGCAGGACGGATCATCCACCGCGGGGGCGGTTGCCGTCGATTCGAAGGCCACCGGCACCGCCCACTTCCGTGCGGCGGTGGGACGGTCACGGGTGAGATGATGGTCATCCTGATGCGAAAGTAGCGCCCGTGGGCGTCGCCGGTTCGTGCCCATGACGCAACCGGATCTCCTCCCACCCGCGGGCCAGGGCCGTCACAGGCCGTCCTGGTCGTGCCAATGGTTCTGCCAGCGCGCGTCGAGCGCGTCGTCGGCGGCCTGGAAGCGGATGTCGGTGGACAGGCGGAACCTGCCGGCCGGGTCGTGGTTGTCCAGGGACGCGTGGATCACGTAGGGGCTGTGGACCATGAGGTCGCCCGCGGCGAAGTCGGTGACGAGCCAGCGGGTGTCGTACTGCTCGGCCAGGGCAGGCAGATCCGCGGCCATCGGGGCGGCCGGGCGTCGCAGTCGGCCGGCCGCCTCCTCGGCAAGGACGCGGCGGTGGCTGCCTTCGAGGTAGATCAGGGGCCCACGCGAGATCGGGCAGTCCCCCAGAGGAATCCAGGAGGACATGACCCGGTCGGTGCCCTCACGCAGGTAAACCAGGTCGTAGTGGGCCTGGGTAGCGGTGCCGATCCCCGATTCGCCCGGACCGACATGGCGGATGATCTTTCGGCGGTGCAGGTGCACCGCGCCGGCGCCGAGGAACCACCGGTGGAAGGCGACCAGGTCGGGGTTGCGGCACAGGTCCTCGTACTGCGGACCGGGAACGACCTGCTGGAACAGCAGGTGACGCAGGCGGGCGCGGTCAACGCCCGCCGCCGGGGCTGCCAGGCCCTCGGCCGGGTCGGAGCCGGGCCGGATCAGTCCGCAGTCCGACAGGACGGTGAAGTAGTAGGTGCGGAAGGCCTCGATCGTCGATCGTTCGAAGAAGCCGGGCAGGTAGAGGTACCCGTCGCGGTCCAGGCGGGCCGTCAGCGCCTCGCGGTCCAGGCGTTCCGTGTCCGGAACGGGCTCCAGTCGACCGAGCCTGTGCTCCCGGCCGTCCAGTCGGTAGCCGTTGGAGGTGAGGCCGCCCGGCGGCGTCCGGGTGGGATGTCCGATGCTCATGCCGCCATGCTGCCCGTCAGGGCGGGGCGGGAGAATGTACGCGTTCCGCAAGGTCTTGGACGATTGTCGACGCGAGGATCGGATGGAATCCGTTGCGCACTACCGCACACCTCCGGAAGGTGTCCGGACTCTGGGGCTCGCGGTCACCGGAGCGGGCCGGATCCTGGGCCAGCCCCCCTCCCGCGTCGACCGTGTCCTGAACTGCCACGCCGGTGTTCTGGTGTTCCACGGCTCGGGCACTCTGGAGCTGTACGGCACTCCCGGCCTGTGTCAGGTGCGGCCGGGCTCGTTCTTCTGGCTGCCGCCGGGGGTGCGCCATTGCTACGGGCCGTCGGCGGGCGGCTGGGACGAGTACTGGGTCCTGTTCGAGGGGCCTGCCGCGCAGGGCTACACGGATCTCGGCTACCTGGGCGCGGCCGGCCCGGTGCTGGAGCCGGCGGACGCCGCCGAGGCCTTCGCCCAGTGCGCCCGGATGCTGGAGCTGCTCGGCCGGCCGGAGTCGCTCGCCGGTCATGTGGCTGCCGCGAGCACGCTGCATGCGCTAATCAACGCGGTGGGGACCGGTCGGCGCACATCGGCCGAACCGGGTCGGTTCCGCCGCGACCTGGGCAGACGCGCGCTGGAGCTGCTCGACGGCGCGCACGGGCCGGTGCGGATCAGCGAGATCGCCAGGGAGCTGGCCGTATCCCGCGACAGCCTGGCGGCGGCGGTCCGCCAGGCCACCGGCTCCACGCCCACGGTCTACCTGATGCGACGTCGGGTCGACCGGGCAAAGGTCTTGCTGACCGACACCGACGCCCCGGTCTCCCTGATCGCCCGGGAGGTCGGCTATCCCGATCCGGCGTACTTCACCCGGGTGTTCACCCGCCACGCGGGTGTCGCGCCGTCGGTCTTCCGGGAGCAGCAGAGGCGCTGAGGGGCCGGCGCCGGCAGCGGGGCCGGGCCGGGACGCGGTCCGCCCGGCCCCCGCGCACCCCGTCCGCACGCTCCGAGGAACAGCGGCGCCGAAGCACTGGCGAAACTTTCGCATATCGAATACGTTCCTCCCACGCTGCCCGGTGCGCTACCACGTCGACGAGCCCCGCCACACGAACGGCGCCTACTACTCCGAGCAGCGCATCATGGCCTGGCGCACCGCCCAGGGGAAGGCTGTCTTCGCCGTCACCAACCGCTCCGCCACCGAGCCGTTCACCTACACCGTCGACACCCAGACCGCCGCCACCTTCCAGGGCCACCGCTACGGTCCCGCCACCACCGACGAGATCCTCCCCTTCGAGTCCGGTCCGACCCTGGAGATCACGGTCCCGCCCCTCTCCGTCGAGTTCTGGGTCCGCACCCCCTGAGGACCCCGGGCGCCGACAATCCTGGGCGGGAGCCCGGTCGAGCGCCCGGCCCCGGCCGGCACCGACTGCCATCGGTGCCGGCCACCACCCCTGACCCGACCCGCCCGGAAGGACCGATGGCCGACCATGCTCCGCGGTCCGGCCGCGGCCGTCCGTCTTGACCCTGGCCGCGGTGGCACGCTCGGGGGATTTCGGGGTGGGAGGGGCAGGTGGCGTCGGCAGTTCCTTCCGCTTCGGCGCGACCGGTGTCAGCGGCCGTGCCACCCGGCCCGCGACCGGCCTGGCCGGACGTGTGCCCGGTGCCGGCTTGCCTGGTGATCGCCGCTGGTCGCAGGGCGGCGGCGACGGGCCGGCCGGCGGGTTGGAGGAGGTCGGCGGAGGGGTGGCGGTGCAGGGCCTACCAGAGGCTGGGCGTCCCGACTGAGGTGTTCGATCAGACGGCGGCCCTCTGCACCCGGTGGCAGCGATCCAGGTCTTGGGACGGGTGGGTGCGTGGCCGGACGTACCGGTCGGCCGTAGCGGCGGCCCCCGTCCTCGCCGACCCGGACGGCCGGCGCTCGGCCGGCCGACCGGGCGAGTTCCTCCGGGGCCGCGCGCACGACCCCGGTGACCGGCTTGAGGCGGGTGAGTCGCGGACGGTGGCCAGGACGTGGGTGGAGTCGGTGCGCTGGGTGGTGTGCCCGCGGGCCAGTCCGGCGTCTTTGCGGCGGGCCGGGGCGAGGTCGAGGAGACGGTCCCCGCCCGGCCCTCCCCCAACAGGCGGTCGCGGTGGCCGGCGACTGCGGCTGGTTCAGGGGGCGGTGCGGAAGGTCCAGCGCAGCGTGGGGTCGGTGCGGGGTGCCACGAGCTTGAGCGGGGCTCCGTTGTTGCGCGCGCCCGCTCCGTCGAGGAGCAGGCCACTGCCGTGGTTGGCGATGGTGTACGCGCCGGTGCCGAGGTCGGTGATCGTCCACTGCTGGCCGGCGCCGCCGTCCCAGATCTCCTGGAACGCGGTGCCGCCGGTCGCGACGCCGGTGGCATCGACGACCAGGCCGTTGGTGCGGTTGACGAGCCGGTAGCGGCCGGTGCCGAGTTCGATCGCGTGCCACTGCAGGTTGGTACTGGAGTTCGCGGTCCACTGCTTGACCGGGGACCCGGCGCGCACGTCGCCGCCGCCGTCGACGGCCATACCGGTCGCGGTGTTGGTGATCCACAGCCATGCCTCGGGCGCAAGGGTGACCCGCAGCGAGCGGATCCGGTCATTGGCCCCGGTGATGCGCAGGTCCGCGGTGTCGGTGGTGAACGTCCACGGGGTGCCGGTGAACTGGTCGCCGGGGTAACCAACCACGCGGTACGCGGTGGGGATGTGGAGGGAGGAGATGCTCGCGGGTGCCATGCCGGCGGCCTGGAGCTGGGCGGCGGTGTGGCTGCCGAGCGGGAGTGTCGCGCGGGGACCGTGGAAGTCGACGTCGCGGAAGGCGGTGATGCGGGTGGGCGGAGTGAGGGGTGGGATGACGTTGGCGAAGGTGAGCCGCAGGGTGTAGGCGTGGGCGGGGAAGGGTGCGTTCGTGGGCAGCGGGATACGCAGGCCGTCGGCGTCCTGGGCCCATCCGGTGACCTCGGTGGACTGCCCGGCTGCGGGGCCGAGCAACCGCACGTCGGTGAGGGCGGTGAGGTCGATGCGCTTGCGGGAGCAGGTGGTGACGGTCAGGCCCTGGGAGGGCCAGCCGAGGGCGGTGGCATAGAGGGTGGTACCGGCCTTGTCCCGCGTGAAGCGGATGTCCTTGGCGGTGCCGACGACCGGCTTGGTCAAGGAGCCGCCCATCGCGGTCGGGCCCTCCCCGTACGCCGTCCAGACGCGGGTGTCGTAGACGGCCTCGCCGAAGCGGGTGAGGTGGTCGCCGATGCCGAGCAGGATGTCGCGCTGCCTCTGGGGGATGGTGCCGTCGGCCGTGGGGGCGACGTTGAGGAGCATGTTGCCGCCCTTGCTGACCCGGTCGAGCAGGGCATGCATCATCTGCTGGGTGGAGTAGTAGCCGATGCCGGTGGTGTAGCACCAGCTGGAGCCGCTGACGGAGTCGTCGGTCAGCCAGTACGGCTCGCGCAGATCGCCCGGCCCGCCGCGTTCGAAGTCGTACACCTCGCCGGGGCTCGGGTAGTGCTCCTTGTAAGTGGAGACCACCTCCTTGCCCCAGTCCTCGGCCTGGTTGAAGTAGTAGGACAGGAAGTCCAGGCGCCGCTGTTCGTCGACCTCGTCGAGGTTGAAGTCCTGATAGATGATGTCGGGATGGGCACGGTCGACGACCTCTTTGAGCTTGGCGTACCAGAGCCGGTTGGCGGCGGTCCGGTCGAGCTGACCGTAGAGCTTCTTCAGGCTGGGGTCGCTCTGGGCGGGGGCGAACTGGTAGTAGCCGGTGAAGTTGTAGGCGTGGTGCATGGCGACCAGCAGCTTCATGCCCTCACCGCGGATCGCGTCGGTGAACAGGCGTAGCAGGTCGAGCCGGGGACCGCGGGCGACGGAGTTCCATTCGTTGACCTGGCTGTCCCACATCGAGTAGCCGTCATGGTGTTCGGCGACGGGCCCGGCGAAGCGGGCGCCGGCGGCCTTGAACAGCCGTGCCCATTCGTCGGGGTCGAACTGGCCGCCATGGGAGACGAGCTTCGGTGCGAACTGGTGGAAGGTGCCGGCCTTGTCGCGGCCACCGTCGATGAAGGTGTGGTACGGCCAGGCTGCCGGGGTTCCGAAGGTCGCGATGTGGTGCTCGTTCGGGCCGGACCCGGTCTGGTACATGGTGCGCGGGTACCACTCGCTGCCGTACGCGGGGACGCTGAAGACGCCCCAGTGGAAGTAGATGCCGAACTTGGCGTCCTGGAACCATTCGGGTGCGGCGGTGTGCCGGCCCACCGAGGGCCAGGTCGGCGTGTACGGCCCGGCGGCGGCTGCGTCGGTCGCGGCGCGTGCGGGTGCGGAGGCGAGCAGGCCGGAGCTGCTCGCCATCGCGACACCGGCGGCGGCGCTCAGGAAGGTGCGTCGGGACAAGGACACGGGAACTCCCTCGGGATGGTTGAAGGAAGGGACGTGTTACTCGTGGGGCCGTCCGGAAGTGTCAGGACCGGTTCGAGGAGCAGGCGAACAGGGGCCGGGCGGCCCTACTCCGTGGCGTGGTTCCATCGCCTGCCGTGTTTCTGCGGACGGCGTCGAGATCTTCCCGCTGACGGGCCCGATGCCGGCGCGGTCGCGCTTCGTGCCGTTCGAACACGCGGACAGCGTGCGTGCGAGACGCACCCCCTGCCGTCACGAGAGCCGGGAACGGCTGGTCGAGGAATTGGCCATGGGTACACCTTGGGCGGGGAGGGGCAGGTGGCACGTGCGGCTCCGCGTGCCCGACAGGTCAGCCGGCTGAATCAAACGTGGCATGTCACATACGTCGGTCGATCAATCAGAAGTCAACACCGGTTCGTCTGTCGAACTCGGACTGCTACAGCGCCAGGATCCGTCCGTCGACCCCAGGCCCGTCGTAGACCGGGCCGCATCGATGCCCGTGCCGCCTCGACGGGAGCTCAGGGAGCCAACGACCGAGCATGCTCCCGGAAGGGAACGGGCCCGCAACGACACCTGAACACACAGCTACGAAATCTGACGGAGCGTCTATTTGCCCACACTCAGCAGCTCGCAGGCGACAAACGGTTGGACACGTTTGGGTTTCGGCGAGGTCAAGCAGTAGGTGAACCATAGGTACCGGGCGAGCCGGCCGCCGGTCGGCGTATCGCCGCCACGACAGCTTCACCTCACACACCGGACGGGGGGCTTCTCGACCTGTCGGCCCCAGGTTCGCACCAACTCTTGACACATGGCGGCGACCCGGGTGTCATTCCCCTTGCCTGTCGACTTGTGTTTGTTTGTGACTTATCTCGTGTACTTCTGGCGACACTCCACGCTCGTCACACCCGCGGGGACGACCAGGCCGGCCGGTCTCGACGTTCGCCCCTCGCCCACCCACCCGGGAGAAACCACCCATGTCCAGGAGCGGAGCCCCCCTTGCGCCGCCGGGCCGTCCTGACCGCTGGTCGTCGAGCGGCGGAAGGACCGCACCGATGCCTGCGAGGCGGCCCTGCTGGGCGAGGTCGGACTGCTGACCCGGTTCACCCGGGCCGTACCGGAAGGGGCGCCGGGGGCGGAGATGAGCGAACACCTGGGCCATGAGGAGCACGATGTGGCCAGCCGAGGTTCGGGCGACAGCCGCAACGGCACCTCGCCCGGCCGGGTTCACCGAGCGGATACTGCTGTACCCCCGGCACGAGCGTGCGGGACAAGCAGCAGAGCGGGCCGGGGGCCGCCCCACCCGCTTCTACGACGCGGGGTAGGGCGGGCCCCTCACCGACAGCAGGATTTTGGTCGAGTTTCAGGACGGCGAGGGAATGACGGCGGGCCTGGTGCCGAACTGACGTCCCAGGCCATCGGGGTAGGAGCGCCGTCAGTCAGGCGTATCCGCTTGCGGAGGAGATCGAGGCTGCGGCGCATGGACAGCGCCGCCGACCACCCGGACGCCGCTCAGCGTGCTCCGGTGCAGTGCGTCGCCGAGGAACTGCCGTGGCCGGCCGAGCAGGTGCCCGTGGTCTACCGGCACGGAGACTTCGCCACTCGCTGGCTGTGGGACGGCCCGACCGGAGGGGTGCGGCAGACGGCGGGCACCGTGATCGTGGCGGTGACCGTCGACCGGCCCGTCCTGGTGGTGGTGAAGGCGGCGGTGACACCGGTGCCGCACGGGACGGTGCTCGCCACCGGGTCGACCGTGATTCCGCCGTGCGGCACGACGGCGCCGAGGTTCTCGCGATCCAGGCTTGCGCCGCCGGTGGTGCGGAGTTCCAACTCGAACAAGGCCAGCCGCGCGGGCCCCCGGCCGATGACGCCCGACGGATGGGCGAGGGGCCGTCAGCGGTCGAGGAGGGCGTCGCGAACGGCGCGTTCCACCAGGGGCGCGGCGTTGGCGTGTTCCCTGGCGTTGGGGTGGAGGAGTGTGGCGCGTTTGCCGATGGCGGCGCAGTCGAACGGCAGGCCGCCGGGCACCGTGGTCGGCCAGAAGGGCTCGGCGTCGCCGCAGATGCCCTCGATCCACTGGGTGTCCTCGGGTGCGCACACGTCATGGCCCACGCTGGAGGTGTAGAGGTCGACGTACCCGTCGCCGCGTTTCGCCGCCTCCGTTCGAATGATCGTATTCATGACCTTCAGCGCGTCCTCGCGCAGCCAGTCGATGTCGGCGGGGCTGATCGGACCGAGCTGTGTGGGGCCGCCGCCGCAGGCGCTGCCCCGCTCCGGCAGGACGGCCGGGTAGCCGACCGTGATGACCCTGGCGTGCGGGGCGGCGCGGTGGATCGCGCCGAGCATCCGGCCGTACTCGTCGCGGATCCTGGCGAGTTTCGCGTCGAGGCCCTCCACGCCCTCCGGTGGATTCGTGTAGTACGCCGCACAGGAGACATGGGCGAGGGCGAGGTCCAGGCATTCGCCGAAGGGGAGGCTGATCGCGCCGATGCCGACGGTGACGACATCGGTGCGGTCTCCGAGTCGGGCCCGCCGGATCTGCGGATCCACCGCGGGCCACCCGGCGGGGTCCCCGGCGGGGTCCCCGGCGGGTGGCTGCACCGGACTGGTCGGCTGCTGCCTCTCGCGGGTGATGTTGCCGATGGCGGCGTTGTCGCAGCTGACGTCGGTCAGGTTCACGGGCCTGTCCGGCGGGCGGGCGGCGAGCGCCCGCCGTACGAGGTCGGGGTAGGCATGGGCGGTCCGATCGCATCCGTCCCGTGACGCGCTGCCCAGTGCGGGCCTCGGGTCCCCGATGAAGAGGCCGGCGGTGTAGGAGTCGCCCAGGGCGGCCCACTCGTAGCGATCCCTGCTGCTGCCCTCGGCCGCGGCCGAGGGCAGCAGCAGGGTGACCGCCAGCACGGACAGTCCCACCATCGGTGCTCGGGCGCGCAGACGGGTTGAGGGGTGTCGCACGGTTCCTCCGTGGCATGGGACGAGGCCGGGCCGGGGCACGGCTCCGGACGGCGCGCGGTGCGCACGAGAAACGTTCCGCATGCGTAGCACCCATTCCCGCACGGCCTGGCCGTTTCCACCGGCCGGGCCGACCAATCGGATTCCTCGCCGTGCTCCTGTGGGGGTGGTTCGTATGCCGGTCCGGCCCGCGTCGGGGACGGGGCGGGTAGGCATCGCTGGGCCGTCGCCACCGTCGACGGCCCAGATCGTGCGGGATACCCGTAGGCGGTCATCGCGACGGCCGTCGCCGCACCGTGGCCGAAGTCCCGGCCGCGCAGCACCGCGGCTCACGCCGCCGAACGCGCCGCCCGTACCCGCACCGACCCTGTCGAGGCCCAAGGGCGCCTCGCCGCACCGATCGCCACGTTCGAGCGCCTCGGCGCCACCTACGACGCCGCCCGCCGCCACCGCACGCTGCGCGAACTCGGCAAAACGATCTCCAACCCCCGCGGCCGGGCCGGCTACGGCGACCGCCCCCCGCGCGAAGAGCAGATCCGCGACCTCCTCACCACCGGCGCCACCAACAAGGACATCGCCGCCCCACTCTTCCTCTCCACCCGCACCGTCGAGAACCACGTCGCCCACATCCTCACCAAACTCCGCACCACCCGCGCCCTGGTCCACGCCCGACGAACCGGCACCGCAAGCAGGAGCGCTGACCACCGAATGTTCCGCGACCTGCCGGCGGACCGTGGAGGGCAGCCGACAAACGCAGGCGCAGCCGCAGGGCCCTCGCGCCGTCGATTCCGGCAACACTCGTCCGCGATCACGCTGGTGGCCCATGTCAGTACATGCGGGCCTCGATCATGCCGGCCCGGCGTCTTCGGGCGGCCTCGGGCACCTGGGGGCCGACACCGGAGGCGGGCACTGGACAGGCCCGCGGCCTGCTCCGGGGTACCTCGCGGAGGCGCCCGACGGGCGGGACCCGGGGAACGTGACACCCTGTCGGCTCAGGAGGAACACTCGACCTCGTGCACGGCCTGGGAGCCGATGTGGGCGCGGAGCGCGTCCGCGGCCGCCACCGGGTCGCGCCGGCGCAGCGCGTCCATGATCACGTCGTGCTCGGTGACCGCGGAGCGCCAGTCCCGGCCGACCGTCGGTACGGTGACGCGGTAGCGGCGATGGTGAGCAGCAGTTGCTCGGTGAGGTCGTGCATGACGCGGTGGCCCGCGCTCTGGGCCAGGGTCCGGTGGAAGCGGGAGTTGAGTTCCGCCATCTTCTCCAGTGTGCCGACGCCCAGTGCGTCACGCATTGCCTGCCGGGTGTCCTCGAGTTCGGCGAGCCGGGTGTCGTCCATCCGCTCGGCCGCGAGTTGGGCGACCAGCGTCTCGACGGTTTGGCGGGCGAGGAAGACGCCTCGCATCTCGGCGACGTCGATCGGCGCCATGGTGGCACCCGCGTGGATCCGTGAGACCAGCAGTCTGTCGGCTTCCAGTCTCTTCACCGCTTCGCGGACGGGGGCTTGCTGATGCCGAGCGATGTCGTCTCGTCGACGCAGGCGCCGGGACGTCGTCGGTGATGGGATGGCCGGAGAAGTCCGCGAAGGCCTGGAAGCACTGGAAGCCGTCACCCTGTGGGTGACGGCTTTCCCGCGTCCTGTCGCACCGCCCAGGGGTGGAAGTCGCCGAGCCGCAGGCGGCCCGTCCGGACCAGGCGGTGACGCCGGGGTCAGGTGTCGGCGGTAGGCGGCTATCCGGCGTCGTGGCGAAGCTGTTCGTTGATGCGCAGGGCTTCTTCGAGTTGGTCTTCGAGGATGATGATGCGGCAGGCGGCGTCGATGGCTGTGCCCTGGTCGACGAGGTCGCGGGCGCGCATGGCGATGCGTAGCTGGTAGCGGGAGTAGCGGCGGTGGCCGCCGTCGGAGCGTAGCGGGGTGATGAGGCCCTGGTCTCCGAGGGTGCGCAGGAAGCCGGCCGTGGTTCCGGTCATGGCGGCGGCGCGGCCCATGGTGTAGGCGGGGTAGTCGTCGTCGTCGAACGAGCTGACGATGTCGGGGGTGTTCGGTGTGCGGGGCGGGTTGGTGGCCGTGGTCACTGCACCTCTTCCTATTCCTGGTACGGGAACGCGTCGAGGGGCCCCGGCGCCGTTGCGGCTCCGGGGCCCCGAAGGGGAACAACACCATCTACCGGCCTGGGCCGGTCCTCTGTTTCCGCACTGCCCCGGGGGATGGGGCGTGCGGGGATCGCGTATGCGTGACCGGAAACCACCGTCCTTCGTAGCTGGGGGGTCTGCGGTGTCCGCCCGGACTGAACTGCTTCCTCACGGGCCGGGCGATCCTGATGGCGCTTGCGCCCTCCGTTCTTCCTCTGCGTCACTGACATTCCTGCGAACTGCGGTTTCACACGGGTACTGCTGGTACGGCGCACTGCTTCGGCAGCCCTTGACTGCCACCCGGTCCGGCTGCCGGCTCCATCGCCCGTCCTGCTCACGAGCCCGGCGTGGAACCCCGCTGTCCGGACCTCCCCGGCACGCGCGCCCGCAGTCCGGCGCCTTTGCAGGGGTACTGCGCCCTGCTGAACTGCGTTGACTGCGAATCGACTTCACTCAGTGAAGTGCGATACCGCCTCGTGGTGGCCCCTGATCACTGCGGGCCGCCCGGCCCGGCCACCGGTCCTGTCGCCGCTCTGTACTTCCTTGGCTTCAGGGCCCCGCAACCGTGCCGACCTGCGAACTTCCGTCACGCTTCCCACCAGTTCGTGTCTGGCGGGTACCTCTCGACTGCTGGCTACGAGAGAAACACTAACCACAGCCGACATCAATGTCTACTCCCGCCAGAACAGATTTTTCCGCGTCCGAGGGGAAGGTAGTCTTCGGCCAGAACCGAGACGGACAAGCGCCCCGCCCCGGCGCCGCAGGGGTTCCAAGGAAGCGGGAAGGACGGCGCCCGATGACGGAAGGGACACCGCCGGCGGTGCCCGTCCCCGGAACCGCCCCTCACACCCCCGCGCACGAGGAAGTCCCTGCCGGCGGCCCTCGCCGAAGCCGTCCGCGACCGCGGAGAACACGTCCTGCGCCGTCCCCTGGCCCGCTTCGCCGAACAGGCCGCCGTTACCGGCCTCCCAGCCCTCAACCCCACCCGCACCCGCACCCGCACCCGCATCGGTGCCGGCACCGGCACCGGCACGCAGTACGACGGTGTCCACCGGCAGGGCGGGCCCACACAGGGCCGAACGCACCGCCCCTGCGCAGCTGTGACCGAAGGGTGTCGGGGACGGGAGCGGTGGCGCTACCGGGCGAGGAGGGCGGTGACGGTCTTGCCGCCGGTCTGCCGGGGGGTGACGGTGGTGGTGTGGGCGAGGCGGTTGACCATGGGCCAGCCGAATCCGCCGGTGCCGGCGGCGAGGTCGGGGGTGCGCATGCGCGGCGGTCGCGGGCTGCGGTCGTGGACGGCCACCTCGACGCCGTCCGTGTACGCGGTCAGGTCCAGCGCGAACGTGCCGCCCCCGTGGCGCAGGGCGTTGGTCACGAGTTCCGAGACGACGAGGACCACTGCGGCCGCGGCCTCGGGTGCGAGGGTCGGCACGAGGCCCGCGAGGAATCCGCGCGCGCTCTCGCGCGCACCCGCGACCGAGAGGACCCAACCGGGGGCTTCGACAGCGACGCTCACCGTGTCCATCAGGTCACCTGCTCCCCGGGGCACCAACCCCTCTCCGGCCTGCCCGACCCTCATTCCCCGACAGCCCGAGCACCAGCCCCACCACAGCCATCCCGCAACCGGCACCCGCCGTTCTCCGGGCAACGGGCAACGGGCAACGGGCCAGGTTCTGACGGCGGGCCGACCCCGGACCGGCGCGGGGGCGGCCCGGCGACGGTAGTGCCGTCTGACCGGCGGCGGCCCCGGTCACCAGGACCACGGCGACGGCCTGTGCGGGATTCCGGGCGGCCGGACGCCAGCGGGGGCGACCGTGGGCCAGGCCTCCGGGGGGTGCGGACCGGGGCATCAGCCTGGACTTCCGACGGACCGGTCACATCATCGTGGTGGGCGAGGCCGGTAGCGGCAAGACCTCCGCACTTTCGCTCTGTACCCGCCCACACCCGATGTTCTGTCAGCGGCGGTGGGCGAATCGACCGGGGACGTCCTGGGAGGGCGTACCGGGTCCGCGAGGGATCCACGTGCTCCGTCCGTCGGCCGGGGCCGCCGGCCCGGGGGCCGCTTCGACCAGTTCGCGGACGAGATGGTGGTCCGGGGCCCAGCGGCAGGCGGGATCCGTCCGCCGGGCGTCGCCGGTAAGGGCGAACGCCTGACAGCGGCAGCCGCCGAAGTCCCGCTCCCGCTGCGGGCAACTGCGGCACGGCTCGTTCATCCAGGCGGTGCCCCGGTAGGCGTCGAAGGCCTTCGAGTGCTCCCAGATCCACTCCAGGGAGTGGTCCCCGGTGTTCGGCGGGTCGAGTCCCGGCAGGGTGTGGGCGGCCGGACAGGGCAGAGCCGTCCGGCGCCACGGTGAGCGAGATGACTCCCCACCCGCCCATGTACGGTTTCGGCACACCCTCGAAGTAGTCCGGAACGACCCATTCGCGGCCGAGGCCGCGTGGCAGCAGAACGGCGCCGACCCGACGGGAACAGGACGACGACTACCCTGATCAAACCGTTGTTCGCATGTGGAGAGGCTGGTTGCCCATGTTCCTGGGTCTACGAGTGGTGGTGTATCCGGCGCCCGACCTCGCCGCCGGCAAGGCGTGGTGGACCTCGATCCTCGGTATGGAGCCCTACTTCGACGAGCCGTTCTACGTCGGCTACGACGTCGGCGGCTACGAGCTGGCTCTGAGCCCGCGTGCCGACCCCGCCGACGGCCCCGTGACCTACTGGGGCGTCGCCGACGCCGACGCGGCCCTGCAGCAACTCGTCACCGCGGGGGCAACCGTCAAGGAAGGGGTGCGCGACGTCGGCGGATCGATCCGCGCCGCATCGGTGACCGATCCGAGCGGATCAGTCATCGGGATCATCGAGAATCCGCACTTCGCGCTCCCGGAAGTCGCCCGGCAGGCCGGCGACGGCCCCGGCCGATAACGCGCCCCCTGGCCAGTGCGGCGTTGCCGAGCCGCCGGAGCACCGCAGCCTGACCGACACCCGCGCGGCCGGCCTGGAGAGCGAATGCGGCTCCAGCCCCGACCGGACTGACGATCTGCTGGACCCCTTGCCAGTCACCTGGCGCCGCAGCCTGCACTGCTCGGATCTCGTCCCCGTGAACACCGGCGCCGCCACCCGCACCCTGCGCGCCCGCTGGGTCCTCGACTCACGGCCCAGGCCACCGCGGCCGAATGCACACCGCCACCGCCGTCCGCGCCGTCGCGCCGCGTCCCGACGGCGGCTTCGACCTCGACCTCGACGACGGCGCCGAGGCTTTCGATGCCGTCGTCCTCGCGACCGACCTCGCGGGCCTGCGGACCCTGGTGGAGCGGTCCCCCCTGCTCGACGACCACGAGCTGCGGGCCTGCGCCGCCGCCGTGCGCCAGGCTCCGCCCTTCCTCGTCAGCCGCCACTGGATCGACCGGCCTGCCCGCCCCGACCGGGC
>NZ_JAQYWZ010000810.1:0-307 GCF_036290945.1 Streptomyces sp. BE303
CCCCGGAGAGGAACCTCGCCCGACCGGGCCCCGCTCCGGACGGGAGTACGGGCGGGTCCGGAGCGGGGGCGGGTTGGTGTCCCCGGGCAGCCGGTCCGTCGATGGAACTCCGTTGCAGTTCGGAGCCGGTGTCGATCTCCTGGGTCGCCTTGTCACCCAAGGAGGCCGTGGCGAGGGTGAGGGCGTGGGGGCTGGCGGCTGAGGTGTTAGTATACCGGTCGAAGTTGGCCGGGGTGATCTTCCAGCGCTGGGCGGTCTGGCCGTTGCAGGCACGCTGGACGATGGTGGAGCCGGCGGCTCCGGCGGC
>NZ_JAQYWZ010000811.1:0-306 GCF_036290945.1 Streptomyces sp. BE303
ACAAGGACGCGGGCATCAGCGTCCACGAGTTCGCCGCGAAGGTCGTCAACGGCACGGCGGCCGAGCTGCGACAGTTCATGGAGGTCGGCCTCCCGATAGCGCGGGCCGTCGACGACCTCGTCAAGGCAGACCAGATCCTCTCCGACGGAGGCCCTGCGGTGAAGGCGGCGGCCGAGCCGGCCCTCACGACCGGCAGCCCCGAGGCGGTGCGCAAGTTCCTCACCGAGGGACAGCACACGGCCCGCGCCGAGGACGACCGGGTCGAGATCCTCATCCTCATCGCCGACAAGGAGGTCGGCCCGCGCG
>NZ_JAQYWZ010000812.1:0-519 GCF_036290945.1 Streptomyces sp. BE303
CGGACGGCCGGTGCAAGTCGTTCGGTGCGGGTGCGGACGGGACGGGTTGGACCTAGGCAGTCGTCAAGCAGCTCGAGGAGCTGTAGTCGTCTGAGACGGCTGCCGGTCGGCAGGTCCTGGCGGTGGTGCGGGGCACGGCGGTCAATCAGGACGGTGCGTCGAACGGTCTGACGGCGCCGAACGGTCCGTCGCTGCAGCGGGAGATCCGGGCGGCGTTGGCGCAGGCGGGGGTGAAGCCGCAGGACGTCGAAGCGGACGTGGCGCACGGCACCGGGAAGACGCTCTGCGAACCCATCGTGGCCCAGGCCCACATGCACACCTACGGTCAGGACCGTGACGGTGGTGACCCGCTCTGGCTCGGGTCGGTGAAGTCCAAAATAGGCCACACTCAGGCGGCGGACGGAGTAGCCGTCATCTTCATGATGGTCCTGGCGATGCGGCACGAGACCCTGCCCGCCACCCTGCACGCGGACGAGCCGTCGACCGAGGTCAACTGGTCGGCGGGCGCCGTCGAGTTGC
>NZ_JAQYWZ010000813.1:0-316 GCF_036290945.1 Streptomyces sp. BE303
CGCGCGAGGTAGCCGGCCTGGAGGTCGGCGATCAGCGGCCCCCGGGAGGCCTCGTCGCCGGCGATGTGGTGCAGGGCGACGACGAGCGTCGCGGCACCGGTGGGCTCCCTCAGCAGGGTGGCCCGCAGCGGCGGTTCGGCTCTCCGGTCTCAGCGGTGCGAGACCGCCGCGGCGATCTCCCGGACGACCAGGTCGGCCGGGACGTCGAGGACGGTCAGCGGCACGGCCTCGGCCGCCTCGGCCGGGGTCAGCACCCGCTGGTACGGCTCCCCGTCCCGCTCGCCGACGACGGTGCGCAGGCTCTCGTGCCGGGCCG
>NZ_JAQYWZ010000814.1:0-207686 GCF_036290945.1 Streptomyces sp. BE303
ACATCCTGCTCGCGGCGGACACCGCGAAGTTCGGCCAGCCGGAGATCAAGCTGGGGGTGATCCCCGGGATCGGCGGTTCGCAGCGGCTCACCCGGGCGGTCGGCAAGGCGAAGGCGATGGAGCTGTGCCTGACCGGCCGGATGATGGGCGCCGAGGAGGCCGAGCGGGCCGGCCTGGTCTCCCGGATCGTCCCGGCCGACCAGCTGCTGGCCGAGGCGCTGGCGACGGCCGGGAAGGTCGCGGAGATGTCCGCGCCGGCGAGCATCATGCTGAAGGAGGCGGTCAACCGCGCCTTCGAGACCACCCTCGCCGAGGGCGTCCGCTTCGAGCGGCGGCTCTTCCACGCCGTCTTCGCGACCGCCGACCAGAAGGAGGGCATGGCGGCGTTCGCCGAGAAGCGGCCGGCGTCGTTCACCCACCGCTGACAACTGACGACCGCTGACAACCGGCGTACGGCGGCCGGCGGTTCACGGGCGCCGTCGGCCGCCGGCCGCTGCCCGGCGGCCGACCGGTCAGCGGTCGCCGGTCACCGGTCCGACTGCTGCTCGGCCGTCGCCCGACCGCCGCCCGCGTTCCCCGGCACCGTGTTGAGCCGGGCGAGTCCGCTGCGTGTCGCGGCGACCACGACCCGGTCGCCCGGCTCCAGGCCCCGGGTACGGTCCGCGTAGTTCCAGTGGTACACCTGCGGGCTGCGGGCCAGCCGGACGGCGAGGACCCGGACACCCCCCGGGTCCTCCAGGTCGTGCCGGTTCAGGCCGATCAGGCCGCTGCCGACCTCGGCCCGCAGTTCGGCGATCAGCAGGACGTGCCGGAACACCGACAGGGTGCCGAGCACCTCACGCCCCATCAGGGCCGCGGCGAAGGCGGGCGCCGAGAGGTAGGACGTCGAGCGGGACGCCGCGTTGTCCAGCGTGGCGTACACGTGATGGGCAAAGTTGTCGTCGAAGAGCCGCACGACGACCCGGACATCGGGCCGGACGGCGCGCGCCTCCAGGGCCGCCTCCAGGTTGGTCGCGTCGTCGCCGCTGACCGCGACCACGGCCCGGCTGCGCTTCAGCCGGGCCCGGCGCAGCTGCTCGGCGAGCGGACCGTCGTCGACCACCACCGGGACCCCCAGCGCGCGGACCGCGGAGATGCCGCGGGCCTGCGGGTCGCGTTCGAGCCCGACCACCGGGACGCCGAGGCCGTGCAGTTGGGCGACCACCCGGGTGCCGACGTTGCCGAGGCCGATCACGATGACGTGGTCGCGGGTGCCGGCGCCGGGGTTGCGGGGCTGACCGCGCCGTCCGGAGGCGAGGACCTCGACCATGATGGCCGTGGCGACCGGTGCGAAGGTGATCCCGCAGAAGGTGATCACCACCTGGGCGATCCGCTGCCAGGTGCCGCCGGTGCCCGTCCCGGCGGCGGCGTCGGCGGGCTGGTCCGGCTGAGCCGCGCCGGCCAGGTCGAGCAGCGAGACGTACAGCGACCAGCCGAAGTCGCGGTTGAGGTACCAGAGCAGGCCGAAGGCGAGCAGCACCGCGGCCAGGGCGGTGATCAGCACCAGCCGGAGCCGGGCGCTGGTGAAGAAGCGGAGGGTGTCGAGCAGCCGCCAGCGCAGCCGGCGCCACCAGGCGATCCGGACCGGGGGCTCGCTCGGCAGGGTCTGCAGCGCCGCGACCCCTCCGCGACCCTCGGCGGCGGCCCCGGCGACCCCGGCGACCTCGCGGGCGGCGGTGTCGGCTTCGGCGGCCCGGTCGGCGGCGACCTCGGCGGACTCCACGGCCTCTGCGGACTCCGCAGACTCGGCGGCCTCGGCGGCCTCGGCGGCAGGTTCCCGGGCGGCCTCGCGGCCGGTGTCCCCGTCCCCGCTCCCGGGCGTCCCGGCGGCCCCCTCCGCCCCGGCGGCCCGGCGGGCGGCGGCGCCGGAGCGGATCGGCCCGTCGTCGCCGAACTCCCTGGCCAGCCGCACGAAGGACGCCGAGTCGCCCTCCTGCTCGGGGAGCAGCCGGGTGCGGCCGAGGTCCTGGCGGTCGATCCGGTCGGCGACGACGCAGATCCGGTGGGAGTCGATGTCGTCGTCGTAGGCGATGTGCAGGAAGCGGTCGCCGACCTGGACGGAGTTGGGGCGGGAGAGCGCGGCGGCGGCGAAGGCGGGCGCGGCGGTCGCGGAGCCGGAGAGCGCGGTGCCGTTCCTGAGCAGCCGTTCGATGTTCTCGCCGAGCCGCTGGTTGAACATCCGCAGCACGATGCGGATGTCGGGGTTGTTGCCCTGGGCGGAGAGCGCGGCGTGGATGTTCTCCTGGTCGCGGCCCTCGACCAGGGCGATGCCCCGCGCGGTCTCGACCCGGACGGCGCGCAGCGCCTCCTCGGTGACGCCGGCGTACTCGACGACGGCGGCGACCCCGTCCAGCTGCTCGATCTGCGGTGCGTGGTCGCGGGTCCGGTCCGGGACGAGGACCACCACGGGCACTTCGTAGTGTTCGACGAGTTCGAGCGTGAGGCGGTGGGCGAGCGCGTTTCCGCCGCAGACGATGTAGTGCTGGCTGATCGGTTCGACCGGAGGGGTCCCCCACCCTTCAGAAGTCATATCGCCGGACGATATCGACGCGAGGCGAGGCGGAGATGGACGTCCGGTGGCCTAGGGGAAACAGCCGCGGGGGGAAACGGCGGCGGTGCGGAACGGCCGCGCCCTGAGCCGGGCCGCTCCCCCGAACGGGTGCATCCGGCGGGCGGTGCGCGGCACACGCGGAGATCGTGAGGAACGCCGACCCGCTCCGCTCCCCCAGGAGGACGCCACCGTGGTCTCCCCGATCATCACTCCCGACGGCTCCCCGGTCCGGGGCCCGCTCGGACTGCTCGCCAAGGCCGCCTGGCAGGTCCTGCTGGTCGCCGGGCTCGTCTCGCTCGGCCTCGGGATCATCGTGTTCGTCTGGCCGGAGCAGACGCTGCTGGTGGTGGGCGTCCTGTTCGGCCTCTACCTGCTGGTCATCGGCATCGTCCAGCTGGTCGCGGCGTTCGGCACGCACGCCACGACGGCGCTGCGGGTGCTGGCCTTCATCAGCGGGGCGATCTGCGTGCTGCTGGGCCTGCTCTGCTTCCGCAGCGCGGCCCGGTCGTTGCTCCTGCTGGCGATCTGGATCGGCATCGGCTGGCTGTTCCGGGGCATCACCCAGCTCGCGGCCGTGATCTCGGACGCGTCCATGCCCGCCCGCGGCTGGCAGGCCGTCGCCGGGGTCGCGAACACCCTGGCGGGCGTGCTGCTGATGGTCTGGCCGGTCGGTTCGATCACCGCGCTGACCATCCTGTCCGGGTGCTGGCTGGTGATCCTCGGGTTGGTCGAGATCGTGACGGCGTTCCAGGTCCGGAGCACGGCCGGCCGGATCCCCTCCGGCGTCTGACGCCCCGGCCCCGACCCCACCCGGGGCCGGGGCCGATTCACGGATCGGGGGGTCAGTGCCAGGCGGGGGCGTCCGTCCCCCAACGCCCCGGCGGGCGCGACCACCCCGCCGGGGCGCCCGCGTACGCGACGGGCGACAGGGCGTGGCGCAGCCGCCCGTACGGCGAGTCGGTCTCGGTGATCCAGCGCGCCGGGTCGTACGGCTCGTCGTTCGGAAGGACGCGCGGGTCGGCGGTGGGCGCGATGCCCTCCAGCAGCCAGGAGGCGGTGCCGGCCAGGGAGTAGCGCAGCCGGCGGCCGCCCGGGCGGGTGGTGCGCTGGTCGGTGAGGGCCCGCAGGACCCCGGCCGCGATCAGGTAGCCGGTGCCGTGGTCGAGGGCCTGGGCGGGCAGCACACCGGGGCGGCCGTCGGCGCCGGCCTCGATCCCGGCGATGCCGACGCCTGCCTGGACCAGGCTGTCGAAGCCGCGCCGGCCGGACCAGGGTCCGGTCCAGCCCCAGGCGTTGAGCTGTGCGACGACCAGCCCGGGGCGGCGTGCGAGCAGCGCTTCGGGGGCCAGGCCGTGGGCGTCGAGGGAGCCGGGGCGGTAGCCGGTGACGACGACGTCGGCGGTGGCGAGCAGGGTCTCCAGGACGGCCCGGTCGGCGGGGTCGGCGAGGTCGAGGCGGGTGGAGCGCTTGCCGAGGCCCGTGTCGACGTGGGCGTCCTCGGCCTCGGGGAGCCGGGGTGAGTCGACCCGGAGCACGTCGGCGCCGAGCAGGGCGAGGGTGCGGGTGGCGACCGGTCCGGCGATGACCCGGGTGAGGTCGAGGACGCGGATCCCGGCGGCGGGGAGCGGGGCGGGGCCCAGGGGCCGGGGGGCGGCCTCGTCGACGACCCGGGACTCGACCAGCGGCAGCGCGGTCTCCCGGACCGGCGCGACGGCGACAGCGAGCGCCCCCGCCGCGTACGCGCGCTCCTGGACCGACGCGGCCGGCCGCTGCCGCAGCTCCGCGGCGAGCCGCTCGGGCCCGGTGTCGGCGGGCAGGCCGAGGGCGGTGAGCAGCCGCTCGCGGTGGTGCGGGTAGTTCGCGTGGGTCCGGAGCCAGCCGTCGGCGGTCTGCCAGAAGCCGGAGAGGGGCGCGAAGGAGACCGGGGTCCGGCCGTCGATCCGCAGGTGGCGTTCGCTGACGAAGGCGGTGGCGACGGCGCCGTGGTCGATCCCGACCTCCGGTACCGGTCCGCCGGACCGCAGCGCGGCGAGTTCGGCGGCGGCCAGCGAGCAGGCGGCGACGGTGGCCCGGGCGAGGCGCAGGACGGGGAGCCGGGAGGGCAGCACCGCGTCGGGGCCGTGGAAGGCGACCCGCTCCAGCAGGTCCGCCGGCCCCCCGAGGGCGGCCCAGGCATCGGCGGTGGGCAGGTCCCCGACGGGCACGGGACCGGGGCCGGACGGTGAGGACGTCGAACGGTCTGTCATGAGCGCATTCTGCTCCCGTCCTCAGGCGGTCGCCGTGACACCCGCCACAAGCATCAGCAGGACCGCCGAGACGACGGTCATCCGGCGGGCGGCGGCCGGGTCGGCGCCGAAGCGGCCGCCGAGCCGTCCGCTGGCGTGCGCGACCAGCCCGTAGACGACGGCGCAGGCCAGCACGTTGAGCGTGCCGAGCACGAGCACCTGGCCGCCGACCGGCAGCCCCGCGGCGGGGTCGACGAACTGCGGCACCAGGGAGAGGTAGAGCAGCAGGCCCTTGGGGTTGAGCAGCGCGGTGAGAGCGGACTGGCGCAGCACCGTGGCCGTGGGCTGCGGCCGGGGTGCGGCGAGGGCGGTGCCGCCCCGTCCGCGGCGGAGCGCGAGCAGCATGGTGACGGCGAGGACCAGCAGGTAGACGGCGCCGGTGACGCGGAGGACGGGCAGGGCCGCGGGGACGGCCCGCAGGGCCGCGGCGAGTCCGGCGCTGGAGAGCAGGGTGTGGACCGTGTAGCCGGCGCAGACCCCGGCGACGGCGGTCAGTGCGGCGCGCCGGCCCTGGCCGAGGCCGCGGGCGGCGATGTAGAGCCAGTCGGGGCCGGGCGTACAGACCAGTAGCAGGTCGACCCCCAGGAAGAGGAGGAGGGCGTGGGTGTCCATGGCGGTGACCTGTCGTGCTCGGCCGGGCGGGTTGCGGTCACTGACGGTAGCCGGATCGGCCTGGCACGCGATGGCTACTTCGTGCCCGCCTTCACCATCTTTTGGCAGAATATTGCGTCATGGACCGAATTGACCGCAGAATCCTCCACGAGCTCCAGCAGGACGGCCGTCTCAGCAACGCCGAACTGGCCGCCCGGGTCGACCTCACCCCCTCGCCCTGCCTGCGCCGGGTCCGGCAGCTGGAACAGGACGGCGTGATCCGCGGCTACCGGGCCCTGCTGGACGGCGCGGCGGTCGGCCGCGGCTTCCAGCCCTTCGTGACGATCACCATGCGGCACGAGGACCAGGTCACGGTGGCGGAGTTCGAACGGCGGGTGGCCGAGCTGCCGGAGGTGGTGGAAGCGCACCGGCTGTTCGGGGAGCCGGACTACCTGTTGCGGATCGCGGTGGCGGACATCGCCGCGTACGAGCGGTTCATCACCGACGTGCTCTCCGGGCTGCCGGGGATCGCCCAGGTCAACTCCCACCTGACGATGAAGCAGGTCAAGACCGACCGGGGCATCCCGACCGGCGGCTGACCCGCGCGCCGTGGCCGGCGCGGCCGGCGCTCAGAGGACGCTCGGGAGACGCTCGGGGGCCGTCCGGAGCGCCCTCCGAGCGCGCCCGGAGGGCACTCAGAAGGTGAACCGCAGCGACCGGACCCGGTGGTCGAAGCTGGACGGGACCAGCTCCGGCTCGCCGACCGAGCGGATCCCGGGCAGGCGGGTGAACAGCTCCCGGTAGAGCACCTTCATCTCCTGCCGGGCGAGGTGCGCGCCGAGGCAGTAGTGCGGTCCGCCGCCGCCGAACCCGAGGTGGGGGTTGGGGCTGCGGGTGATGTCGAAGGCGTCCGGGTCTGCGAAGACCGTCTCGTCGCGGTTGGCGGAGCCGAAGTAGAGCACCGCCTTGTCCCCGGCCCTCAGCAACGGGCCGTCGGGGCCGCCGAGCCGGTGGTCGACGGCCAGGGTCCGGCGGAACTGGATGATCGGGGTGGCGTGGCGGACGATCTCGTCGACCGCCCCGCCGAGGTGCCGGTCGAGGTCGCCGACGAGCAGGGCCCGTTGTTCCGGGTGGGCGGTGAGCAGGTGGAGGCCGTGGGCGAGCGCGTTGCGCGTCGTCTCGACGCCGGCGACGAGCAGCAGGGAGAAGAAGGCCCCGAGCTCACGGCCGGTCAGGCGGCGGCCGTCGACGTCGGCGGTGACGAGGGCGGTGACGAGGTCGTCGGCGGGGCGGCGGCGGCGCTCGCGGCCGAGGTCGGCGACCATGCCCTGCATCCGGGCCAGTGCCAGCAGGCCGCGGCCGGGCATCCGGAGCCGGGCGCGCAGCGGGCGGGCGACGCCGGTGTGCTCGGACGCGTGGTTGACCTGGTCGAGGATCACGCGACGGGGCTCCTCGGGGATGCCCATCATGTTGCAGATCACCTGGAACGGGAGCTCGGCGGCGACCGCGGTGACGAAGTCCTCGGGGCGCTCGCGCTCCACCCGGTCGACGAGGTCGGCGGCGACCCGCCGGATGTCGTCCTCGACCTTGGAGATCAGCCGCGGGGTGAAGGCCCGGGAGACGATGCGGCGCAGCTGGGCGTGGCGGGGGTCGTCCAGGTTGACCATGGAGTCCCCGAACAGCAGCCGGACCCAGCGCGCCGGTTCGGGGGTGGTGACGCCTGGTCCGCTGAGGAAGACGGCGGGGGTGCGGCCGGCCTCGACGACGTCGGCGTGCCGGACGAGGGCGTGGAAACCGTGGCCGGGGTGCCCGGAGCCGGGTCCGCCGAACCGGGCCGGGGCGGGGAGGCGGCGCAGTTCGGCGAAGGCGGCGGCGCGGACGGCGGCGGGCAGCCGCCAGAACGCGGGGTCGGCGAGGTCCACGGCGGGGACGCCGGCGCCGGGCACCCCCGCGTCGGCCTCGGGTGCGGCCTCGGGTGCGGCCTCGGCGTCGGGTGTGGCGGCGGTGCTCATGCCTGTCCTCCTGCCCCCTCACACCCCGTGTGCGCGGGGTCACATCGCGGGGTCACATCTAGTACGTACCGGAAAGGAAGCTGTCAAACCGTGCTGCTGGTACGACTAACGGGTATTCAGGCACAGACGTCGCAAGCGGGACGTCCGTACCGTCATGAACCAGCCACCGCACGGCCCCCGGCCACCCCACCCGTTCCCGCCGCCCGCACAGGGCGGTAGTGCCCGAACGGCTTGCCCGGGACAGCGGTGCCCGTGGTGGTCGGACGTGGCGGGACGGGGGCGGAACCGGCCAATACCCGAGGGTGCGGTACTGGCCGACGGAGGCGGGTGCGACGATGAGTGTCATCGTGATGACCGACCGGATCCGCTCGCTGCGCGCCGTGGTCTTCGCTGCGCTCTGCGTAGCGCTGGCCGCCGCGGCTCACGTCGCCATGGCCGGCGCCGGGATCTCCCCCCCGGTACTGGCGGGCGCCTTCGGTCTGACCCTCGGCCTCACCTGGCTGCTGGCCGGGCGACAGCGGGGGCTCGGCCTGATCAGCGTCTGGATGGTGGCCGCGCAGACCGCGCTCCACCTGACGTTCGAACAGGCCGGAACGCTCGCCGGGGGCGGCGGGCTCGGCCGGCTGGCCGGGACCGACTGGGCCTCGCTGCTGCTCTGCAATCCGGAAGCCTCTCCCACCGGCCTCTCGCCGGACGACCTGGCCCGGATGGCCGGACTCGACCCGGCAGTGCCACCGGCCGTCACGACGGCAGCCGTCCAGCACCACGCGCACGGCGCGGCGACCACCGCGGACCCGTCCGCGCTGTCCGGCGCCGCGACGTCCGGGGACGGTCTGGCGGCCCACGGGACGGCGGCGCACGACATGGCCGCGCACGGCATGACGCCCGGCATGATCACCGCCCACGTGCTCGCCGCGCTGGCCTGTGCGCTGCTGCTCTGGCGCGGTGAGACGGCCCTGGCCCGGTTGTTCGAACTGCTCGGTTCGCTGGGCTCGGTGCTGGCGGGCGCACTGCTGGTGCCGCTGCTGGCCCTGCTCGGCTGTCCGGTCGGCCTCCGGCCGCCGACCGCACCGAGAACCGCCGGCCACCGGACCCGGCCGCCCCGGCTGGTGCTGCTCTCGCACGCCCTGGTCCGACGCGGTCCGCCGGTCCTCGCGCTCGCCCGCTGACGCGCCCGCCGCCTCCCCCGACACCACCGGTGTCCGGGGCGCGACGGGCAGGTCGCCCTGCGCCGTTCCGCCGGACACCGCGCACTCCCGAGTACCGCTACTCCGGAGTGCGTCCGGCGCCGCCGCGCCGCCAGGGCCCGGGCCCGGCACGTGCCGCCGCCCCCGCAGTCATGCGGGGCGACGTGGCACGACCGGCCCACCGACGCCGAGGGTGCCGCCCGCAGCGGCACCGCCCCTGTCTTCCCCTCAGGACCTTCCATGCCTGACTACGACGGCGCACCGGCCTCGTCCGGCGCCACCGTCCTACCGCGTCCGCCCGTCGTCCCCCTGCCCGGGACGGCCCGATCCAGCACTGCCCCGGCCCGCGTCTCCGCGGTCCGCGTCGCCGCGCTCCGCCGCGAGGCGGGCGAGGAGCCCCGCGGACCAGTCGTCGGAGGGTCCGTCGGTCCGGTCCGCGAGCAGTGGGCCGCGCAGTCGCTCCGCCTGCTCCAGCCAGTCCCGGCACGCCGCGCAGCGCGCGACGTGCTTGTCCAGCCGACGGTCCGGCACACCGGCGGGTTCGCCGTCGAGGCGTGCGGACAGAGCGGTACGGAGTTGCGCGCATCTCATGTGACCATCGTCCCGCACCCGCCCCGACGTGCGACCGCCCGGGTGGGAGGCCGCCGTGGATGACGAACAGCTGACCGCGCTCGCCCTGGCCGCCCGGGAGGGCCGGCCCGCCGACGTCGAGGCCTTCGTCCGGGCCACCCAGCGGGACGTCTGGCGGTTCGTCGCCCACCTCACCGACGTCCAGTCCGCCGACGACCTGGCCCAGGAGACCTTCCTGCGGGCCCTGCGCAGCCTGCCGGGGTTCGCCGGACGGTCCTCCGCCCGCACCTGGCTGCTGTCGATCGCCCGCCGGACCGTCATCGACCGCTACCGCACCGCCGCCGCCCGGCCCCGCTGCGCCGCGCTGCCGGACTGGCAGGAGGCCGCCGAGCGACAGGGCACCGCGCCCACCGCCGGCTTCGAGGACGGCGTGGCGCTCGGCGACCTCCTGGACCGGGTGCCCGCCCAGCGGCGCGAGGCCTTCGTGCTCACCCAGGTGGTCGGGCTGAGCTACGCGGAGGCCGCCGAGGTGGCCGGCTGCCCGGTCGGCACCGTCCGCTCCCGGGTGGCACGGGCCCGGGAGGAGCTGATAGCCCGTCTGCGGGCGGCCGAGACCGGCGACGCGCCTCCGGGAGCGCCCGCCGAGCTGGCCGCCGCCTGCTGAAGCGGTCGGCACGCCACCGGCACCGACCACGTCGGCCGACCGCCGGCACCGCACCGACGCCAGTACCGCGCCTCCGGAGGGCGGCGCACGGCGGGACTCCCCGCCGTGCGCCGCCCTCCGGCGCGTCCGGAGGCCCCCGGGCGGACAAGATCGGCCACGATCGCCATGATCCGGCCAAGTCATAAAAATCCCTCACCTGTTCGGAACTCACCCTCGTGTGCCTCCGACTGCTGTACCGGACACCGCCGCCGAGGTGGTGTCCGGACGGCACGGGGAACGGACGGAGGATGACCCATGGCAGCGCAGCAGTCGCCCGCCACCAGCAAGGCGGGTGACGACCCGGCGCGGTCGGAGGACCGGTGGAGCCTGGTCCTGGCCGCCGGGCTGATCTCGTTCGTCGCGATGCTCGACATGAACGTCGTGAACCTCGCGCTCACCGACATCGCCGACGCCCTCGACGTCTCCTCGACCACCGCCCAGTGGGCCGTGCTCGGCTACCAGCTCCCCCTGGTGGCCCTGCTGCTTCCCGCCGGGCGGTGGCTCGACCAGGTCGGCATCCGCTCCGCGCTGCTCTTCTCCCTCGGCGGCTTCGCCCTGTGCAGCGCGCTGGCCGCCGCCGCACCGTGGGCGAGCTGGCTGATAGCCGCCCGGCTGGCCCAGGGCGCGTTCGGCGCGGTGCTGTTCGTCCTGATGCCGGTACTGGCCGCCACCGCCGTACGGCCCGAGCTGCGCGGGCGCGCGATGAGCGTGCCCGCCACCCTGGGCCCGCTCGGCGCCGTCCTCGGCCCGGTGATCGGCGGCCTGCTGCTGGACCACGTCGGCTGGCGGGCGATCTTCCTCGTCAAGCTGCCGATCTGTCTGGCCGCCTGGCTGATCACCCGGCGCGACGCCCCGCTCGGCGGGCGCCTGCGACTGCCCGACCGCAGCACCCTGGGCGACGCCGCGCTGATCGGCTCGGCGGTGGCCGCCGTCCTGCTCGGCCTCACCCTGGCGCCCGAGGCCCCGCTCTGGCTGCTGCTCCTGCTGCCGGCCGTGCCGCTGACGCTGTTCTGGCTGCGCCGGCCCGGCGGGAAGCCGGTCGCGGCCGTCATGCGGGCCTCCGGCACCGCCGCCGTGAACGGATCGGTGCTGGCGCTGGCCGCCGGGTTCGCCGCCAACCACTACCTGCTCGCCCAGTACCTGCGCCGGGACGACGGCGTCAGCGCGACCGGAACGGCAGTCACCATGCTGGCCTTCCCGCTCGGCATGGTGGTGGCCGGCCGGTTCGGCGGACGGCTCGCCGACCGCTGGGGAGCCCGCCCGACCGCGCTGACCGGCGCCGCCGTGACCGCCTTCGGCCTGCTGCTGCTCGTCCCGGTGGATACCGGCTGGTCCTCGGCCGACATCGCCTGGCGCCTGGCAGTGGCCGGCATCGGCATGGGCCTCAACGGCGGCCCCGTCCAGGCCCTGGTGATGACTTCCGCCCCGCGGGAGCAGATGGCCACCGCCGGCTCGGCCGTCCAGCTCGCCCGCAGCCTCGGGTTCGCGCTCGGCCCGGCGCTCGGGACAGCCGCCACGCTCTACGGCACCACCGAGGTCGCCGGGATCCACGCCGGGCTCCTGCTCGCCGGACTGCTCACCGCCCTCGCCGTCGTCCTCCTGACCCTGCACCACCGCGCCGCCGGAGCCACCGGCGGCGACAGCACCACCAGCACCAACCGGACGATCCGCAGCAGAGTGTGACCACCGTCGCACCTCCTCCTGCGCACCACAGATCCCGACCGGAGGAAACACCCGCATGACCGACACCGTCCACGACCCGGCCTCGGCCGGCCAGACCGGCGCGGCAGAGACGACGTCGACGGCACCCGCCGCCGACGCGTCGCGCTGCCCGTTCGGCTACGACGAGCTCCCCGATCCGGTCCCGCTGTACGGGCCGGAGTACAAGAGCGACCCCTATCCGCTGTACCGGCAGATGCGCGCCGCCGGCCCCGTGCACCGGGTGAAGTTCCCGAGCGGTGTGGGCGCCTGGCTGGTGACCGGCTACAAGGCCGCGCACGAGGCGCTCAACGACCCCCGGTTCGGCAAGAACCACGACCTCGGCAACGAGGAGTGGCTCAGGCTCGCCTCGATCATGCCGGAGCCGCAGCACTCGCAGCTCCAGGTGCACCTGCTCCACCAGGACCCGCCGAAGCACACCACGATGCGCCGGCTCGTCCTGGACGCCTTCTCACCGCGCCGCGTGGAGTCGCTGCGCCCGCGCATCCAGGAGCTGGCCGACGCCCTGATCGACGAACTGCCGGAGACCGCCCCGGCCGGCGGCGCCGACCTGGTGGCGGGCTTCGCGGCCCACTACCCGTTCCGGGTGCTGGCCGAGGTGATCGGCCTGCCGCAGGAGCTGGCCGTCCGCTTCGACCGCGACTGGGGCAAGGTGGTGCAACCGGTCGGCCCGCAGGACCCGGGCCGACCGGCGTACGAGGGCCGGCTGCACGGCCTGCAGAACTACATCGCCGAGGTGGTCACGCACAAGCGCGCGACCTACGACCCCGCCGGACCCGGCGTGGACCTGCTCGGCCGGCTCGTCACGGCGTGCGACGCCGGCGAGTTGAGCCCCGAGGAGCTCGACTCGATGGTGTTCCAGCTGCTGGTCGCCGGCCAGGAGCCGGTCACCAACCAGATCACCACCATGCTGATCACCCTGCTGCGCCACCCGGAGCAGCTCGACCGGCTGCGGACCGCGCTCACCGCGGACGACGGCGACCAGGCCGCCGGCCCGCGGCTGCTCGCCCGTGCCATCGAGGAACTCCTCCGCTACGACGGCGCGTTCGAGCTGACCACATGGCGGTTCTTCGCCGAGGACAGCGACCTGCACGGGACCACCGTCCCGGCCGGCGACTCGGTGATCATCTCGCTCAACGCCGCCAACCGTGACGAGGAGCAGTTCCCGGACGCCGACGTCCTGGACTTCGACCGCTCCCCCAACGCCCACATGGCCTTCGGCCACGGTATCCACTTCTGCCCCGGCGCGTCCCTGGCCCGGGCCGAACTCCAGATCGCCATCGGCACGTTGCTCACCCGTCTGCCCGGCCTCCGGCCGTCGGCCGCCGACGGCGAGGAGATCGACTCGCTCGCCTGGGTGCCCGCCGTCCTGGCCCGTGGGGTGAACCGGCTCCCGGTCGCCTACGACAAGCGGTCCTGACCGGTCCGCCCCAGCACCGTCCGGCATCCACCACAGCGTCCCGGCGACCGTCGCCGGGGCGTGGCTCCGCCTGCCCGAAGCCCGTACACCGTTCCGTGGAGGACCAGCATGCCGTCCGCCGGCACTGTCACCAGCAACTCCCAGCCCAGCAACGCCCAGTCCGGCAGCACCCGGACCGGCGACACCGGATCCGGGTACACCGCACCGGACGCCCAGACCGTCGCCCGCATCTCCGCCGAGATCGTCGACCTGCTGCTGCCGCACCGCCGCGCCTCCGACCCGGAGATCGACACCACGCCCGAAGACTTCCCGCTCCAGCTGGAGCAGTTGGCGGACTTCATCACCGCCGGCGACCCGATCCTGTTCACCCTGCCGGGCTTCCCGTGCAAGTCGCCCAACCTCGCCAAGGTGCTCAGCCACCTGCCCGACGAGGGCGAGCGGCTCTCGCTCACCTTCCTCAACGGGCTCTGCGAGCAGATCGGCAAGCTCTACGAGCCGGGCGCGCAGATCCTGATCTGCTCGGACGGGCACATCTTCGGCGACCTGATCCACGTCCCCGACGACCACATCGACGAGTACTCCGACGCACTGACCGCGATGATCGAGCGCGAGGGTCTCGCCCACCTCGCCACCTTCGACCTGCGGGCCGTCCTCGGCGACCTGCCCTTCGACGAGAAGCGCGCCCGGGTGCACGAGAAGTACGCGCCGACCAAGGAGGAGCTGCGCGAGCAGATCCTGACCGACGAGGAGACGGCCAAGCTCTATCGCGGCATCACCCGCTTCCTCACCGAGGACACCTTCGGTTTCGAGGGCACCAAGTCCGCCCTGCAGCGCGACTGCCGCGCCCGCGCCTACGGCGTCATCCAGCGCAGCCGCGCCTGGGGCGACCTGATCGCCGAGCAGCACCCCCGGTCGTTCCGGCTCTCCATCCACCCGCAGAAGGCCGGCGTGCTGAAGTTCGGCATCCGGCTGCTGGAGCACTCCGACGTGTGGATGACCCCGTGGCACTCCTCCGTGCTCCACCGCCAGGACGGCGGCTGGGAGTTGATGCGCAGCGAGGAGGCCGCGAAGGTCGGCCGACTGGTCGAGCGCAACGGCCGGCCGAGCCACTACGAGACCTCCTGAGGCTCAGCCGGGGCCGGCAGCGTCGCCGGCCCCGGCTCCAGGCTCGACTCCAGACTCGGCTCCAGAGCCGACTTCCGGTTCGACTTCCGGCCCGGCTTCCACCTCGCCCCTGCGCCCACCGATGCCGTTGCCGTTGCCGTTGCCGCGAGGGGTAACGGCGCGACCGGGGCCACGAGGTCCGAGTCCGCCGGGCCGGCCTTGCCGAGGTCCGCGGCCCCCCGGCCGGGTGCGCCCGCGGGCGTACGGTGGTCGAAGGCGATCAACGGGTCACCGGTGAGCGGGTGTTCGACGACCGCCGCCCGCACCCCGAACACCTCGGCCAGCAGCTCGGCGGTCAGCACGTCCCGCGGCGTCCCGGACGCCACCAGGGTCCCGCGGTGCAGGACGTGCAACCGGTCGCAGACCGAGGCGGCGGCGTTCAGGTCGTGCAGCGCGACCAGCGTGGTACGGCGCTGCTCGCGCAGCAGCGCGAGCAGCTCGACCTGATGCCGGACGTCCAGGTGGTTGGTCGGCTCGTCCAGCACCAGGACGTCCGGTTGCTGGGCCAACGCCCGCGCCAGTAAGACGCGTTGACGCTCACCACCGGAGAGCTGGGCGAACCGCCGGTGATCCGCGTCCGCCATCCCGACCCGGACCAGCGCGTCGTCGACCAGCCGGTGGTCCTCGGCGTCGTCCCCGGCGAACGCCTTCTTGTACGGGGTTCGACCCATCGCCACCACCTCGCGGACGGTCAGCTCGAAGTCCCCGCCGCGTTCCTGCGGCAGCGCCCCGATGTGCCGGGCCGACTGCGCCGGGGTCAGCCCGGACAGCTCCCGGCCCGCCAGCAGGACGCGCCCGGCACTCGGCTTCAGGTGCCGGTAGACGGTGCGCAGCAGGCTGGATTTGCCACTGCCGTTGGGACCGACCAGGCCGGCGATCTCACCCTCCTTGGCGACCAGGTGAACGCCGGAGACCACCGTCCGCCCCGCGAGGGTGACGCTCAGGTCCTCGACCGCGATTCTCAATTCCGCTCCAGTCGTCGGTCCAGCAGGTAGAGCAGGGTGGGCGCGCCGAGCAGGGCGGTGACCACGCCGATCGGCACCTCCTGACCGTCCAGCACGGTCCGGGCGAGCAGGTCGACGATCACGAGCAGCACCGCGCCGGTCAGTGCGGAGAGCGGCAGCAGGCGGCGGTGGTCGCCGCCGAGCAGGAGGCGACAGACGTGCGGGACCATCAGACCGACGAACCCGATCGCACCGGAGACGGCGACCAGGACACCGGTGAGGACACTGGTCACCGCGAAGATCTCACGGCGCAGCCGGACCACGTCGACGCCGAGACCGGCCGCCGTCTCGTCGCCCATCAGCATGGCGTTGAGCCCCCGGGCGCGGCCCTGGAGCACGGCCAGCCCGAGGACCACGGCGACGGCGGGGACGACGAGCTGCCCCCAGGTGGCGCCGCTCAGGCTGCCCATCAGCCAGAACAGCACGCCCCGGGTCTGCTGCTCGTCCCCGGTCTGCAGCACCAGGTAGCTGGTGAGGCCGGTGAGGAACTGGCCGATGCCGATGCCGGCCAGCACCAGGCGCAGCGGCGAGAACCCGCCGCCGCGCCTGGCCAGCAGCCAGACCAGGGAGAACGCGGCGAGCGCGCCGAGGAAGGCGGCCAGCGAGACGGTGAGCCCGGCCACGCCCCCGAGGCTCATCTCCAGGCCCAGACCGGTCCCGAGGACGATCACGGCGACGGCGCCGAGCGAGGCACCGGAGGAGATGCCGAGCAGGTACGGATCGGCGAGCGGGTTGCGGACCAGCGCCTGTACGGCGGTGCCGACCAGGCCGAGCCCGGCCCCGACCATGGCCGCCAGCAGGGCGCGGGGGACGCGCAGTTGCCAGACGATGAGGTCCCGGGTGCCGGGCGCCGGGCTCTGCCCGGTGAGCCGGCGGCCGACCACCGACCAGACCTCGCCGGGCGGGATGTCCACCGAGCCGAGCGAGACGGCGGCGGTCAGCGCCACGACGAGGGCCGCGGTGAGGACGGCCGCCAGCGGCCCGGCGCGCAGCGCACGGCTGCGGCTGTGCCGGGCGGCGACGGTGGCCGACGCCACGGCCTACTGCCCGTTCTTGACGAGCGTCGGGTGGACTGTGGCGGCGATCTGCCGGACGGTGTCGGCGTTGCGCACCCCGGCGATGGTGGTGGTCTCGGAGCCGATCCGCAGGAAGTGCCCCTCCTGGACGGCCTTCAGCCCCTGAGTGGCCGGGAAGCCCTTGAGGTAGGCCTCGGCCTCGTCGAAGGCCTTACGGTTGGCCTCCTCGCTGCCGCGGTTGCGCACGGCGAGCTGGATCCAGTCCGGGTTCTTCGCCACCACGTCCTCCCAGGAGACGGGCCGGAAGTCGGCGTCGCAGTCGGCGAACACGTTGCGCGCACCGGCCAGGGTGATCACCGCGTTGGCGACCTGCTTGCCGCAGACAGCCATCGGTTGCTTTGTACCGGCATCGAAGTCGAAGAGGAAGTAGCCGGGCCTCTCTGCTTCGGCAATCGTGGCGGTGGCGGTTCGCACCTCACCGATCTGCTTCTCCATGGCGGCGACCAGTTCCTCGGCGCGGGCGGCGGTCCCGGTGACCGCGCCGAGCCGGCGGATGTCGTTCTCGATCTCGGAGAGGTCGGTCCGGGGCCCCTTGGCCGCCTTCGGGGTGCCGGCGCACGCGGTGGAGAGCAGCAGGACGTGCTGGATGCCGACCGCCTTCAGCTCCTCCTCGGTCGGTCCGGCACCGGCCGCGCCCATCATCGGCATCGGCCCGAAGGTGTCGACGTAGAGGTCGGCACCGGAGCCGAGCAGCTTCTCCTTGGGGATCAGGGCGTCGCCGAGCACCGGCACCTTGGCCCCCTGCTCGGCGACGGCGGCCGGCAGGCTTCCCTTGCCGGGCGGGAAGCCGGTGCCGATCACGCGGTCGCCGGCACCGAGCTGGAGCAGCATCTCCAGACCGGCCGCGTCGGTGGTGACGATCTTCTTCGGAGCCTGCTTGACCGTGGTCTCCTTGCCCGCGCAGTCGGCCACCTTGACCGGGAACGCGCCGGCGGCGGTCGCCTGTGCGCTACCGCCGCCGTTCGAACCGTCGCTGCTTCCTCCGCCGTCGCTCGAACAGGCGGTGGCGAACAGGGCGACGGCGGCCGCGATACCGCAGAACACGCGAGGGCGCATCAGAACTCTCCTGGTCAATGGTCGTGCTCGGGCCCGTCCTACGAACCCGGACCAGGTAGTCGGCCGTGGTGCCCGAGCGGTTCCCACGAGTTTGCCCGGACGGGCGGCTCCGGATACGTCTAGGGTGGCGCGATGACCTCCCCTTCCGCCCCGTGGACCTCAGCGGGCGCCCCCTCCACAGCGGCGGGCACGGGACCCGCTGACGCGGCGTCGGCCGGAGCGGCGCCCGCGGGTACGGTGCCGGTCGACGATCTGGGTCTGACCGTTCCGCTCGGTCCCGCACCCGTCCGGCGGGTGGTGTCGCTGGTCCCCTCGCTCACCGAGGCGCTCGCCGCCACCGACCCCGGTCTGCTGGTCGGTGCCACCGACTGGTGCAGCCACCCGGCCGACCTGGCCGTCACCCGGATCGGCGGCACCAAGAACCCCGACGTGGCCCGGATCGTGGCACTCGCTCCCGACCTGGTGGTCGCCAACGACGAGGAGAACCGGCGGCCCGACCTGGACGCGCTGCGCGCGGCCGGTCTGCCCGTCTGGGTCACCGACATCCGCACGCTCGACCAGGCGATCCACTCGCTGCACCGGCTGCTGACGGTCGGCTGCGGCCTGCCGCGCCCGGGGTGGCTGGACGCCGCCGAGTCCGCGTGGGCGGCGGTCCGGCCCCTGCCCGGTCCGCCCCGCCCGGCCGTCGTGCCGATCTGGCGCCGCCCCTGGATGGTGCTCGGCCGCGACACGTTCGCCGGTGACCTGCTCGGCCGGCTCGGCGTCCGGCTCCTGCACGCCGACGGTCCGGACCGCTACCCCGCCGTCCCGCTGCCCGACCTGCTGGCCGCCGGGCCGGAGTTGGTGGTCCTTCCCGACGAGCCCTACCGCTTCACCGCCGACGACGGCCCGGAGGCGTTCCCCGGCCTTCCGGTCGCCCTGGTGAGCGGTCGCCACCTCACCTGGTACGGACCGTCCCTGGTGGAGGCGCCGGAGGTGCTCACCGCCGGACTCGCGCGGGCGCTGCCGCAGTAGCCGGGCGCGGTGGCAGGGCTCGAACGCCGCCTCCCCACCTGACAGTCGGACGATCGGGTCGTCGTACGATGTCGGCTTCTCACCGGATCGGCCGGTGATGTACGGGGGGGACGGAAGCACGTGAGTGCAGTACGGGCGAGTGCGGTACGGGTGGGTGCCGTGCGCGGAAACGCGTCACGGCGAGCGCTGGTGGCTGTCTCGGCGGCAGCCGTGTCCACCGCGCTCCTGACGGGATGCGGCACCAAGCAGGCCGACGAACGGGCCACGGGGACGTCCGCGACACCGGCCGCGGCCACCACGGACGCCTCGCCGTCCGCGACACCGACCCCCACGCCGAGCGTCTCGCCGAGCACCTCGCCGTCCGCGACCGCGTCCACTCCGACGACGCCGAGCGCGAGCACCGGCCCGTCGCCGCACGGCACGGCGTCCAAGTCCGCGAAGCCGAGCCCGACCGCCACACGGTCGCCGAGCACCGGCCCGGCGGCGAACGCTGCCAAGCCCGGCAGCGCCAAGCCCGCCGAGACCACACCCGCGCCGCAGGCACCGCCCGTCGCCGCGCCCGTCGCGCCGCCGGCCGGCGCCGCCGTCGCAGCCGCCCCGGCACCCACCGCGAAGCCGGGTCCCGTCGCGCCCCCGCCGCCGCCCGCGCCCGCGACCCCGCACGTCCCGCCGCTGCAGAGCAGCTGCACACCGACCAAGCCCCAGCCCGACGACCCCAAGGAAGCCGTCGCCGCCGCACTCACCACCGCCGCCGGCACGTCCCGGACGCTGTTCCTCAGCAACGGCGGCACCGACAAGCTCCCGCCGCTCCCGGTCAACCTGGTGAAGGCGATCGCCTGGCAGGAGAGCGGTTGGCAGTCCGGCATCCTCGCCTGCGACGGCGGCATCGGCACCATGCAGATCATGCCCGCCACCGTGAGCTGGATGAACAGCAAGTTCGGCACCGCCTCGGACCCGAAGACACTGAACGGGAACGTGCAACTCGGCACCCAGCTGCTGGACTGGCTGATCGCCTACTACGGCGACTCCTCGTTCGGCGGGAAGTACGACCTCTCCCCCGACGCGGCCACCGGCAAGGCCCCGCTGCTGGACCTGGTCATCGCCGCCTACAACGCGGGCGCCGGCAACGTCCACTACAACACCGTCACCGACCCGGCCACCGGCGCGACCACGGGCAGCCTGGTCATTCCCAACCCGGGCTACGTCGCCAACGTCAAGGCGCTGATGGCGAGCCAGCCCTGGAACAAGGCCGGCTGACGCTCCTCCGGCCGCCGTCCCGCGGAGAAGCGGGACGGCGGCGGCACGGACGACGGAAGGGCCCGGTGGAAGCGGTGCGTACCGCTTCCACCGGGCCCTGGCGCTTCCGTCGTCAGGCGCGCGCCGCCGTCACGGCGGTGCCCAGCGCGTCCTTGATGCGCGGGCCGAGACGGGCGAAGCCCAGCTCCTTCATCGCGGCCCGGAGCAGTTCCTCGTCGCTCCGCCCGACCCCGTCGCCGTCGATCCAGCGCACGATCGCGAGCAGTTCCTCGGCGGAGTAGGCCGTCACCGGGCGACCCGGCGTGAACGCCGGCTTCGCAGCCCGAGCGGCCGGAACGGCGGCGGGCTCCACGACGACGGGCGTCTCGGGCTCGGCGTCGACGACGACATCCGCCACCACGACCGGCTCGACGACCGGCTCCGGAGCAACGTCCTCGACCGGCGCCTCGACGACCGGGACCTCCTCGGCCACGGCGGGCGCGGCCTCGTCGGCCACGGGCTCGGCGGGAGCCTCGTCGACGACCTCGACAGACGCGGTCTCCACCACCACAGCCTCGGCCATCTCGGCCTCGACCGGCGCCTCGACCACCGGAGCCTCGACCGCTGCAGTCTCCTCGACCACCGCGACCTCGACGGCAGCAGCCTTCTCGGCCACGACCGGAGTCTCGACGACAGGCTCGGCCACGACCTCGACGACCGGGACCTCCTCGGCCACAACCTCAGCCTCGCCCACGGCGGGCGCAGTCTCCTCGACCACGGGCTCGGCGGAAGCCTCGTCGACGACCTCGACAGACGTGGTCTCCACCACCACAGCCTCGGCCATCTCGGCCTCGACCTTCTCGGCCTCGACCGGAGCCTCGACCACAAGCTCGGCCACAAGCTCGGCCACGACCTCAACGGCCGGAGTCTCCTCGGCCACGACCTCCACCGGAGCCTCGACGACCGGAGTCTCCTCGGCCACAACCTCGGCCTCGACCACGGCGGGCGCAGTCTCCTCGACCACCGCGTCGGCCGGAGCCTCGACCTCGGTCACGACCTCCTCGACCGGCTCGGCGACGGGCTCGGCCTCCGTCTCGTCCTCGGCCGTCCTGTCCTCGGTGTGGGTTTCGTCGGCGTCAGCGGCCTCGGCCTCGGCCTCCACGACGGGAGTCTCCTCGGTCACCGTCTCGACCTCTGCGGCCGAAGGCTCCACCGGTGCGGCGCCGACCAGGTCATCGGCAGCCGGCGACGGAGCGGGGAGAGTGACGACGAGCGGCTTCTCCTCGACGGTCGACGCGACGACCGTTTCGACGGCCGCCTCGGCCTCCGCCTCATCGGTACCCGGGGCCTCGGAGACCGGGGCCTCGACCTCGACCGGCGACTCATCGACGCCGGCCTCGGCGGCGATGTCCGCGGCGGTGTCCGCGACGCCGTCGGTCTCGGTGTCCGCGAGATCGGTCCCGGCAGCCGTCGGGGCCTCGGTCTCGACGACGTCGGCCTCACCGGCGGTCTCGACGTCGGCCGCCTCGGCCTCCGCCGTGGGGGCCGGTTCGCCGCTGCCCGCGAGGCCGTCGCGCTGGCCGCCGGCCAGCGCCTGGCGAGCGGTGTAGGCGGCCTCGGCAGCGCGGCGGTCCGCGCGGGAGGCCGTCAGCTCGGAGAGGAGGTCGGCGAGGCCGGCGTCCTCCAGGGTGGCGCGCAGGGTGCGGATGGTGGGGAGGCGGTAGAGGGTGCCCTCGTCCGCGGCGAGCCGGTCGACGAGGTCGACGAGGTCCGGGAAGGACAGCGCGTCGAGGTCCTGGCCGGGCAGCAGCCGGGCGAGGTCGCGCAGGCCGGTGTTGATGGCCTCGAACGCCAGGGCGGTGCGGTGGACCAGTGCGCCGTCGGCCGGCGGGACGGGCAGGGTGCCGGCGGGGGCGAGGGCGGTCCAGGCGCGGCGTTCGACCTCCGCCGACGCGAGTGCCTCGTGCAGGTCCTGCGGGCGCGGTCGGCCGGAGGTGGCGGCGAGGGCGGCGGCCTGCTTGCGCAGCGAGCGGGCGCGCAGCCAGGAGAGCTTGACGCCCCGCTCACGGCGCCAGGCCCGGTCGGCGGTGGCGGCGACGAGGGTGCCGAGGTCGGCGTCGTAGGCGGCACCGGTGAGGATGGTCGAGGTCCGGTGGACGAGCTGCAGCATCTCGACCAGGACGGCGGTCTTGCCGACGGTGTCCGGTGCGTCGATCTTGACCTCGGCGGCGAGCGCGGTGATGTCCTCCCAGGTCTGCTGGAGGTCGTGACCGCGCAGCTCGGCGAGGACGGTGGAGGCCGCGCGGGCGTCCTCGGGGCTGGCGACGGTGTCGACGGCCGCGTACCAGGCGTGGGTGTCGGCGGTGAGGGTGAAGGCGCCGAGGTCGGCGTACCGGCCGAGCTCTTCCCGGAGGTCGGTGTCGGCGGTGACCGCCTGGCCGCGGGTCTGCTCCAGGTCCTTGGCGTCGGTGGCGTCCTTGGCGTCCGCGGCGTCGGCTGCGTCGGCGTTGCGCGAGTGAAGCACTGTCATGTGAGGTCCGGTTCTGGGCGACTGCGGCGGGGCTGGCGTCGAGGGGGACGGCGGTCCGGGTGCGCGTGGGGCCCCGGCGGGAGGGGCCAAGGGGTGCGCGGTCGGGCTGCCTGTTGTGGAGGCCAAGAATACGGGTGCCCGTTCGAGCCTTGCACGCACCCACCGTCCATCGGTCGGGTGTGGCGTGCCATACCGCTCACCTGGCCGCTACTCGGGAGGGCCGGGCGGGTGGTCCGGTGTTCGGCCGGGCGGGTGGTGCGTGGGCGCCCCGTGTGTTCCCGGCCGCCGGATCCGCTCCGTCGGCACCGTGCGGAGCCGGTGCCCGGGCGGCGGGCGGTACCCGCTGCGACCGAGGGCGGCGAGGTCGACCGGCGCGAGGTACTCGGAGAGCGCGGTCCGGTGCCACCACGCGCCGGTTTCGCGAAGTTCGCGCCAATCGGTGAACCGGTAGAGGTGGAGGGTCGCCCGGACGTGGGTCGGTGGGGCGTCGGGGAAGGGGTTGTGGCGCAGCAGGCGGAGGGTGTCCGGGTCGTTGACCAGCAGTCGGGCGACGAAGGGCAGGAACCAGGGCCGGGCGTACGCGGGCGAGATGCCGGCGAACCACATCAGCCAGTCGAGCCGCAGGTGGTAGGGGGCGTACTGGCGCGGAAGGCGGCGCACGTCACCGGGCTTGCCCTTGAAGCCGTACTCCTTCCACACGGTGTGCCGGGTGACGGCCGGTTCGTCCGTGCCCTCGACCACGACCTCCTGGCGGAGCCGGTTGACGCTGCCGAAGGCGCCGTAGGAGTTGACCAGGTGGAGGCGGTTGAAGGAACGGTTCATGACCTGGCGGCGGGAGACCATGTTCCGGACCGGCCAGTAGCTGAGGACGAGGACGGCGGCGGCGAGGGCCAGGACCAGTGCCTCGTACCAGGCGGGCGTGGCACCGTACGCCCGGGGGTGGGCCGGGAGGCCGAGGCGGGCGGGGTCGACGGCGGCGAGGGCGAGGGCAATGGTGAGCCAGTTGAGCCAGGCGAAGTTGCCGGAGGCGATCAGCCAGAGCTGGGTGGCGATCACGACGCAGGCGGCGAAGGTGGCGACGGGCTGCGGGAGGAGCAGGCAGACCGGGACGGCGAGCTGGGTGACGTGGTTGGCGGCCACCTCGACGCGGTGCAGCGGGTCGGGCAGGCGGTGGAAGAACCAGCTGAGCGGACCGGGCATGGGCTGCGTCTCGTGGTGGTAGCGCAGGCAGGTCAGGTCCCGCCAGCAGCTGTCGCCGCGGAGTTTGATCAGGCCCGCGCCGAACTCGACCCGGAAGACCAGCCAGCGCATCAGCCAGAGAACCGGCGCGGGCGGGGCGGTGTCGGCGTTGCCCAGGAAGGCGGCCAGGAAGCCCGCCTCCAGCAGCAGTGACTCCCATCCGAAGGAGTACCAGGTCTGTCCGACGTTGACGATCGAGAGGTAGAGGACCCAGAGCGCCGCCCAACAGAGGATCGACGCCCAGAGCGGGACGGCGTCGCCGAGTCCGCCGGCGAGGGCGGCGGAGAGCGCGGCGCCGGTCCAGGCGACGGCGGCGAAGAAGCGGTCGCTGTAGTGGAGGTGGAAGAGACCGGGCGACTGCCGGAACGGGACCCGGGCGGTGAAGCGGGGCACGGGCAGCATGCCGCCGGCGCCGATCAGGGCGCGGAACTGGAGGGCGGCGGCGAGGAAGCCGGTCAGGTAGACGGCGGCCAGCAGCCGTTGCACGAGCAGTCTGCTGAGCCAGTACTCGGGTGCCGCGAACCACTGCATGCGGCCCATGCCTACCATCGCCGCCCGTCGCGCGGGGCGCGGGTGCGGGGGCCCGGCGGCCGGTTCACCCGGGCGGTGGCCGTCCGGACGGCCGTCCCGGACGGGCCCGGTACGAACGGCGGTCGGTGAGGTCGGCCGGGAATCGACGGTGGGCCGGGTGTCGGCGGCGCTCGGCCGCGAGCTGCGCGCCAGGACCGGCGCGAGGAGGAGAGGGGAGGAGAGGGGAGGAACGGGGCAAGCGCGGGGAAGCGCCGGGAGGAGCGGGGTGGCGTCCGGGACCGGCCGCGCCGCTATGGGCGCCGTGGCGGGGAGCCTCTCCTCGGGGGTGAGAGGCTCCCCGCCACGGTGGTACCGGCCCGGTGTCAGCCCGGGAGGACCAGCCCGGTCCCTCCGGCGCCGAGGCCCGGACGGACGGCGGGGGCGGCGCCGTTCTGCTGGAGGCGGTCGACCAGGAGCGCGGCGAGCGTGCCCAGTTCCTCCTCGGTGCGGGACTGCGCGGTGACGTCCATGCCGACGGTGAGCACACCGTTGACCTGGCCCGTCCGGGCGGTGCGCAGCGGGGTGCAGGTGAAGCTGAAGATCTGCTGGATCCGCTGGGCCTCGGGCCGGGCGGACTGGATGCGGACGTCGTTGAGCACGGTGGTGCGGCCGGTGTGGTACGCCTCGGAGACCGCCTGCTGGAGGCCGGCGATGCCGAGCTGCGGGTAGGCCTGGCCGATCGTGCCGTACGCCGCGGGGGCGCCGAAGATGTCGGCGTGCTGGGCGTTGGCGTAGCGGATCTCCTGACCGGGGCCGTCGGTGAGCATGATCGGGAAGGGCGAGCCGTCGAAGGCCGCGAACATCTCCTGCTGCTGGGCGAGCAGGTTGTCGCGCAGCCGGATCTCGGAGAGCAGGGCCTCGGCGAGGTGCTGGATGTCGCGCAGCCGCTCGCGTCCCCACTGGCGGGGTTCGCGGTCGAGGACGCAGACGGTGCCGATGACGGTGTTGGTGTCGTCGACGAGCGGGGCGCCGAGGTAGGCGCGGACGCCCAGCTCGTCGACGACCGGGTTACCGGCGAACCGGGGGTAGGCGAGGATGTCGTCCAGGGCGAGCGGCGAGCGCTGGGCGACGACGTGCGGGCAGAAGCCGTGACTCAGCGGCATCTCGCGGGTCGGGAGGTCGAAGGCGATCCCGCGATCCGCCCAGGAGGCACCTCCGTCGGACGTGACATCGGCGGAGTTTGGCGGAATGTAGAGCCCCCGGAACATCTGGCGCTCGTCGTTGATGAAGTTGACCATCGCGATGGGGGCGCGGGTGATGCTGGCGGCCAAGTGGGCGAAGCGGTCGAAGGCCTCGTCCGCCGTCGGTTCGTTGAGACCCAGGCTGCGCAGCCTGCGGGTCCGCTCGGACTCCCCGGCGGCACCCGGGAACTGGCCTTGAGTGCTCATCACATCAGTCATGGCGCACATGTAATCAGACATGCGGCGCTTTCCGCGCTCCCGGCCCACCACATCCAGCTTGCTGATGCTCAGTCAAAGGCGCATGTGGACGGCGACGCGGTCGACCCGGGAAAGCGGGTTGGATCATTTCCCCCTCCTGCGACCATCTCAATCCTCGGTCGAACTCGGATGATCAGGATCTCGCCAATCGAAGATCAACTATGGAGCACTACCAAGCCACATATGACAATGAGCCCTGCCGAAAACGGTGGTTTCCTTCGGGCAGCGTTGGACATCGCCGATACTCCGCGCGCACCGGCTGCAATGGGGCAACCGGCCGCCACCCACCCCCACGCCTGGGCGACCGGAGCGGATCGGCTGCACGGACGGAGGCACGACCACCAGACGATCCGAGAGGACCCGGGCATGGCGATGGACTACTTCACCGACGAGCGACACGAATACCTCCGAGCGGAGGTAAGGGAGTTCGCGGAGAAGGAGATACGCCCACAGGTGGCCAGAATGGAGGCCGACCGCCGGGTCGAGTTCGAACTGTCCCGGGAGATCGCCCGTCGTGGCTGGATCGGAGTCACCATCCCCCGCGAGTTCGGTGGGCTGGGCCTCGGCCACCTCGCGAAGACCGTGATCGTCGAGGAGCTGTCCCGGGTCAGCGGCGCGATGGGCGCCATGGCCCAGGCCTCGCAGCTCGGTGTCGCCAAGGTCATCCACTTCGGGAACGACGTCCAGCGCCGCCACTGGCTCCCGAGGTTCGCCTCGGGCGAGTCACTGCCGACCATCGCCGTCACCGAGCCGGAGTCCGGCGGCCACGTGCTCGGCATGACCGGCACCGCCCGGCGCGAGGGCGACGAGTACGTCCTCAACGGCCGCAAGTGGTTCGTCGGCAACTCGCACATCGGCGACGTGCACGGTGTGGTGTTCCGGACCGGCAAGGGCAGCCGGGGCCTCTCCGCCTTCCTGGTGGAGAGCGACCGCCCCGGCTTCCGCACCGGCACGCTCGGCTCGCAGAGCGGCCTGCACGGCTTCAGCTTCGGCGAGATCCTCTTCGAGGACTGCCGGATCCCGGTGGCCAACCGGCTCGGCCGGGAGAGCCAGGGCCTGGACGTCGCCTACTCCTCCTCGACCCTGTACGGGCGACTGAACCTCGCCGCCGTGGCGCTCGGCATCCACGTGGCGATCGTCGAGGACACCGTGCGGTTCGCGGAGGGGCGGATGCTCTACGGCAAGCCCCTCTCCCAGCTGCCCAACATCGCCCTGAAGCTGGGCGAGATGCAGTCCCGCCTGATGACCGCCAAGCTCGCCGCTTACCACGCCTCCCACCTGCTGGACCACGGCAAGGCGTGCGACGCGGAGCTGATGAACGCCAAGCTGGTCAACACCGAGTACGCCCTGGACTCGGCCCGCAACGCGATGGAGATCCACGCCGCCCGCGGCCTGCAGACGGAGTTCAACATCGAGCGCTACCTGCGCGACGCCACCCACGTCTACCCGCCGGCCGGCACCTCCGACATCCAGCGGCTGCGGCTCGGCCAGGTGGCCTCGGGCACCTACGGCAAGCAGTGGTCCGCCGAACTGTCGGGCCTGGCCAGCTGGGCCTGGACCGAACTGGCCCAGCGCGAGGCGGCGGCCGAGGCCGCCGCGGAGGTCGGTGCGGTGTTCCGGATGCCGCTGGCCGGCTGAACCGCACCGGCGACGACCGGCCGGGAGCCCGGAGGGGCTCCTTCGGGATCTCTTCCGGCGAAACGGACGACTCTTCGGAACAGGCGCCCTTGACCTGTCCCTGACGGCCTTCCGGCGACCACCCCTCGGCCGCCGGAAGGCCGTCCGGCGTTTCCCGGAGCTCCGCTGACCAGCGGCGATCCCCGGCCCGACGGTCCGTCCGGGAACGGACCCATCCGTCACCGGCCGTTTACATATCGTCAGTTGATGTTGCAGTGAGGGCACCTGGGGCTGGTAGCGTGCCTGCAGTCGGCGGCCGTGCTGCACCCGTCCGGACGGTGACACCGCGTCATCCACGTCGGCGACCCTTCCGGGACCCGCCGGTCGTGGCACCCCCGAAGCCCCGGCCGGTACCGCACACGGGCGACCCCGCCGCTCGGCCCTGCTACAAGGAATCAGATGCCAGGCATATCGGCCCCCCGCACGGGCCACCGCGCCGGCCGGTCCGGCTCCCTCCGCAGCTCGCTCCTCGCGCTCGCGCTGGTCCCCTGCCTCGGCCTCGCCGCCGCCTGGGGCTACGCCGCCTACCTGCTGCGCGACTCCGGAGACACCACCGCCCTGTACGCCGGCAGTGCCGTCTTCGCCGCCGTCCTGCTCTGGAGCCTGGTCCGCGGCATACGCGTCGCGCGCTCCCTCCCGGCCAGGCTCTCCGGCCTGCGCGAGGACACCCTCGCGATCGCCCAGCACGAGATCCCGCAGGTGGTCGGCCGGCTCCAGTCCGGCGAGTCGGTCCCGTCCCCACCCGCCTGGGCCCCCGCCCGCAGGGTCGGCGACGAGGTGCAGCAGACCGCCGACGGCCTCGCCGCGGTCCGTCAGGCCGCGGTCGCCGCCATCATCCACCAGGCCCAGGGGCGCGAGGGGACGAAGAAGGTCTTCCTCAACATCGCCCGGCGCACCCAGATCCTGATCCACCGCCAGATCAGCATGCTCGACGCGCTGGAGCGCGAGCACGAGGAACCCGAGCTGCTGCGCGAACTGTTCGCCGTCGACCACCTCGCCACCCGGATGCGGCGCAACGCCGAGAACCTGGTCATCCTCGGCGGCGCCCTGCCCGCCCGGCGCTGGCGCAACGCCGTGCCCATGGTCAACGTGCTGCGCAGCGCCGTCTCCGAGACCGAGAACTACGCCCGGGTCGTCGTCCAGGGCGTGCCCCGCTCCTCGCTCAGCGGCCAGGCCGTCGCCGACGTGATCCACCTCGTCGCCGAACTGATCGAGAACGGCACCACCTTCTCCCCGCCGTACACCCAGGTCCAGGTCTCCGCGCAGGAGGTTCCGAAGGGCCTGGCCGTCGAGGTCGAGGACCGCGGCCTGGGCATGGGCGAGGACGAGTACGAGCGCCTCAACGACTACCTCGCCAACCCTCCCGAGCTCGACGTCTCCGCGCTCGGCGACGACCTGCGGCTCGGCCTCTTCGTGGTCGCCCGGCTGGCCGCCCGGCACGCCATCCAGGTCACTCTGCGCCCCTCCCCCTACGGCGGGACGCGGGCCGTGGTGCTGGTTCCGGTGGTGCTGCTGGAGCAGGCCGAGCAGGCGGCCTCCGTTCCCGGCCTGCCGGCCGGGGCCCGGGTCACCCGAACTCCGGTACCGGAGCCGCTGCCGGGCCCGGACGCGGACCTGGGCGAGATCGACGAGGAGCTGTCGGGGGCCCTGGCCGGCGTGCTCGGCGGGCTGCTGGGCACCGGACCGACGCCCGGTTCCGGCGGCGCACCGGACTCGGCGCCGGGCGCGGTCGTGGGCCGGAGCGCGGACACCACCGCGGACACCACCGCGGTGACCGGCGACCTCGGCTACGTCCTCCCCGGCCACGTCCTTCCCGGCCAGGCCGTTCCCGGCCAGGTCGCGGGTGGGCCCGAGTGGCACGAGGCCCCGCTCGTGGACGGGACGCCCGCGAACGGCGTCCCGGTCGCCGGAACGACCGGCGGCGAAGGCGGGCTCGCCATCAGCGAGTTGCTCGCGCGCTACCCCATGGGCGGCGCACGGGGCGAGAACGACCCCGCCGTCAACGGCGGCCTGCAGGTGGGTGCGCAGATCCCCGGACTGCCCGGTGCGGTGGTCGTCCCACGACCCGTGCTGCCCCTGCCGTACGAGGAGCAGCAGGCGGGCGATCCGGCCGCCGGTCCGTCGGCCGGTCCCGCCGGGCCGTGGGAGAACGGCTCCGCGGAGACTCCCGGCGCCGGCTCCGACCGCGGCGACGGCAGCGGGAGCCACGCGCTCCCCGCCGCGCCCCGCACGCCGACGCACCAGCGGGCCGAGGACGAGGCCGCGGAGCACGGCCCCGACGGCGAGCTGCGCACCCCCCGCGTCCTGCCCCAGCGGGTCCGCAACGCCAGCCTCGCCGAGCAGTTGCGGGAGGCCCACGCCCCGGGCGCCATGCTTCCGCCGGTGGCCCACCCCGGCGCCCCGGCCACCGGCCCCGGCGCCGCGGCCCAGGGCCGGGACAACCCGTTCGGCCGGACCGGACTGCAGGGCGGAGCCGACCCGTACGGCCGGCCCGGACCGGCGGCCCCGGCCGCCGACGACCTGATGCCTCAGCGCTCGCGCGCGACCATGGCCGCCATCCAGCGCGGCACCCGTACCGCCCGTGCGGCGGCACCCGACTCGGACGCACCGGCCACTCCCTCTGCACCGGCCGCACCTTCCGCAGCTAAGGAACAGCAGTGATGACGCAGCACACCGACACCCAGCGCGACCTCAACTGGCTGCTGGACCAGCTGGTGGCGCGGGTCCCGGAGACCCGGCACGCCATCGTCCTCTCCGAGGACGGCCTGCTGGTCGGGCTCTCCCAGGGCCTGGACCGGGCCGACGCCGAGCACCTCTCCGCCGTCGCCTCCGGCCTGCAGAGCCTCGCCCGCGGCGCCGGGCACCGGTTCAACGGCGGCCGGGTCCGGCAGACCGTGATCGAGATGGACCAGCTGTTCCTGTTCGTCACGACCGCGGGCCAGGGCGCCCGGCTCGCCGTCCTCACCAGCGAGGCGGTCGACGCCGGGCTGATGGCCTACGAGATCAACATGCTGGTCAAGCAGGTCGGCCAGTACCTCACGGCGGCGCCGCGCAGCGACGCCGGCCTGTCGGGCGCGGGTGGCAGTGCGTGACCGTCGACGCCGAAGAGGCCTGGTTCTTCGACAAGGACGCAGGCCATCTGGTCCGTCCTTACGCCATCACCAACGGGCGCACCGGACCGGTCCGTGACGGGTTCGCTCTGATCACCCTGGTGGTCACCGCCGACGCGCGCACGGACACCAGTCGGCTGACGCCCGAACCGGCCGCGATCCTCGACCTCTGCCGCGAACGCCCGCTGGCGGTGGCCGAGATCGCGGCCAGCCTGGACCTCCCGGTGAGCGTGGTCAAGGTGCTGCTGGACGACCTCGCCGAGGCCCGGATGATCCTCACCCGGGCACCCGTGCAGCTCGCCGAGGCGCCGGACATCTCACTGATCCGGGCCGTCATCGAGGGCGTGCGCCGGCTCTGACCGGCCGTCGCCCGCCCGGCCGTCCCCGCGGCCGTCGCAGTCCCCCGTTCATTCGTGTTCCGTTCAGTTCCCTCCCAGGAGACCCGACGTGACGACCCAGAGCCTGGTGCCGGGCGCGGTCAAGATCCTCGTCGCCGGCGGCTTCGGCGTCGGCAAGACCACCATGGTCGGCTCGGTCAGCGAGATCGAACCGCTCCAGACCGAGGAACGGATGACCCGCGCCAGCATCGGGGTCGACAGCCTCGACGGGATCCAGGGCAAGTCCACGACCACCGTCGCGATGGACTTCGGTCGGATCACCGTCCGCGAGGACCTGGTGCTCTACCTGTTCGGCACGCCGGGCCAGTTCCGGTTCTGGTTCATGTGGGACGACCTCGCCCTCGGTGCGCTCGGCGCGATCGTGCTGGCCGACACCCGGCGGCTGGAGTCCAGCTTCGCCGCCGTGGACTTCTTCGAGCAGCGCGGCATCCCGTTCGCCATAGGGGTCAACTGCTTCCACGGCCGCCGCGACTGCACCCCCGAGGACGTCCGGCGCGCCCTGGACCTCGACCCGGGCGTCCCGGTGGTGCTGTGCGACGTGCGGGACCGCGCCTCCAGCAAGGAGCTCCTGCTCGCCCTCCTCGACCGGGTCCACCGGGAAGCACTCGCCGCGCATCGCTGACGGGCCGCGCGGCTTCCGCGCGGCGCGGCGCGGCGCGGCGCCGACGGACGACTCGCGGCCGGGCCCCGGTCAGGTCCTGACCGGGGCCGCCGGCGTCAGCTCCAGCTCGTACAGGGCCCGGACCAGGGGTGCCAGCTCGGGGACGTCGGCGGCCTTGGTGAGCGTCGCCTCCAAGGCCGCGTCGTGGACCGGCCGGGCGGCCGCGAGGAGCTCGCGCCCCTGCGGGGTCAGCTCGGTGTAGATGCCGCGCCGGTCGTCCGCACAGAGGTAGCGGCTGAGCAGCCCCCTGTCCTCCAGCCGCGTCACCAGCCGGGTGGTCGCGCTGCTGCTCAGCGCGGCCGCCCGGGCCAGCTGCTGCATCCGCATGTGCCAGCCGTCCTGCCGGGAGAGGGCGTCCAGCACCGTGTACTCGACCACCGAGAGCCGGTGCTCGGCCTGCAGCGCCTTCTCCAGCGCCGTGTCGATCTGACCGTGCAACGCGGCGAGCGTGCGCCAGCCGCAGGCGCGGATCTCGGCGGCATCGTCCTGGATACCCATGGCTGGAGCCTCTCTGCTGCCGGTCGTCCCTCTGGCGACGGTCCTGCCATCGCCTGTCGTCCACTGCCGGTCGGCGGTAGGACGACCGGTCGAACGTTTCATGTCCTCCCAGTATGCCATTCGGCGCCGTTTACCTGCTTGTGCAAGTACCTCCCCTTATGGCTGGGATGACAGCTGTGAATGGACGGACGCCCCCTCCCCGGCAGGCACCGGCCCGGCGGCGGGCACCGGCCCGGACATCGCGGACGTCCAGGCGGTCGCGCAGAGCGCCGAGGCGAGCTCCTCCCCGTACCAGGCGGCTGCCAGCCAGGCCACGGCGAACGCCTCGTGGTCGTCCGCGACCACCCGGCCGAAGACGTCGCGCGGCTGGTCCGCAGCCGCCGAACGGAGCCCGTCGAGCAGCGCGGCACCGGTGGCCAGACCCGCCGACCGCAGCCGTGCCCGGTCACCGTCCACCGACCGCGCGCCGTCGGCCGTCCGCACGGTGAGGGTCAGCGCGGCCCGGCCTCCGGTCACCGCCTGCTCGACCCGGCGGGTGAGCAGGTGGACCGGGGCCGCGGGGCCCTCCCGGTCCGGGAGGGCCGCCAGGGGTCCGGGGGCGGAAGGAGCTCCGGTGAGGCGTGACGCGCCCTCCGGTTCCGCGCCGGACGGGGTCGGGGCTTCGGCCGGGGTCTCGGCCGGGAGGACGAGATCCGCCCGCTGGAGCCGCTCCAGACCCAGGTTGACCCGGTCCGCCCGGTCGGTCAGTGCGAGCGCCGGCTCGCCCGGGTGCGGACCGTCCGCCGGCGCCCCGACCGCAAGCAGCCGCAGCTCCGGCCGGGCCGCCCGCTCCAGCCGGCCGACCACCCTCAGCCGCAGCCCGGGAGCGGCGGCGAGCAGCGCGAGGTTGCCCCGGTGGGCCAGCCCCGGGTGGTCGTGCGCGGCGCGGAGCACCACGACGGCCCCGCCGCAGTCGGCCAGCAGTTGCAGTGCCCCGCCCGGCCCGTACGGAACGGCACCGATCAGCGTCACCTCCAGGAACAGCAGCTCGCTCCCGGCGGGCCTGCCCTCCGGGGGCAGCGCCGCCGCCGCGAGCGCCCGCTCCACCTGCGCGGCGGGCGGCTCGGCCCACAGCCTGGCGATCGGCTCCGCCGTCCACGCGGCCCCCGAGGCGCGGACCGCGCGGACCGCGGCACCCGCGCCGAGCCGCCCGCCCGCCGACCGGGTGGCGCCCTGGACCGCCAGACCGGCCCGGGTGAACTCGCGGTGGCTGAGCAGCGCGTCCCCCAGCCGGATCGCCCGGTTCCCGGCACCGACCGCCTGCGGTGCCGCCGTCGTCGCGTCGGCGTGCGGCATGATCTCGGCGATCGTGTGCAGGCCGCCGCCCGCGTCGACCGCCCAGGTGACCGCACCCGCATGGGTGGGCGTCAGTACCGGTTCGCTGAACAGCCCGTACAACCGCAGAGCGCCTGCCTCGCCGTACGCCTGGCGGGCGGTGCCGCGCAGGCCGGCGATGCCGACCGGGACGACGGACGGGGTACCGTCCGGGGCGCCGTCCGCCGGACCGGCCGGGGCGGCGGACGCGGCGTCGGCCAGGGCCGTGGTGAGGCCGAGGAGCTCGCGCAGGGCGGCGACCAGGTCGGCCAGCCGGTGGTCCGGCTCCCCCGAACGGGCCGCCCGGACCCGGGTGACCACCGCCACGGCCGCGGCCGACGGCCGGTACAGCCCGGCCAGCCGCGCGCGGTGGGCCGCGCGCAGCAGCTCCGCCTGGAGCACGGCGCCGGCGCCGCCCACGCCGGCCGCCAGGACGGCGGCGCCCGCCCGGTGCAGGTGGTGCACGGCGGCCACCTCGGCGGCGGCGAGGACGTCGGGGGGCGCGCCGTCACCGGTCCCGGAAGCGGTCCCCGCAGTGGTCCTGGCAGTGGTCCCGGCAGTGGTCCCTTGAGCGGCGACCGGAGTGCCGGCGGGCGGGGCCGCGGCGGCCGGCCCCGCCCCGTCCGTACCGGCGCCTCCGGCGCCCGGTCTCCCGGCCGGTTCCTCGTCCGTGATCGGGCAGACGGTGACCGCCGCCGCCCGGTGCACGCACGCGGGTGCCAGCAGGCAGCCGCAGCGGACGTCGGCCTGATCGGCGATCACCCCGCCCGGGGCGTGCAGGACGAGCTCCGCCTCCTCGTCCACGGCGATCCGCCAGTCGTCGCCGGTGCGCTCCACCGGGCGGCCCGCCAACTTGGCCGCCGCGCTGTCCAGCCGCTTCTGCAGCCGGGCCGAGAGCCCCGCCACCACCTCGGCGACCACCTCCGGCCTGATCGCCGGCCAGTCCGCCCCGGTCTCCTGCACCGCTCCCACCGCTCCCGTCTCCGTCATCGGACCTTCTCCCCCACCCAGCGGGCCAGTTCGAGCGGGCTGAGCGCCGCCACCGGCATCCCGGCCGCGACCAGCCGGCCCGCGACCGCCTTCGAGTACCGTGCCGTCCCGGTGTCGTCCAGCGCGGCGCAGCCGACCAGGTGGCAGCCCGAGTCGACCAGCGCCCGGGTCTGGGCGAGCAGGCCCCCGATCGGGCCGCCCTCCTCGAAGTCGCTGACCACCGCGACCAGCGTGCGGGACGGCACGGTCACCAGCTCCCGCGCGTACTTCAGGCCGGCGGCGATGTGCGTGCCGCCGCCGATCCGGACCTCCAGGAGCAGGCTCAGCGGATCCTCCACCCGGTCGGTCAGGTCCACCACCTCGGTGGAGAAGGCGACGAAGTGGGTGCTCAGCGAGGGCACCCCGGCCAGGATCGACGCGGTCAGCGCCGCCCAGACGGTCGAGGTCTCCATCGAGCCGGAGACGTCGACGACCAGGATCAGCCGCCAGTCGGACGCCTTACGGGCCCGGGTGCGGAACACCGGCCGCTCCGGGACGATCACCAGGCCGCCGCCGGGGCTGCCGGGCGGGCCCGGTTCGGCCGGGCGGGCGGTGGCGAGGTTCGCGCGAATCGTCCGGTGCAGGTCCAGCCCGCCGCCCGGGCGGCGGCTCGGGCGCGGCACGCTGATCCCGGTGAGGGCCGGGCGCAGCGTGGTCGCCAGCTCCCGGGTCAGCTCGTCGACCAGGCGGCGGACCAGCGGGCGCAGTCCGGCGATCCGGGCCTCGGGCAGGCCGCCCGCGTGCTCCAGCACGGTGCGCAGCAGGTCCACGGAGGGGCGGACGGCGCCGGGGTCGATCGCCGCCAGGGCGTCGGTCCGGCCCTGTTCGACGGCCGCCGCCAGGACCTCCTCCCGGATACCCGGCCCGAACAGGGCGATGAGCTCCTCGGACCACTCCCGCACGCCCGGGAACGGCGCCTCGCGTCCGCCGCGGTTCCCGCCGCCCCGGCCGTCCAGGCCGGGGCCGGAACCCTCGCCGTGTCCCGTCCCGTACAGCTCGTCGAGGGCGGTGGCGAGCCTGGCGGAGCGCCCGCCGAGGCCGCCGTCGCCGGGCCGGCCCAGCAGGAGCCGCCACCGCTCGGAAGGGCCGAGGGCACGGGCGGGACCGGCTGCGGGGTCGGCCGCAGGACCGGCCGGGCGGTCGGCGGACGGGTCTGCGGCGGGGACGGGTGCCGCGCCGGACGGGCGGGCCGGAGTGCCGCCGGGAGCCGGGTGCGCGCCCGCGCGGTCCGGCGCGGAGAGCGCCGCCGGGAGCAGTCCTCGACGGCCCAGTGCGGCCCGGGCGGCCAGGTCGGCCCGGGACCAGTCGGCGAGCAGGGCCGGCGGCACCTCCTCGGGCAGGACGTCGAGACGGGCGCCGAGCCGCTCCTCGACCAGGGTCAGCAACCGGTCGCGGGCGGCCGGGCTGAGAGTGTCGAAGCCGCCGCGCAGCGCGGGCAGGCGGTCCAGGAAGGCGCCGTCCGCGAGGGTGACGACCCGTTCCAGCACCGGTTCGAGGACTTCGGGAGCGCTCGCGAACAGGCCCTCGGCCGCCGTCAGCAGTCCGACCAGCGACCGGCCCAGAGCCTGCCGTGCCTCGGGACCGGTGGCCCCGTCCACCCAGGAGGCGGCCCGGCCGCCGAACACCGCGGCTTCCTCGTGTCCGAGCAGCACCCGCACCGCACCTGCCGCGCCGCGGACCAGCGGGCTTCCGCCGTCGGAGAGTTCGGCGAGGGCGTGGCCGAGCCGCAGGCCCCCGGCGAGGTCGGCCCGCCGGGCCAGTTCCACCAGGGCCCGGGCGTCGGCCGGCTCGTCCGAGCCGCCGAGCCCTTCCAGTTGCCGGACCGCGGCCACCGTCACCACCTCCGCGGCGGCGGCGAGGGCCTCGGCCCTGCCCGACCGGGCGGGGCCGGGTGGTGCCGCCGGGCGGTCCGCGTCGTGATCGGCGTCGCCGCCGGCGTCGTGACCGGTGCCGGACGGGTCCGGGGCGAGGCCGGGGACGTGGCCGGCGCTGAGCCGGTCGACGAGGGCGAGGGCGTCGAGGAGTTCGGGGAGGGTCCCGCTCTCGGGGAGGACGGCGGTGAGCTGGGCGAGGCGGGAGTCGGCGAGGGCGGGGAGCCCGCAGGCGGCCGCGTCGGCCAGGCCCCGCAGGACCTCGCGCGCGGTCGGCCCGTCCGCCTGCCGCTCACGGCGCAGCTGTTCGCGCAGGGCGCCTTCGGCCGCCTGGGCCGGGGTGACACCCCTGGTACCGGCGACGGTGAGCATCGCGGCGGCGGTCGGGGTCCACTGGACGCGCCAGCGGGTGGAGAGGGTCTCGGTACCGCCCGCGCCCGTGGTGGCGACCGGGTCTCCGTACGGGACGCCGCAGACGGCGAGCCGCTGCAGGAGGAGTTCGCGGCGCCGGTCGAGGGACGACCGGAGCGGGTCGAGGCGGAGATCGCGCGGGGCGGACTCGGCGGTCTCACCGGGGCCGGGCAGGCCGAGTTCGGCGAGCAGCGCCTCGACGGCGGGTGCGAGGCCGCTGCGCGGGGCGGCCGGCGCCGGCCGGCCGGTGCGGGTGCCGACCAGGACACGTTCGAGGGCGCGGGCGACGGCCCTGCCGCGGCCCAGCGGCTCGCCCTGGGCGAGGGCGGTCTGCACCGCCTCGATCAGTTCGCCCCGGCCGGGCGCGGCGAGCCCGCGCAGCCGGGCGAGGTCGCCGGCGATCCGGACGATCTCGCGGGCGTCGGCCGGGCCGGAGGGGTGGTCCTGGTTGCGGAGCGCCTCGCAGATGCGGACGGCGGTCGTGGTGAGCGCCTCGGCGAGCCGGTCCGGGTCGCCGCCCGCGTCGAGCACGGTGTGCTGCCACTCGGGGTCGCGGATGCCGGCCGGGTAGCCGGAGCGGGCGTCGAGCAGCGGGTAGGTGTAGGGGATCAGCGAGACGACGTGGCCGCCGCCTGCGGAGGCCGGGTCGGCGGGGTCCGCGGCCCGGGCGGCGTCCCCGGGGGCGGCCGGGCCGGCGGCCGTCAGCGCGGGGGCGTGGAACGCGCCGATCACGGCGGCCACCCGGCGTCCACCCGCCGCGGCCTCCTCGATGCGGGACCGCATCCAGTCCTCGCGCCGCAGGTCGTACGGGTCGACGCCGGGGCCGCCCTGGGCGTCCCGGCGCAGCGCCCAGCCGACCAGCAGGGCGGCGCGGCGGACGGCCTCCGGTGCGGAGCCCGGGGCGGCCGTCTCGACCAGGCGGTCCCAGAGGTCGTCGTCCTCGCGGCCGGTGAGGCGGTGCCGGAGGGCGTCGGCCACCCCCGGCAGGGGGCCGGCGGCGGCCCGCTCCCCCGCCGCCGGGGCCGAACCGCGCCCGGCGCCCCGTAGGGCGAGCGGCAGGTCGCAGGCGACCGTCTCGACGCCGTTGCGGCGGGCCCAGCGCAGGGCGGCCAGCTCCGGCGAGAAGTCGGCGAAGGGGTAGAAGGCGAGCCCCCCGGCGCCGCGCCCCGCGTCACCGCCGTCGTCCGGGCCGCCGGGCGCGGCGGCGAGGGCGACCGGCGCCCGGGTGGACTCGTCCGCCAGCCAGTCCAGCCAGGGCTGGAACTCGGCGGGCAGCTCGACGAGCAGCACCTCGGGCCGGGCGGCGTCGAGCAGTGCGGGCACGACCGCGCTGAGCGAGGGCGCGTGGTGGCGCACCCCGATCAGGTACGGCCCGGGCGCACCGAGGCCGGAGTCGGCCAGCCGGGCCGCTTCCGCCTCGACCACGCCTCGCGGGTCGTCGACGCCCGCCTCGTCGGGCAGCACCGCGCTGCTCATGTGTTCACCTCTCCGGTGTGGAACGGATCTGGATGGGGCCGGGCCGCCGGGCGGGCGGGTCGGCCGGGGGGACGGGGAGCCGCCGCGGTGCCGACCGTCGCCGGGTGGCCCGGGTGCGGTGCGGCGGCGGGCGTTTCGGGGCCGGGTGCGCCGGTGCGGGTCGCGCACACCGCGCACCGGGCCCGGCGACGGTGGCCGCCGCAGGCCCGGCGGATGCCGTCGGGGCCCGGCCGGAGGCCGCCGGTCCCGGTGGCGGTGTGCGCGGTCACCTCACGACTCCAGCGCCGTGCGGAGGTCCCAGAGCGTGCGCCAGGTGCCGGCGCCCTGTTCGGCGCGCCGGCGGACCGGGCCGTCCCAGTAGCCGAGCAGGCGGGCGCCGTCGGCGGGGTCGTCCTTGCGGACGACCCCGATGAGCTGGCCGGGCAGGCGCCCGAGCAGGTCGCCGCCGTCGGGGAGGTAGGCCGCGGTGACGCCGAGGGCCGTGGCCACGGAAACGGCCTCGGCGGTGCTCATCACGGTGGACGGGCGTTCGACGTCCCAGCCCTCGGTGGAGCGGCCGGTCCGCAGGTCCCGGAAGGCCGTGACCAGCGCCTCCAGGACCGCGTCGTCGACCGCGTAGGGGGCGCCGGCACGGGCGACCGCGGCGGTGGACTGACGCCGGACCAGCTCGACCTCGGCGGCCAGGCTGCCGATCGGACCGACCGTCTCGAAGTTGAACCGTCGCTTGAGCGCGGCGGACATCTCGCTGACGCCCTTGTCCCGCAGGTTCGCGGTGGCGATCAGGGTGAAGCCGGGCACCGCGTGCAGCTGGCCGTCCGGACTCCCGGCCAGCTCCGGGACGGCGATCCGCCGTTCGGAGAGGAGCGAGACCAGGGCGTCCTGGACCTCGGGGAGGCACCGGGTGACCTCCTCGACCCGGGCGACCGCGCCGGTGGTCATCGCGGTGAGCACCGGGGACGGCACCAGGGCCTCCCGGCTGGGGCCCTTGGCCAGCAGGAGGGCGTAGTTCCAGCCGTACTTGAGCTGGTCCTCGGTGGTGCCGGCGGTGCCCTGGACGGTGAGTGCGCTGGTGCCGCAGACGGCGGCGGCCAGGAGTTCGGAGAGCATCGACTTCGCGGTACCGGGCTCGCCGACGAGCAGCAGGCCGCGCTCGCCGGCGAGGGTGACGACGCACCGCTCGACGAGGGCCCGCTCGCCGACGAACTTCTGCTCGATGACGAGGCTCTTCCGCCCCGCCTTGAGCTTCTCGCCGTCGCTGCCCATCACGAAGGTGATGACGGCGCGCGGGGTGAGGCGCCAGCCGGGCGGCCGGGGGCCGGAGTCGTAGGCGGCGAGGAACTCCAGTTCGGCGGCGTGGCGTTCCTCGGGCGGGACGACCTGCCGGGTGGCCGCGGGTTCCGTGGTGGTGGGGGTGGTCATCGGCGGGCCTTCCTGCGCTTGCCGGTCTGGAGCTCTTCGTAGCCGGGGGTGTCCCCGTCGGTGACGCGCTGCCAGGCCCGGGTGAACAGCTCCGGGACGGCGTGGCGGGGCAGCGCGGTCCGGTGGGTGGGCAGTTCGTAGAGCCCGGCCTTCCAGGTCTCGGCGGGCAGGGCGGGAGTCTTGGCCTCCTGCCAGCCGCCGGGGAGGAAGAGGGTGCGGCCCGCCCGGGCCCGCTTGGCCTCCAGGACCAGTCCGGATCCGGCGAGTTCGGCCCGGGCCCGCTTCAGGCGGGCGGGCTTCCAACCCGTCCAGCGGGCGGCGTTGCGGTCGGTCGGGTCGGGGAGGGCGAGCAGTTGGAGGTAGAGCGCGGCGGCGTCCTCACCGAGCTCGTGGGTCTTGGCCACCTCGGCGACGAGGTCGGGCACGCTGACCTGCGGGTGGTGCGGCCAGGACACGTCGGAGTCGGCGGCCCCGTCGGCCCCGTCGGGGTCCGGAGCCGGTCCGGCGCCCGGCAGGGCGGCCAGCCGGTCGAGCTCGCCGCCGACGATCGTCCGGATCGCGAGCACCTGGTCCGCGAACCCGTAGCCCTCGGCGAGGCCGCCGAGCAGCTCCAGCACCGGGTCGTCGGCCCCGGTGAGGCCGGCCGGGCGCAGCCAGATCTGCTCGTCGCCGTGGCCGGGTGACAGGACGACGGCGTCGCCGCACCGGACCAGGCCGTCGGTGTCGGCGCCGCCCTCGACGGGCAGCCCGAACCGGGAGCGCAGCACCTCGGAGACCGGGCGGCCCTTGACGGTCTGCACGTAGCCGTAGCTCAGCAGCAGCTCGGGGTCCGCGAGGCGGGCGCGCAGCGCGACGGCGGCCCCGGGCAGCGACGGGCGCAGCGGGCTCTCGTAGGGCAGGTGGTAGGCGAGCCAGCGGACGGCGTCGACGGCGCCGGTGAGGCTGTCGTACGCCGGCAGGGCGGCGGGGTCGTCGGGGCGCAGGCGCAGTGAGCCGTCGTCCTCCTCGGGGCGGAGCCGGTGGCGGGTGGTGCGGCTGAGCCACGGGGTGCGGGCGACGTTGAGGATCTCCTCGATGTGCGCGATGGTGGCGCCGCTGACGGTGGCCTGGATCTCCTCGGGCAGGGTGACGAGCCTGCCGAGGCGTTCGGTCCAGAGCGCCGCGGCGGCCGCGGTGTCGGGGCCGTCGGTCCAGAGGCTCGCCGGGTCGGCGGGCAGCAGGGCCGCCCAGACGTCGGTGAGGACGGTCCGGTCCCGGTCGCGGACCCAGTCCCGGGCGGCCTTCGCCTCGGAGGACTTGAGGCCGTACTCCTTGAGCCGGTCGGCGGGCAGCGGCGCGCCGTACCACTGGACGAGGGCGGCGGTGGGGCTGAGCAGGAGGGTGGCGCGGACGGCGCCGATGCCGCTGCGGTCGCCGAAGTCGGCGGCGCGCTCGGCCCGGTGGGGGATGCCGCCGTGCAGGGCGAGCAGGGCGGTGAAGCGGGTGACCCAGTCGGCGGTGAGGGTCTCCTCGGTGCTGCGCTCCTGCTCGGCGCCGAAGTGCGCGACCTGTCCGAACGCTCCCGAGGGGTCGTGGTCGACGGCGAGCCAGTGCACCCGGTCGTTCTCGTGGTGGCGGCAGCCGAGGATGACGACGGTGCGCTCGCCGTGCCGCCACACCTGGCCGGCCCGCTTCTCGTGCTTGCCCTTGGTGGCCTTGGGGTCGGTGAGCGGTTCGGTGAGGGTGACCTCGCGGACCGTGGCGCCGCGGTCGGCCAGGGGGCCGGCGGTGAGTTCGGTGAGCAGCAGCGCGAGCGAGGCGCGTGCGGCGTCGGAGGTGAGCGGGGCGGCGGCGGCGTAGGCGGCGGTGCCGAGCCGGCCGAGCAGGTGCAGCCAGCCGTGGTGGTTGTCGTCACCGTGCAGCTTGATCCGGTGCGGCGTCGTCCAGCTCTCGCCGGTGGCCGCGGGCGGTGCGGCGAGGACGGCGGTGACGGCCCGGAGGTTGTTGAGGACGCGCCAGTTGGCGGACCGCTCCCAGTTCCGGCCGAAGCCACCGATGTCCGGCAGCAGGAGGGTGACGGCCTCGCCGAGGTCGTAGTCGGAGCCGTGCTCCGGCCGGTAGGCGAAGGCGGTGGTGCCGCTGTCCGCGGAGGCCTCGGCCTCGGCCTCGGGCTGCGGGACGTACCGGGAGATCGTGTCGAGCAGGTCGGCGGCGGTCCGGGCGAGCCCGGTGACCCCGGCGAGCAGCAGCCGGTCCCCGATGCCGGGGAGGATCCCGGCGACGTCCTGGACGGGGAGCCCCTTCTTGGCCTTCTTGCCGCTGACCAGCCGGCGGCGCACACCCTGGGTGGTGAGCCAGAGCTGGCGCTCCTCGGGGACGGGCTCGGCGTCGACCGGCCAGGCCGCGTCGATCAGCCGGGCGGCCTGCTCGGCGGTGACGGTGCGCAGGTGGCGCGAGCCCTCCTCGTCGCGCGGCCGCAGGACGTGCCAGTAGGGCAGCGGGGGCACCAGCGCGGTGCCGGCGGCGCCGCGGCCACCGGGGCGGCAGAACCGGACATCGGCGGTGGCTCCGGCGGCGTCGCCCTCGACGACGGCCGGCCCGGCGACGGTACCCGTGGCCGTGGCGCCGTCGGTCGGCAGCACGAAGGCGAGGTGGTCGTTGGGGAGTTCGACGAGCAGCGGGTGGGCGCCACCGGGCAGGCCGAGCCGGCCGAGCGGGTAGAGCTTGGCGTGGTCCCTGGTGTTGTGCAGGACGAGGGTCGTGCCGTCGGCGGTACCGGTGGTGACGCGGCCGCCCTCGACCCGGAGCCAGCTGCCGACCGCGGAGCCGTCCGTGCCGAGCGGGGTGTCCTCCAGCCCGGGCCGGAGGGGCAGCAGCAGGGTGCGCCGGACGTCGAGCCGGCCGGCGGCCGCGGTGGCGGCGATCCGGGGCGGTTCGGCGGCGCGGCCGAGGGTGCCGGTGGCCGGGTCGAGTTCGGTGAGCGCGGCGGTGCCGCGGCCGTGGCGGACCGTCCAGTAGCCGGTGCCGTCGCCGAGGACCTGGTACTCCTCGGGCATCCGGGTGTCACCGGGGTGCAGCGGGCGCTCGCCGGTGCTCCTGCCGCCGCCGGGCAGCGGGAGCGACGGCTGGTCGGGCTCCTGGGACCCGCCGTAGTAGTAGGCGATGGTCGCGCCCCCGAGGTCGAAGATCTCGGCGGGACGGCTGGACCAGTAGGCGCGCTGCTTGCGCTCGTGGAACCAGGCGACCAGCAGCTCGCCGTCGACGAAGCGGAACCGGGGCCGCTGCCAGGACTCCTGCTTGTCGGGGATGCGGACGGCGTGTTCGAGGAGGATGCCCTCCGCGCCGACCACGAGGGCCTGGTCCCCGCGGACCAGGATGAGGTGCGGCCAGGCGTCCTCCAGGATGAGGCCCTCGGGGAGCGTCTTGCTGTCGCCGAAGCCAGGGGCCTCACTCTTCTTGACACCGAGCCGGGCGAGCGCCTCCTCCAGCGCGGGCCAGCCGAGTTCGTCGAGGATGCCGGTGCGCAGGCTGCGGGCGAGCAGGCCGGCCACGTCGAGCGCGGCGATCCGCTCGGCGGCGGCCGGGTTCTCGGTGCGGATGGCGGCGCGGCTGGAGGACAGCCCGCGCAGCAGTCCGACGGCGGTCGAGAGGCCGCGGACGGCGGCGAGCTCGTCGGCCCGCGCGTCGGACCACTCGACGAACAGCTCGCGCAGCACCGGTACCGCCGTCACGCCCTTGGTGCCGGCGGCCTTCCAGACGTCGGGGACGGCGGCGCGCAGGGACGGCCGGAAGCGGGCGTCGGCGGCGACGGCGGCGAGGTCGCGCCCGTCGGTGCCGGAGGCCTGGACCCAGCCGGAGAGGTGGAAGGTGTGCCCGTCGGACGGGTCGGCGACCGGGACGCCCTCGGCGAGCAGCAGATCGAGGAGTTCGATCTGGGTGGCACTGCGGCGCACCCCGGTGAAGAGGTCGACCGGGACGGCCTCGGCGCGCAGGCGCGCCGCCATCCGCGCGGCCAGGGCGAGGGTCTCGGCGCTGAGGCCGCGATCGCGCCAGCCGCGGCCGAGGTGGTTCACCCAGCGCTGAAGCCAGGCGGCGGCGGGTTCCGCGGGCGCGCCGCCGTCGATCGGCTCGGCGGAACCGGCGGGCGCGGCCGAACCGGTGACGTCGGTGAGCAGCCGGTCGGCGCCGCTCTCGGAGAGGACGGTGAGCCAGGCGGTGTCCTGGCCGTCGCGGTCGTCGGAGCCCGCGGGGTCGGGCAGGATCTCCAGCAGGCGGGCGCGGACGGTGTCGTCGCGCCGGGCGAGCTCGATGACGGCGTCGTGCCAGCTCTTCCAGAACGCGGTGGGTGCCCGGTTGACGGCGGGCGAGGCGAGCAGCTCGGCGAGCAGGACCCGCTCGTGCTCGTCGCGGTCGAGGCCGGCGGCCCGGAGCAGGGCCCGGGCGTCCTCGGCGACCCCCGCGTAGGGGGCCATCCCGGCCGCCGAACGCTCGGTGCAGAGCTGGCTGAACCGCTGCCAGGCGGTCACCGGGTCCAGCCGGACGCTCAGCTCCTTGACGTACTGACGGAGCGCCTTGACGGTGAGCGCGCCGGCGAGGGCGAACTCCAGGAAGACGGCGCGCAGCCGCTCCTCGTCGACGGTCAGGTTGTGGGTGCGCTCGGCGTCGCGGGCCTTGCCGAAGAAGGTGCTCGCGTAGGTCTGGTTGCCCTGTTCGAGGAAGATCCGACCGACCTGCTCGCAGTAGGTGGGCAGGAAGTGCGGCACCGCGCGGCCGAGCCGCTTGGCCAGCTCCTCGAAGCCGTCCTTGGCGTGGCCGGGCTTGGACTTGGCCTGGCGGGCGAGCCGCTCCATCTCCTTGACCAGCGCGAGCGCGTGGTGGCCGTTGGCCGGGTCGTGGACCAGCGCCCAGGCCGGGAAGCCGAGCGCCTCCTGCCGGACCTGGCCGACCTCGGCCGGTTCCCCGGCGGGCACGAGGCCGAGGAAGTCCACCGCGAGGTCCTCGGCGGGACCGAGCGCGCCGGGCACCAGGCGGACGATCCGGCGCTCGCCGAGCACCGGGTGGGCGTAGCTGCGGGCGGTGAGGACGTCGGCGACGGCGTCGGGCGCGCCGGCGCCGGGCAGGGTACCGGGCGGAAGGACCGCCCCGGCGTCCAGCAGGCGCTCGCTCAGTTCGGTCCCGCGTGCGGTCCCGCGCTCGGCTCCGGTGGTGCTCATTCGGCTTCCTCCCCTTCGATCGTGCGGCCGGCGTACAGCGCGGCGGCCATCCGCGTCCCCTCGGACCAGGCGACCGGTCCGACCTCGGCGAGCGGCAGGACCTTGCCGTCCGGGCCCGCCCAGCTCAGCGAGCCCGTCTCGCACTCGTCGTACTCGTAGTAGTCGCCGACCCAGACCCGGGCCTCCAGCGCGCGGCCGTCCTCGACCACGGGCAGCACGGCGTGACCGCCGCGGACCCGGTAGCCGAGCCGGGCGCACCGGCCGAGCAGGTCGCGCAGCGCCGCGTAGTGACCACCGGCGTAGGTGTCGACCTCGGTGCCGGTGGTGCCGGTGGTGTCGGCGGGCCGGTGCCAGACCTCCCGGTACAACTGCTGGACCTGCTGGGAGACGCCGAGTTCGACGGCGAACTCGCGCAGCTCGTCCAGGTCGGCCAGCAGGACCGGGTGGGGTATCAGCAACTCGTCGGCGGTCAGGCGGACGGTGTCGCCGTCGAGGTCGACCAGGCCGATCCCGCGCTCGGCGTCGGCACCGCGCAGGAACCCGGCGACGGCGCCGTCGGAGCCGGTGACGACCAGGTCGCGCAGGACCTCCTGCCAGGCCTCGTCGGCCCAGACGGCCGTGACGACGGCGGCGGGCACCGGCAGCGAGCGGACCATCCACCGCTCGACGCTCTCCAGGCAGCCGCGCCGGTGTGCGGCCAGCCACTCGGTGAGCTGCTTGAGCCCCACCACCACCGGATCGTCGTTGAGCTTCGACGGAAGGCTCTTCAGCGGACGCCCCGCCGCATTCCGGCAGAGCACCTTTCCCTCTTCGTCGAGGGCGACTTGATAGCCACCCGCACCCGTATCCACCCACGCCACGGCCGCTCTCCTCCCAGCTGGTCGGTCAGTGATGGAAGGAACGTAACGGGACACACTGACAACGCGACCGGCGGGGGCTGGCCCCGAGCGGATCCCGATTCCAAACCCCTCGAACGAATGAACTAGCGCAGCACAGAACGGCAGCGCAGAACGGCTGCGGAACAGCTGCGGGAAACGGCCCCGGCGCACGGACGCCGGGCGCCCCGGGGAGCGGGGACGCGGACCGGAGGCCCGGCGCGGGGCGGCGGAACGGGGCGGCGGAACGGGGCGGCGGAACGGCCGGGCGGAGCGGCAGGACCGGCAGACGGGTCCCGCCGGCAGGGCGGGCCCGGCGAGCCGCTACGAGACGGTCAGGCGGAGGATGCGGTCGTCGCCGGGGCGCGGCTCATCGCGGCCGTCGGTGTTGTTGGTGACGAGCAGCAGCGTGCCGTCCCGGTCGGCCACGACGGTCCGCAGCCGGCCGTAGTCGCCCGACAGGAACTCCTGCGGCTCAGATGCGAGTTGATCCCCGTTGAGCGGGACGCGCCAGAGCCGCCCGCCGCGCAGCGCGGCCAGCCAGACGGCACCGTCGGCGTAGGCGATGCCGCTCGGGGAGGCGTCGGCGGTACGCCACCGGGCGACCGGGTCGGTGAACTCCGGGCGACCGCCGACGCCCTCCACGGTCGGCCAGCCGTAGTTGCCGCCGGGAGTGATCAGGTTCAGCTCGTCCCAGGCGTCCTGGCCGAACTCGGAGGCCCAGAGCCGGCCCTGGGGATCCCAGGCGAGGCCCTGCACGTTGCGGTGGCCCAGCGACCAGACCGGCGAGCCGGGGAACGGGTTGCCGGCGGCGGGTGCGCCGTCCGGAGCGAGACGGAGGATCTTGCCGCCCAGGGAGTTACGGTCCTGGGCGAGTGCCTTGTCGCTCGCGTCGCCGGTACCCGCGTAGAGGAAGCCGTCCGGACCGAAGCCGATGCGGCCTCCGTTGTGCCGCGAGCCGTGCGGGATTCCCTTCACCAGGACTTCGGGAGCGCCGAGTTGCTCGCCCGCCGGACGGGTCGGGTCGTAGTCCAGCCGGATGATGCGGTTGTCGTCGGCGGTGGAGTGGTAGGCGTACAGCCGGTGGTCGGTGGCGAATCCGGGCGAGAGGGCGAGTCCCAGCAGGCCGCCCTCCCCGCCGGAGGCGACGCCGGCGACGGTGCCGACGTCGGTCCTCGCGCCGCCGTCGGCCGCGACTCGGACGATCCGGCCGTTGTCGCGTTCGCCGACGAGGAGGTCCCCGTCCGGAAGGACGGCCAGGCCCCAGGGGGCGTCGAGGTCCTGCGTGACGGTCGCCCGGACGTTCACCGCCGGTGCGGCGGGGGGCGTGGCGGCCGGGGAGGTCGCGGGCGGCGTCGCGGGTGTCGTCCCGGCGGCCGTCGGCACGGGGGCCGGCGAGGAGGCGACGAGCGTGCCGGTGGGTGCCGGGTCGGCGGCGCGGTCCGGCGCGGCGGCGGAGGAGCAGCCCACGACGGCGGCCGGTCCGAGAAGCAGGGCGAGCAGGGCGGCGGCGGAGCGGCGGAGCATCGGTGACCCTCCCGGAGGCGGCAGGCGCATGGCGACACGAACGTCCGGCGGACGCTCTCCCAGCAGACCACATCGCCGGACGGCACGGTCAGCAACCCGCCGCGCCCGCACGGCCGACCGGGCGGTCCCGTCCCCGCCCTCGCTCCGGTGGAGCACCGCACGGGGGGGGGCGGGCACCTGCCGCCGGGCGAACTCGCCCGATTCCCGCACGGGCCGCGACATTCATCAGTAAGGTGTCACATGTGACGCATCTTGCGAACGGCGTGATCCGCCCGTTCTGGCCCGCCACCGACTATCCGGCGCTGGCCGCGCTCCTGTCCTCCGCCGGGCCGGAACAGGTCACGGCGGCGGAGCTCCGGGCGCAGGACGAGGTGATGCCTCCCGTCGGCAGCCTTGCCACCGACCCCGACGGCCTCCTGATCGGGCACGGCCGGATCCGTCTGGTGGATCCCGGGCCGAGCGGCGGGCTCCTCGCGTTCGCGACCGCATGGCGGGCTCCCTGGACGCCGCCGGGCGACGTCGCCTCGCTCGTCGTCGGCACGCCGGGCCGGGCTCCGGAGCTCCTGCTCCCCCTTCTCGACGGGATCGAGGACTGGGCCCACGGCGCGGGCGCGCGCCGGCTGCTCGGCGAGCTGCCGGACCACGGCGAGTCCGCCGGGGCCGCGCCCGACGCCGACGGAGCCGACGCCCACCGGACCGCCGGCGGAAGCGGGGGCGAGGGCGACGGCGACGGCGAGGGGCGAGACAGCACCGACGACAGCGGCCGGAGCGCACGCGGCAGCGGCCACGCAGGACTCCTTGATCTGCTCATCGCCCGTGGCCACCGCATCGACGCCCACATCCGCACCGCCACGGCCCGGCTGGAGCCGCGCACCCTCGCCCCGCCGCCACCCCTCGGCATCGACCTCCGCACGCTCGCCACCTCCGGCGCACCGCAGCCGGCCCGGCAGCTCCACCGGCTCTACCGCGAGACGTTGAGCGACAACCCGGGCTTCACCGACGCGGTGCCCGGCTTCGAGCGCTGGCACGCCGAGGCGTTGTCCGGCCAGGGCTGCCGCCCGGACTGGGTGTTCACCGCCGAGGCCGCCGGCCGGATCGTCGGCGTCACGGCCGTCCGCGAGACCGCCGACCCGCGCGTCTGCCACATCGACTTCACCGGCGTCCTGCGCTCCTGGCGCGGGCGCGGACTGGCCCGGACGCTCAAGCTGCACGCCGCCCGACACCTCGCCTCCCGTGGCGTGCGGACCGCGTGCACCGAGGTCGAGGCGTCCAACATCCCGATGATCGCGGTCAATTCGGCTCTCGGGTACGAGTGGGGCCCCGGCCACCGCCGACTGGTCAAGCTCCTCCGGCCCGCCGGGAACCGCCGACCGCAACCGCCCTCCGGCCGGCGCGAAGGCCCGAACGCCGTCCGCCCGTAGCGCGGTCGACCGACACCCACGGGCACACGGCCGCCACCCGCCCCGGGGGCGACGACACACGCCCACCCGGGGCACCCGCCCAAGCCCCGGTCCACACCCCCGACCACCTTCCCGCCACGGCCTCCCGCCCGTCCTCCCGCCCCTCCGGGGATCATTGACACCTCCTCAGATGCCATTTAACGTGTGGCATGTGAAATGGCACAGGCAAAGGGGGAGCAATCATGCCTGGTGAGACTGCACTTGACGAACAGGTTTCCTCGATCGTCCGGGCGGCGGGGCTGGTCCGGCCCGGAAACCGTTTCTTCGCGAACGCGCGGCTGGTGGACGACGTCCCGCCCGCGAACGCACTCGCCGTGGCGCGGCAGTGGGAGGCCATGACCAAGGCCTTCATGTTCACCACGATCGGCGGACTCGGCGCGGCCGCCCGACACTTCGCCGCGCAGGAGGCCCCGGGGCGGGAGACCCTCGCGGCCTTCCAGACCGCATTCCGGGTGATCGGCGACGACCTGGACAACCTGGCGGACGACTTCGGCGCGGTGGCACCGGGCGGAGCGGCGGGCATCCACTACCTGTGGTGGGCGGACTCGATCGTGGCGCCGCTGGTGAAGGCCTCGGGCGAGGAGTCCGCGCCGGCGCTGCCCGCGGGCGTCGCCCGGCTGCTGGAGGCGATGGACGCACTCGCCGACCACCGGCTCGGCGCGGCGGTCCAGTTGCGGGTGGTGGAGGCGATCGCGCTGGACATCGCCGTCGCGTTCCGGCGCGTGTACAGCAAGGTGCAGGTCGGCGGGGAGAAGCTGTTCGCGGACTCCGACGCGCTGGTGTGGATCGACGCGCACATCAAGGCCGAGACCAGCCACGCCAAGTCGGTCAGCGACGAGGAGACCGGCATGACCGCGCTGGTCGAGGGCGAGGAGGACGCGGCCGAGCTGCTGCGGCTCGCCACCGGGTACGCGGCCCACTGGGCCGACGCGCTCGACGACTTCGCCGACCAGCTCTCCGGCCCGCTCGCCGCCGGGACCCCGGCGCAGGCCACGGCGCAGGCCTCCGCGAGCTGATCCGGGGAAGGACGTACGGAACCAAGTGAACAACGAGCCACTGAACGACGTCGTCGACGCGGTCAACGCGCTGCGCGGCTCGGTCCGGCGCGACGAGCTGCGGGACGAGGATTTCCTCAAACGCCTTTCGCACGAGCTGACTTCGTCACCGGCCCTGCGGAACCTGCCCGCCGCGCAGGCGCTGGCCGAGGACGTCCTGACGTTCACCGAGGACCCCCGGCTGCTCCGGACCAAGGCGCACATCAACGGCAGGAAGGACGGCCACGTCCTCTCCCTGTTCGACGCGTCCTACTTCCCGACCCTCTCCCTGGACTTCCTGGCCTACCGGCCGCTGCCGACCGACGAGGGCCTGGAGGTCCGGTACCCCAGCCCGACCCTGCCGGTCACCATCGAGCGGATGTCGAAGGGCTTCGAGGCCCGACCGGTCGTGGCGCTCTTCCCGGAGAACCACCTCGACGGCCGGCAGGAGAGCGGCGACCTGATCTTCTACTTCATCGACAAGTTCGTGGAACGGCACCTGCGCCTGACCCGCCTGCTCACGCGGCACGTCATGGCACCGGGCTCCTTCCCGCTGGTCGAGACGGCGGGGCCGGCGGAGGTCGAGCAGGCGTCGTCCTGGTGGGTGCGGCTGCACGAGTACCACCACCGGCAGGGCGACATGCCCATCCCGGACTTCCTCCCGGTGAAGAAGCTGAAGCCACTGGCCGGCCTGGAGGAGCTGCGGGTCGACGTGTCCGCGATGCTCGCCTGCCTCCACGACCCGGGCCTCTCGGAACGCGACGCACGGCTCGCCTACGAGTACATCCTGTCCGAACGGCTGCTGCGCTACGCCGTCGAGGGCATCCCCCGGCCCAACTACGACGCCGTCGCTTCGCAGTTGCTGTTCAACTACCTGCTCGCCGCGGACGGCATCCGGGTGCACGGCGGCCTGATCCATCTGCGGCCGGGCCTGCCCGCCGTCCTCGCCGAGTTCCTCGGCGAGATCCAGGGCATCGAGCGACGGATCCACCGTGAGCCGGCGGAACAGGTCCAGGACCGGCTCCTGCAGTTCACCAACCGGTACACCGACTACGACGAAGCGGCGAAGGACTACCGTCACATCCCGTTCTTCGCCGACGCCAAGCAGAGGTTGGGCGTGTGAGTACGACGAACGCAACGACGAGCAGCACGACGAACACGACGACGACCACGACGGCGAGCGCGCCGGTGAGCGCGCCGGTGAGCACGTCGGCGATCAGGATCCCGATCTTCCAGGTGGACGCCTTCACCGACCGGCTCCTGTGGGGGAATCCGGCGGCCGTCTGCCCGCTCGACAGCTGGCTGCCCGCACCCGTCATGCAGGCCATCGCCCTGGAGAACAACCTCCCGGAGACCGCCTTCATCGTCCGGAACGGGGACGCCTACGACCTGCGCTGGTTCACCCCGGCCACCGAGGTGGACCTGTGCGGGCACGCCACGCTGGGCGCGGCCCACGTCGTCCTGACCCACCTGGAGCCGGACTGGAACGAGGTGACGTTCCACTCGGCCAGCGGACCGCTCGTGGTCGCCCGGCAGGGGGACGGCGACCGGTTCGGGCTGACCTTCCCCGCCCTGGAGTTCACTCCTGTGGACCCGCCGGCGGACCTGCTCCGCGGGCTGGGACCGGTGGCACCCACGGCGGTCTACCGGTCGATGGACTACATCGCGGTCTACGAGAACGAGGCACAGGTCCGCGCGGTGGTGCCGGACCCGCGCGCGCTCTCCGCGCTCGACCTGCGGGGCGTCGTCGTCACCGCGCCGGGTGACGGGGCCGACTTCTGCTCGCGGTTCTTCGGGCCGAAGCTGTCCATCCCCGAGGACCCGATCACCGGGTCGGCGCACTGCGCGCTCGTCCCGTACTGGGCGGAGCGACTGGGCCGGACCCGGCTGCACGCCCACCAGTTCTCGCCCCGGCTGGGCCGGACCCGCACGATCAGCCTCGACTGCGAGCTGACCGGCGACCGGGTCGGCCTGATCGGCGCGGCACGACCGTACATGACCGGGGTGATCCAGCTCTCCGAGGAGGACCTCGACCAGAGCCCGGATCCCGCGCGGCGCCCCTGACCGGGGCTCCGCCCGGACCCCACACCCCAGCCCCCCGTCCAACCCCAGACCCCAGAGGGACGACATGCGCACCAATCGAGTTTTCCACGCGGTGGACTCCCACACCGAGGGCATGCCCACCCGGGTGATCACCGGCGGCGTCGGGGTGATCCCCGGCGCGACGATGGCCGAACGCCGGATCCACTTCCGCGACAACCTCGACCACATCCGCACCCTGCTGGTGACCGAGCCCCGTGGGCACGCGTCGATGAGCGGGGCCATCCTCCAGCCGCCGACCCGGCCCGACGCGGACTGGGGGGTGCTGTTCATCGAGGTGTCCGGCTACCTGCCGATGTGCGGCCACGGCACGATCGGTGTGGCGACCGTACTGGTGGAGACGGGCATGGTCCCCGTGACCGAGCCGGTCACCACGGTGCGCCTGGAGACCCCGGCCGGCCTGGTCGTGGTCGACGTGGCGGTCACGGACGGGGTCGCGAAGCACGTCACCCTGCGGAACGTGCCCGCCTTCGCGGAGCGGCTGGACGCCGAGCTGGAGGTGCCCGGGTTCGGCACCGTCCGCTACGACGTGGCGTACGGCGGCAACTTCTACGCGATCGTGCGGCTCGACGACTACGGGCTGCCGTTCGACCGGAAGGCCAAGAACGAGATCACGGCCGCCGGGCTGGCCACCATGCAGGCGATCAACTCGACCGACGAGCCGGTGCACCCGGAGGACGCCCGGATCCGCGGTGTGAAGCACGTCTACTTCGAGGCGCCCGGCTCGGACGCGTCGTACTCCCGTCACGCGATGTCCATCCACCCGGGCTGGTTCGACCGGTCGCCGTGCGGGACGGGCACCAGCGCGCGGATGGCGCAGCTGCACGCACGCGGCGAGCTGGCGATCGGCGCCGACTTCGTCAACGAGTCCTTCATCGGTTCGAAGTTCACCGGCCGCCTGGTCGAGGAGACGACGGTCGCGGGCCGTCCGGCGGTCGTGCCGACCGTCACCGGACGGGCCTGGATCACCGGCACCGCGCAGTACTTCCTGTCGCCCGACGACCCGTTCCCGGCCGGCTTCGAGCTCTGACCCGACCCCTCCCCGGCCTCTGGAACAGAAGGGCACGCCTCTCCATGGCCTCCGTGATACTCGGCCGCATCCCGTTCGACGACGAGCGCCTCGCCAAGGACGTCGCCCGCCTGGCGAGCCTCCCGGTCCCGCAGGAGCCGTACCAGGTGTTCACCACCGGCACCTGGCTGAACCTCAACCTGTGGAACGCCTCCGGCGACCACGGCGACGGTTTCTGGTACGGCCACGAGCAGCGGCCGGGGCAGCCCACCGAGCTGCTCGACGAGGTCCCGTACCTCCGCGAGGTGCTGGCCGAGTGGTTCGACGGGAGCCGGCTGACGATGGTGCGCGGGCGCAACGTCTCCGAGTTCTCGATCATCCCGCACCGCGACTTCATCGAGGCCGGGGACGTCACGGAGTTCTTCCGGGTGATCGTCTTCCTGGAGGACAACGAGCACGCCGTCAACTCCGACGAGGACATGGTCTTCCACATGCGCAAGGGCGAGGTGTGGTTCCTGGACGCCGCCCAGATCCACGCCGGGATGAACATGTCCTCGCGCAGCCGCTGGTCGCTCTGCCTGGACTTCGCTGCCGGTCCGGGCTTCCGGCCCGCCGACATCTTCGCGCGGCCCGAGCTGTACCGGCCCGACCTGGAACCCGCCCTGGTGGAGCGGCGGCCGGCCGCCGCGGACCTGCCGGAACGGCTGCGCGCCCTGGGCACCGTCGTCTCCCGGTACAACATCAAGGACATCGCGTTCCTGCTCGGCCGGATCCACTTCGCCGAGGAGGTGCCGATCGGGGCCTCGTGGGACTGGCTGGTCGACATCACCCGGGAGTCCGGCGACCCGGAGCTGATCGACATCGCCGAGCGCGCCAGGAAGTTCTTCGTCCTCTCCCGCGAGGTCGGCGAGGACTTCGCCTTCCTGCCGTGCTGAGCGGACCCGACGAGGGGCGGTCGCCGCGGGCGGAACTGGTCGAGCACATCACCGAGGTCTGGCGGGACGTGCTCGGCGTGGACCGGATCGACCCCGACCAGGACTTCTTCGAGCTCGGCGGTCACTCGCTGGGGGCGATCCGCACCGCCTCCCGGCTCGGGGAGGAACTCGGCCGCGACCTCTCGTTGCGGGTGATCTTCGAACACCGCACGGTCGACGCGCTCGCCGCCGCGATCGTCAACGACGACGGGGTGGCATGAGCGGCACTGACGACACCGACCGCACTTCCCGCGCGAGCGGCACGGGTGGCACGAGCAGCACGGGTGGCACGAGCGGGACCGACGACCTGGCGGGAGTGCCGGGCATCTTCCGTGCGGTGTCCGGCGCGGCGGACTTCGCGCGCGCCGTCGCCGCGTTCGGGTCCGGGGCGGAGGACGCCGTCCCGGTGTGGATCGGCGACCGCTCCGACCTCCTGGCGGCCCTCGACCTCGCAGCGGGCCTCTACCCGGCCCGGCGGCGCCCGCCGGTGTGCGCGGCGGGGGTCGTGGTGGGGGACGTGCCGGCGACGATCCGCGCGTTCGCCCGCCCGCTCGCCCGGCACTGGACCGAGCACGGCGCGCCGGCGGCGCACGGGGCCGGCCGCACCACCGGCGCGCCGCCCGCGGACGACGGCCCGCTGGTCGTCCTCGGCCGGTACGAGGACCTCCGGATGGACGTCATCGGCCCCGTCCTGGTGGACGCGTACGCCCGCGGCCGGGACGTCTTCCTGCTGACGGGCCGCGACCTCCACTCGCTCACCTGGGCGATCGCCAAGCAGTACGGCGAGGTCCACCCCGACGGTGCGACCGGGCTGTTCACCGACCTCGACACCCGGCCGGTGGCCACCTCCGCGACCTATCACGACGCACGCACCGTCAGCGGCGCGGACCTGGTCCGCCTCACCGCCGAGCGGGTCTGGCGACGGGTGCTGGTCAGCGGGCACGGCACCGAGGACAGCATCAACCTCGGCGCGCACACGGTGTGCGGGCTCAGCCCGGCCGCCGGCCCCGGCCGGTCCGGGCCCACCTGTTCGTACGGCCGGGGCTGCTACAAGCCCGAGGACAAGCTGATCCCCGCCCACCGCGTCCGGGCCGCCGAGTTGGTGCTCAGCGGCTGCGACAGCGGCGCCCTGGCGGACCTCGCCACCTACGACCCCCGCTACCAGCTGCTCCTGAACGCCGTCGACGGCCCGGCCCAGGCGGTGGTCGCCGCGCTCTCCATGCACCAGTCGGCCCGCGTCGAGAACCTCGTCTGGCTGGACTCGGCGGACGGGGACGGGAGCACCGCCCGGCGGCTGAACGCGAGCCTGTACGCCCTGCACCCGTACCCCACGTTCATCCAGGTGGGGCTGCCGAGTTCGGCCTACCCGGGGGCCTCGTCGCCCCAGGAACCGGCCGGGGCACCGGCCGTGGAGTCGGCCGTGGAGCCGGACGGCGGGCCGACCGGGAAGGCGGCCGCGGGGTCGGCCGTGGAGTCGGCGACCGAGCAGGCCGGGTGGGTCGGCGGCCTCTCGGCCCGGGCCCAGGGGTTCCTCATGACCGGCATGCTGCCGGCCGCGCACCCGCTGCGAGAGCCGCTCGGGCAGCTGGCGGAACGGGCCGAGCTGACGGCCGTCCGGCCGGTCATGGGTCCGGCCGCCGACCGGGAGGCGTTCGTCGGCACGCTCCGGGAGGAGGCGCGGGTGCTCGACCGGGCGATCGCCGTCCGCATGTCGGAGCGGCCCGACGACCCGCTCTCCGAGTTCCCCCGCTTCTTCGGCGACCGGAGTTCGGTCGCGCGGACCGAGGCGGTGACCACCCCCTGCGTCCTGTGCGGGCGGGAGGCCTGGCAGTACCCGCGCCGCGGGTTCACCTCCCGGGTCCCGCTCACCACCGCCCACGTCTGCCTGAGTTGCGGCCCGGTCGGCTACTGGACGGACGGCGCGGCGCGGCTGCTCGGTGCCGCCTCCGCCGCGACCGTCCCCGCCGGCGGGACGCTGCGGATCGAGGTGCCGGTCGTGCCGTCGCGCCCCGGGCCTGTCCAGGTCGGCGTGCTCCTGCCGTGGAGCGTCCGGGCCGCCGTCTCGCCGCCGGTCCAGGCCGTCGGACCGGGGGCAGCCGGGTCCGACCCGCGGGCGGGGCGGCCGAGTGCCGTCTTCGAGGTGCACCTCGACGCGTCGGCCCCGCCCCAGGAGCACCACTTCACCGTCTTCGCGGTGCAGGACCTCGCGTTGTCCCTGCTCCGCTGCCCGTTCGCCGTCCTGCCGGCCGGGGAGGTCTAGATGAACCGGACCCTCCACGCGGCGGTGGCCCGCCGGGCCCTGCTGACGCCCGACCGTCCGGCGCTGGTCGAGCCCGGAACGACCGTCACCTACCGGACCCTCGACCGCGCGGCCGACCACCTGGCGTCGCTCCTCACGGACCTCGGCATCGGGCCGGGAAGCCTGGTCCCCGTGATCCTCCCCCGGTCCGCGCGCCTGGTCATCGTCCAGTTGGCCCTGCTGAAGTGCGGCGCGGCCTACTCCGTGCTCGATCCGGGGTGGCCCCCCGCGCGGTTGGCGTCGCTGGTCGGACGGCTGCGGTCGCCGCTGGCGGTGGCGGACGAGGCGGTGGCCGCCCGGGCGGTGACGGACCTGGCCGGGGCGCAGGACCCCGGGCCGGAGGGACCCGGCCCGACGGACGGGCACGGCTTCCCCGTCTGGACGCCGCCGCTGGAACCGCCGGCCGAACTCGCGGACCGGGCGGGCGCACCGGTGCGGCGGGCGGCCGACGGCGAGTCCCCCGCCATGGTCATCTTCACCTCGGGGACCACCGGTTCACCGAAGGCCGTGGTCCTGCCGCACCGGGCGGCACTGCGGCTGTTCGACGGGACCGGCCCGGCGTCGTTCGGCCCGGGCCACGTCATGCCGCAGGTGTCGAACGCGGCCTGGGACATGTACGCGCTGGAGGTGTGGGGCACGCTGGTCGCGGGCGGGACGTGTCTCCTCCCCGGCCCGGGCGCCCCGCTCTTCCTCCCGGATTCGCTGCGTGCGGCGGTCGCCGGGCACGGTGCCGACACGGTGCACCTGCCGACTTCCCTGTTCAACCTGTTCGTCGACGTGGACCCGGGCTGCTTCACCGGTCTGCGGGCCGTCCTGGTCAGCGGCGAGGCGATGTCCGGCGCCCACGCGGGCCGGTTCGTACGGGCCCATCCGACGGTCCCGCTGGTGAACTGCTACGGGCCGGTCGAGTGCTGCATGTTCGTCTCCTGGCACCGGGTCTCGCTCCCGGACTGCGACCGGCCCGACGGCGTGCCGCTCGGCACGGCGGCTCCCGGGACACGGCTCCTCGTCCTCGCGGACGCCGGAGCGGACGCCGGAGCGGACAGCGGCGCGGACGGCGACGGCTTCGGCGACGGCTTCGGCGACGGCTTCGGCGACGGCTTCGGCGAGATCTGCCCGCCCGGAAAGGAGGGCGAGATCTGCGTGGCCGGCGAGGGCCTGGCCCACGGCTACCTGGGACAGGCCGGTCTGACGGCGGAGAAGTTCCGCACCCTGACCGTCGACGGCGTGCCCACCCGGGTGTACCGCACCGGCGACCGGGGACGGGTGGACGACGACGGCCTGCTGCACTATCTCGGCCGCGGGGACCGCCAGGTGAAGCTCCGCGGCTACCGCGTGGAGCCCGCCGAGGTGGAGCGCGCCGGGCGCGCCGTCCCCGGCGTCCTCGACTGCGCCGCCGTCCCGGTCCGCGAGGCCGACGGGAGCTGCCAGTCGCTGCTGCTCGCCTACACCGTGCGGCCGGACGAGGAGGCCGACCGTGCGGCCGGCTCCGCCGACCCGCTCGGGGTGCGCGCCGCCCTGGCCGCGGTGCTCCCCGGGTTCCTGGTGCCCGCCCGTGCCGTGGCCGTCGCGGCCCTGCCGCTGACGCCGAACGGAAAGTTGGACCGTGCCGCCCTGGAGGACTGGGGACGCACGCAGAACCGAAGGAACAATCATGGCTGATCGCCGACCTCGCCTGCTCGTCGTGGGACTGGACCGGTACACCCTCGACGCGTGCGTCCGCCTGGACGTGGACGCCGTCGTCGTCCGCGGCGCGGCGTCCCGGGACGACGGGCTGATGAGCGTGCCGCCCGAGCTCACCGTGCTGGACGTCGACGACCAGAGCAGCGTCGAGAGCGTCCTGGCGGCACTGCGCCGGGCCGGGCCGGACGCCGACGGCTTCGACGCCGTCCACACCTCCGACGAGTTCTCCATGGTCACGGCCGGCGTCCTGGCACGCCACCTCGGGCTGCCGGGACTCGACCCGGAGGTGGCGATCCGGTTCCGCGACAAGTCGCTGCAGAAGCGCGCGGTCCGCGGGGCCGGGCTGCCCACCGCGGACTACCTGGTCGTCGACGACGTCCTCGACGTCACCCACCTCGACGAGCTGCCGTTCTCGCCCGCCGTCCTGAAGCCGGTGGCCGGGGCCGCCACGTCCTTCACCTCCTCGGTCCGGTCCGTCGAGGAGCTCCGGGCGCGGAGCGAGGAGTACCGGCAGCAGAAGCCCGCCCAGCGCACGTTCCTGCTGGAGGAGCACATCGGCGGCGACGAGTGGTTCGTGGACGGGGTCGTCTTCGGCGGGGAGCTGCTGTTCCTCGCCGTGGGCGCCTACGGCGACCCCTGCCTCACCGCGCTGGAGAGCGGACAGCCGCTGTGGCTGCGGCACTTCGACCCGGTCCGGGAGGCCTGGGTGTACGAGCGGGCCCGGGGCGTGGTCGAGTCCGCGCTCGGGGCGCTGGGCCTGCACGACGGGTCGTTCCACATGGAGCTCTTCCACGACGCGGCGTCCGGGTCGCTGACCTTCGGCGAGTGCGCCGCACGGCGCGGCGGCGGGCTGATCCACGAGCAGATCCAGGCGAAGTTCGGGGTGAACGTCGCCGAGTGCGCCGTCCGGATCGCGCTCGGCGCCCGCCCGGAGATCAAGCCCGAGGTCCGGCCGGAGATCTTCGGCGGCACCTACCTGCCCGGCCGGCCGGGGACGCTGCTCGGCTGCCCGACGGCGGCCGACCTCGTCGCCCTGCCGCAGGTGGAGTTCGCGCGGGTCGAGCACCCGGTCGGCACCCGGTTCGCGGCCGGGCCGGCCAACACCAGCCAGCGGGTGGGGCAGTTCATGGTCGTCGCGGAGTCGGTCGAGGAGCTCACCGGGCGCTTCGAGGAGGTCCGGCGCTGGTTCGACGAACGGCTGTGGGTGCTTCCCGAGCACCTGACCACCGGCGGGCGGCGGGAGTTCCAGCGGGCCTGGCAGCCGGGCGCCGACTTCGGGGACACCCTGTGGCGGTGACGAGGTCCCGCCCGCCGGCGGGCCGGCCCGGCGCGGCCCGGCTGTCGGCCGCGCTGCTGCCGTCCGACCGGGGGCAGCGGGTGGTCGCGCTCACCTCCTTCGTGCACAGCCTGGGCACCGGGATGTCGGTCGCCGCCGGGGCGCTCTTCTTCACCCGGATCGTCGGACTGCCCGCCTCCCAGGTGGCCGTGGGCCTGTTCGCGGCGGCGATGACGGGCCTGCTGGCCGGGGTGTACGTCGGCCGGCTGGCGGACCGGTGGGGGCCCAAGCGCGTCCAGCTCGTCGTCGCGGTGTGCGGGACGGTGGTCAACACCGGTCTCCTGCTGGTCGACGCGTTCTGGACCTACCTGGCGGTCTCGGTGCTCTCCGGCGCCGTGGTCGCGGCGAGTTGGTCCACCCTGGCACCGCTGGTCCGCGCGTTCGGCGGGGACTCGCCGGCCGTGTTCCGCGGCTACCTGCGGTCGGTCGGCAACCTCGCGATCGCACTCGGCGCCGTCGCGGCGGGCTTCGCCGTCCAGGTGGACACCCGGGCGGCCTTCCTCACCGTCATGATCGCCCGCTCCCTGACGTACCTCGTCTCCGGGCTGATCCTGCTCCGGCTCCCGCCGTTCACCCTGGAGGGCCCCGCGGTCACGACCGACGCGGCGCACGCCGCCGACCCGGGAGCCCCGCCCGCCACCGTGACCGGCTCCGAGTCCGCAACCGAGTCCGCAGCCGGGCCCGGTGGAGTCTCCGGCCGCGGCTGGGCGGCGCTGCGCGACCGCACCTACCTGACCGCGACGGCGGTCAACGCGGTGATGTCCCTGCACTTCGCGGTCCCGACGTTCCTGCTCCCGCTCTGGATCGCGGACCACACCGCGGCGCCGCGCTGGACCATCTCCGGCGTACTCGTCCTGAACACCGTCCTCGTCGTCGTCCTCCAGGTCCGGTTCAGCCGGGGCGTCGCCGACGTGCCGTCCGCCGGGAACGCGATGCGCCGGGCCGGGCTGGCCGTCGCGGCGGGCCTGATCCTGATGGCGGTGGCCGGGACTCCCCCGGGCTGGCTCGCCACCGTCGCCCTGGCCGCCGGGATGGCCGCCTACACGCTCGGCGAGATCTGGCACACCGCCGCAGCCGCCGAGTACTCCTTCGGGCTGGCCCCGGCCGAGGCACAGGGCCAGTACGCCGGGGTGTTCGGCCTCGGGCACGGGCTCGCCGAGGGCGTGTCACCGGCCGTCCTGAGCGCGCTCCCGCTCGCCCTCGGGCTGCCCGGCTGGCTGGCCCTCGCCGTGATCGTGCTGGCGACGGGCGCGATCTGCCGGCCCGTCATGGACCGGATGACCGGTCCGCGGCCCGCGCCCGCAGCGGTGGGCGTCGGGGCGAACCTCACCTGACGGCACGAACCGGGGACCGTGCAGGCGCCACCCGTCGGAACCCGACGGGAGACGCGCCACGTCGTCCGGGGGCGGACCCGCCCGGCGAACCGGCGCGGGCCGGGTGCGTCCCGGCGACGCGCCCCGTGAGGAGGGGCGCGCCGCCGGAGTCTCTGGGTGGGGCGAGCTGCCGTTCGGGCCGCCCGGGCCGGCCCGGCTACGCCGCCCGGGCCGGCGCACCCGGCCGCGCCGGCCCGCTCACCCCGGGGCCGTCGGCCGCCCCTCTCACCGCGGCACCCCGGCGGCGTCCAGGAAGGTGCGGAACTTGGCGCTGGTCTCGGCGAGTTCGGCCTCGGGCCGGGAGGCGGCGACCACGCCGGCCCCCGCGTACACCCGCAGGGTGCGTTCGTCGGCCTCGGCGCAGCGCAGGGTGACGACCCACTCGCCGTCGCCGTTCGCGTCGCCCCAGCCGACCATCCCCGCGTACAGGCCCCGGTCGAACGGCTCGATCTCGCGGATCGCCTCCCGGGCGAGCGGTGTCGGCGTGCCGCAGACCGCCGGGGTCGGGTGCAGGGCCGTGGCCAGCTCCAGGGCGGAGACGGCCGGGTCGGCCAGTTCGGCGGTGATCGTGGTGGCCAGGTGCCACATCGCGGCGGTGCGCACCAGGGTGGGCCGTTCCGGCACGTCCAGGGTGCGGCAGTACGGGGCGAGCGCGGCGCTGATGGCGTCGACCACGACCGCGTGCTCGTGCAGGTCCTTGGGCGACTCCAGGAGCGCGGCGGCCCGGCGGACGTCCTCCCCGAGGTCCGGGCTGCGCGGGACGGAGCCGGCCAGCGGGTTGGCGAGGACGGCGACGCCCCGGCGGGAGAGCAGCAGTTCGGGGCTGGCCCCGATCAGGGTGCGGCCGGACCCTGCGGGCAGCGCGAAGGTGTAGCCGCCGGGGTCGCGCCGCGCGAGGCGCTGGAGGATGGCGGGCAGGTCGAGCGGCTCGGCGGCGCTCAGCTCCAGCGTCCGGGCGAGCACCACCTTGCTCAACTCGCCCTCCTGGAGCCGTCGGACGGCCTCGGCGACGCCGGCGCCGTAGGTCTCCGGCGCGGGCACCGGCCGGACGTCCCACTGCACCCGGTCGGCGGGCGGGGCGGGCAGCGCGATCAGCGGGTCGTCGCACAGCGCGCCGCAGGCGCGGACCCTGACGGGGACCGCGAGTTCGGCACGGCTGTCGTGGTCGAACGCCACGGCGCCCACCACCAGCGGGTTCTCCACGCCGTCACGGCGGGCCTGCGCGAGCGTTTCGGCGACCCGGACGGGCAGCGGGCGGCCGTCCTGCGGGACCTCGGCGTGCACGCCCTCGGCGAGCAGCGTGCGGGTCGGGGAGGCGAAGAACGCCTGGTCGGGAGCGGCCCGGTACTGACCCAGCAGTCCGCTGGCCGCGCCGATGACGGCGTGGTCCGCCCCGGCGGGGGCGTGATGCACCGTGGTCACCTGGATTCCCCCAGTCTGTGAGCGGCGGCCGAGGCGGCGAATGCGGACTGCTGCACAGGAAATCCCCTCCGACCAGCAACATTAGGCAAGCCTAACCTAACACAATCGAACGATTCCGCCGAGAGGTCCTTCACGGCTTCCGGGTCGGACCGCGAGGGCCCACAGGACGCCGGGCGCACCCGAAGGTGGACGCAACGTTGCGTCTAATGTTACGGTCCGGTCGAGACGCAACGTTGCGTCCATTCTCGCGAATCGTCCCGCCCACCGGCACGGACCGGCCGCCACCACCCTCCCCCTGCTCTCCTTCTCCTCAGAGGAGCCTCCGCATGCCCTCCGCCCCGCCCGGCCGCACAGGCCCGCCCGGCCGTTCCGCCCCGCTCGCCCGGGCCGCCGTCGCCCTCGCGTTCTGGGTCACCATGGCCGGCACCACCGTCCCGACCCCGCTCTACTCGCTCTACCAACACGCCTTCGGGTTCTCGCCGTTCATGGTCACGGTGATCTTCGCCGTCTACGCGCTGGGCGTCGTCGCCGGACTGCTCGCACTCGGCCGACTGTCCGACCAGATCGGCCGGCGCCCGGTCATGGCCACCGCCCTGCTGCTCGCCGCGGCCGCGGCCGGACTGTTCGAGGCCGCCGACTCGCTGCCCTGGCTGCTCACCGCCCGGGTGCTCTCAGGCTTCGGCGCGGCACTGATCACCGGCGCCGCGACCGCGGCCCTGCTCGACCTCGCCGCGCCCGAACGACGGCTGCGCGCCCAGACCCTGGCGCTCGCCGCCAACATGGGCGGCCTGGCCGGCGGCACCCTGTTCTCCGGCATCCTCGCCGAATGGGCCGGCTCGCCGCTCCGACTGCCCTGGACGGTGACCCTCGTGCTCACCGGCATCGCCCTGATCGGCCTGTCCGCCGTCCCCGAGACCGTCCCCGCCGAGATCCGCGCCGGCGGGATCCGCCTCCGCTTCCAGCCCCTGCGCATACCGGCCGACATCCGCCCCGCCTTCCTGCGGGCCGCACTCGCCGGCGGTTCCGGCTTCGCCGTGAGCGGCGTGCTGACGGCGGTCAGCGGGCTCTTCCTCGCCACCGTGCTCGACCTGCACAACCACGCGCTGACCGGCCTGGTCGTCGCGCTCGCCTTCCTCTCCACCGCCGTCGGGCAGCTGCTCGTCCGCGTCCTCCCCCCGGCCCGCACCCTGCCGCTGGCGTGCGCCGGACTGGTGCTGGCCGCCGCCCTGATCGCCGGCGCGCTGCTGACCGGGACGCTGGCGCCACTGCTGCTCGGCGCCTGCGTCAACGGACTCGCCACCGGCACCGCCATCGGCACCGGGCTGGGCACCATCAACGGCGGCGTCGCCCCCGAGCGGCGCGGCGAGACGGTGTCCACCTTCTTCGCCGTGCTGTTCTCGATGCTCTCGGTGCCGGTCATCGGCGTGGGCGTGCTCATCCAGGCCACCGGGCTGCGCACGGGCGGGGTGACGTTCAGTGCCGTGGTCGCGGCACTGGCGGTGGGCGTCGCGGCCGGCCTGGTCCGACGGACCCGCGAGGCGACGGGGGCGGAGGAGTCCGGCACCCCGGGTCCGGCCGGCACCCCGGGTCCGACCGGAGCGAACACCGCAGGTCCGTCGGCGGCCCTGGCCGAGGAGGCATGAGAGGATGACCACGATCGACACCCCCGGCCAGCCGCCCCCGCACAAGGACCCGAGCACCATCGCCGCCCAGCCCCGACCCGCCACCGGCAGCAGCTCCAGCAGCCGCCGCAGTGAGGCCGCGCGCCTGGCCGTGCTGAACGCGGCCGACGACCTCCTGGTGGAGCAGGGCTTCGAAGGTCTCACGATCGAGGGCATCGCCGCTGCGGCCGGGGTCGCCAAGCAGACCATCTACCGCTGGTGGAAGTCCAAGGTCGACATCCTGTTCGACAATCTCGTCCTGGACGCCTCCACCGCACTGGCCTGGCCCGACTCCCCGTCGACCCTCGCCGACCTGCGCGCCTACGTCCACCGGTTCGCCGCCTTCCTCGGCGAGGCGCCGGCCGGCCGGGTCCTTCAGGCCCTCCTCGGCCACGCCCAACTCGACTCCCGTACGGCCGACCTGCTGCACGGTGGCTTCCTGGACGAGTTGCGCGCCCGCGACGTCGCCCACACCCGTGCCTGCCTGGACCCCACGGGGGACGACCCCGACGAGCGGGCCGCCCTGCTGCTCGACGCCCTGCTCGCCCCGCTCTACCACCGGGCCCTGGTCCTGCGCCGCCCTCTCGACACCGCGTTCGTCGACGCGCTGCTCGACCGGCACCTTCCGCGCTGACCTTCCACGCCCTCACCAACTCCCCTCACTCCGGCCCGTGTTCACCTCCGGGCCCGTTCAGGAGTCACCATGCTCAACCGCACCCGCCCGACCTACGACGTCCGGGTCGCCGCCGTCACGCCGCTCACCTCGGCGCTCACCCGGATCACCTTCACCGGCCCCACCCTGAGCGACCTCCCCATCGAACACCCCACCCAGTGGGTCAAGTTGGCGATCCCCGAAGGCCACTCCCGGGCCTACACCATCCGCCACCACCGACCGGCGGACCGCGAGGTGGACATCGACCTCGTGCTCCACGACAACGGCCCGCTCGCCCGCTGGGCCGCCGTCGCCCGCCCCGGCGACCGGGCGCAGCTGGCCGGACCGCGTGGTCGCCGCCCCTCCTTCGAAGGGGCCGAACACGTCCTCCTCGCCGCCGACGAGAGTGCCCTGCCCGCCGCGCTCACCATCGTCGAGGACCTTCCGCCGGGGATCCCGGTCTCCCTCTTCGTCGAGATCGGTGGCCCCGGGAACGACCTTCCCCTCCCCGCCCGACCCGGCCTCACCGGTCACTGGCTCGTCCGGCGCCCGGAGCAGACCAAGGGCAGCCTGCTCGCCGACACCCTGCTCGCCACCGACATCCCCGCCGGCACCGCCGCCTGGCTGGCCGGCGAGGCCCACGCCGTCGCCGTCGTCCGCCGCCACCTGCTGACGGACTGGTCGCTTCCGCGCGAGCGCGTCCACAGCAAGGGCTACTGGAAGCACGGCGAGTCCGACCACAAGGGATGACGTCCGCCGGGCACCGGAGGGCCCGCCCGGCGCGCGGGACCCGGCGCGAGGGACCAGGCGCGCGGAGGTCAGCGCGTGGGGCTCGGTGCGGGGGTCAGCCCCGTACAGCCGCGCAGGCCGTCGCGCCGCTTGAGGGCGGCGGTCGCCGCGGCGCCGGACTGCGGGACGGGTACGCCCTTGTCGTCGATGGTCGCCGGCGCGAACGCCTCGCCGAGCACCTTCCCGGTCGGGCTGACCGTCAGCGTCGTCACGCCGGTCTCGTTGGAGTTGGCGTAGTTGGACGTGCCGTACCAGAGGAAGTTGCCGAAGCCGTACCCGACGTAGGTGGCGCCGAGCATTCCGGAGCCGAGCATGGTGTGCGCGTGGGTGCCGACCACGGCCGTGGCGCCGGCGGTGGCGAGCTTCCGGGCGATGGTGGTCTGGGCGTTGGTCGGACAGGCCTTGCCCTCGTCGCCCCAGTGCAGGTAGACGAGCACCACCGGCGCCTGCTTCTTCGCCGTCTCGACCGCCTTGACCAGCGCGGCGGCGTCCAGCGCCGAGGCGATGCCGGGTTTGTTGGCGCCGGCGCGCCACTTCTGGTTGGTGAGGTCCTCGACCTGGCTGGCCGCGACCACCGCGACCTTCACCCCGCGCACGGTGGACACGTACGGGGCGTACGCCTCCTGCGCGTTGCGGCCGAAGCCGACGATCGGGACCGGCGAGGAGTCCTGGGCGGCGAGGGTGTCGGTGAGGCCCTCGGCGCCGAAGTCCACGGCGTGGTTGTTGGCGAGGGAGATCACGTCGACGCCCGAGCCCTTCAGCGCGGTGAGCGCCTTGGGGGAGGTGCGGAAGGTGTAGGTCTTGGCCTCGGGGGCACCGCGTTCGGTGATCGCGGTCTCCAGGTTGAGCACGGCCAGGTCGGCGGCCGAGAGCGTCCTGGCGATGGGGCCGAGCGCCGTCTCGGGCGCCTTCACGCCCAACCGGGCCTCGGTGCGGCCCTCGAAGTGCACGTCGCCGGCGAAGGCCACCGTGATGCTGCCGTCGGGACGGGGAGCCGCGTCGGCGCCGTCGGAGGAGGTCGGGTCGTCCGGAGTGCCGGACGCCTCCGGGGCCGCCTTCGCCGCCTCGGCCGCCGCACTCGCGGCCTTGGCCTCCTTGGCCGCCTTGACGGTGGCCGGGTCGGGGTCGTCCGGTCCGCAGGCGGCGACGGGTATCAGCCCGAGCAGCAGTGCGACGGCGGCCGCGGCACGGCGCATGTGTTCCCCCCGTGGGTCGGTCCAAGAGCGCGGTCAGCCTACGCCACTCCCCCACTCCCCCTCCGCCACGCCTCCACGAACCGCGCCCGCCCGCCGCCCGGTGTCCGCCCCGCCCCGCCCCACCCGTGCGACCGACGGGACGGGTGGGGCGGACGGGGTGGACGGGACTCGCGGAACGGCTGCGGCGGGGCGGGGCGGTGGCGGGCTCCTCCCGGCTCAGGCCAGGTCGAGCAACTGCTCGTAGAACCCGCCGAACCCGCGCTCCCGGTCGACCAGATGGAGTTCCAGGATCCAGTGGCAGACCCGGCCGGCCCGGTCGGTGCGGCGCAGCGGGGTGTCGTTCTCCGGCGTGATGTAGGACTCGGCCCTGGCACCCTCGTTGGTCTCGTGCGGGAACTCGCCGACGAGGTGGCCGGCGTGCCAGATGCCAGGGCGCTCCGCGCGGGCACCCGTGGCGCCGCGGGCCGGGCACGGGGGTGCCATGCTGATACCCGGCGGCCCGCACGGCCGGGGGCTGCCCGGCCGGCGAGCAAGGGCCGCCGGACAGGCACGGACCGACAGGCACGGACCGACAAGCAAGGGCAGACAGGCAACGGCCGACAGACGACGGCCGGCAGCTGACGAGTTTCGGATGACGGATAACAGATGACGGATTCTGTCCGACCACACCCGGGCGGCACCGAGCCCGGCCCCGCCCCCGCGCCGGCCTCCCCCGAGTCCGACTTCACCCCCGCCCAGCGCGCCCGCGGCCGGGCGCTGCGCCGCGCCGGGCTACCGTGGGCGCTGGGCGGACGGCTCACCGGCCTGGCGCTGACCCTCGCGCTCGGGCTGACCCCCGCCGGGGCCGGGCTCGTGACGGCGGTGGGCCGCTGGTTCGGCGGCTCCCGTACGGCGGAGGTGCTGGCCGGAGCGGGTGCGCTGGTGCTCCTCGGCCGGGCGGCTCAGCTGCCGTTCGGGGCGGGCGCCCGGTCGGTGCGGACCCGGTTCGGCCTGGTGACCCAGGGCTGGGCCGGCTGGGCCGCGGACCTGGCGCGCGGCCTCGCCCTGACCCTCGCCCTGGTCCTGCCGACGGCCTTCGGCCTGTACGCGCTCACCGACCGGTCGCCGGAGCACTGGTGGGTGCCGGCCGCGGGCGCGGCCGCGCTGCTGACGGCGGCGCTCTCCTTCCTCTACCCCCTCCTCGTCGAGCCGGTGTTCAACCGGTTCACCCCGATGGAGCCGGGCCCGCTGCGCGAGGCGCTGCTGACTCTCGCCGAGCGGGACGGCGTCCGCGTGCGGGACGTCCTGGTGGCGGACGCGTCGCGCCGGACGACGGCGCTGAACGCCTACGTCTCGGGACTCGGCGCGACGCGGCGGATCGTCGTGTACGACACGCTGCTGTCCACCGCCGAGCCGCGCGAGGTGGAGCTGGTGGTGGCGCACGAGCTGGGGCACGTGAAGCACCGGGACGTGCTGACCGGCACGGTGCTGGGCGCCGTGGGGGCGGCGGTCGTGGTGGCACTGCTGGGCCTGGCCCTCGACCGGGGCCCGCTGCTGTCGGCCGCGGGCGCCGCGGACGCGGCCGACCCCCGTTCGCTGCCGCTGCTGGCGGCGTGCGCGGCGCTGCTGGGCGCGCTGTCCGGCCCGGTGCAGTGTGCGGTGAGCCGCCGCGTCGAGGTCCGGGCCGACCGGCACGCCCTCGAACTCACTTCGGACGCCGAGCAATTCATCGCGATGCAGCGCAGACTGGCCCTGACCAACGTGTCCGACGTCGACCCGCCCCGGGTGCTTGAACTACTGTTCGCCACTCACCCGAGCGCAACGCGCCGGATCGCGGCCGCCCGAGCCTGGCAGGCACGTCGCACCGCACACAAACTCGTTGTATAGTGCAACAAATATCGGAAGCCGAGGAGGTGGGTCCACCATGCCCGACCGCGAGACGTCGATCGACACCATCCAGCGCGAGCTGACCGCCTTCGCCCGCCGGGCCCGCCACAAGGCCTCGCAGCTGCATCCGGACCTCTCCCTGGTCACGTACAGCATCCTGGACCTCATCACGGAGCGCGGCGGCTGCCGGGCCGCGGACGTCGCCGCGCACTTCATGCTCGACAAGTCCACCGTCAGCCGCCAGGTCACCGCGCTGGAGAAACTCGGCCTGCTGCGCCGGGAGACCGACCCCGAGGACCAGCGCGGCCAGATCCTGCGCGCCACCGACGCCGGCCTGACCCTGCTGCGCGAGGCCAACGAGCACCGGCGGGTCTCCTTCTCCGCCCGCTTCACCGACTGGTCGGACGAGGACGTCGCCCGGTTCTCCGCGTACCTGGCCCGCTACGGCGCCGAGGACTGACCGGCCGGCCGCGCCGGGACGACGGTCACCGAACGAGGCAGCCGGCGAGGCGGCCGACCCGCCCCCCCTCAGCGACTCGGCGATCGGCGATCGGCGGCTCAGCGGCTCAGCGGCTCAGCGGCTCAGCGGCTCAGCCGACCGTGAGGACGATCTTGCCGCGGACGTGGCCGCCCTCGCTCTCGCGCTGCGCCTCGGCCGCCTCCGCCAGCGGGTAGACCCGGTGCAACGGCAGGACCAACCCGTCCCCCTCGAACAGGGCGAGCGCACCCGCCAGGGCCGGCCCCTGGTAGTCGGCCGGCTCGGTGCCGCCGGTGAACCGCACGCCGTGCTCGGCGGCGCCCTGCCAGTCGGCGATGGCCAGCACGTTCTCCGGTCCGCCCGCCAGCTCGACGGAGAGCGGCAGAACGCCGCCGAGGCCCGCCGCGTCCAGGACCCGGTCCACACCCTCCGGGGCGGCGGCCCGCACCCGCCCGGCCAGACCGTCCCCGTAGACGACCGGGACGGCGCCCAGATCGCGCAGGTGCGGGTGGTTGGCCTCGCTCGCGGTGCCGATCACCCGGATCCCGCGCTGCCGGGCGAACTGCAGCAGGATCGTGCCGACCCCGCCCGCCGCACCGTGCACCAGCAGCGTCCCGCCCGGCTCGACGGCCAGCAGGTCGAGCGAGCGCCACGCGGTCTCGGCGGCCACCGGGATCGCCGCGGCCTGCTCCCAGCCCAGCCCGGCGGGCTTGCGGGCCAGCTTGTCGGCCGCCGCCAGCACGTGCTCCGCGTAGCCGCCGCCGTGGACCGCGCCGAACACCTCGTCACCGACCTGCCACGCGGTGACGTCCTCGCCCACCGCCTCCACGACGCCCGCCACCTCGTAGCCGGTGACGGCGGGGAAGGTGACCGGGAAGAACTCGGTGATCGAACCCGAACGCACCTTGTGGTCCAGCGGGTTCACGCCTGCGGCGCGGACGGCGATCCGCACCTGGCCGGCGCCGGGCGCGGGCACCTCGATCTCGATCGGGCGCAGCACGTCGAGGCCGCCGTACTCGGCGAAGCCGATGGCCTTGGTCGGAAGGGTGCCGGGATCGGCGTCGGTCATGGGGATTCCACCGTTCTCTCGTCTGTCTCTGCCGGGGCCTCGGTGTCGGGTGCGGCGCCGAGGTGACGGTCCCAGCCTGTCCGTGGTGGAGGCGATCCCCCGCCGGTCGTTCGGCCGGTTCGGCCTGGCCGTTCGGCCAGGCCGAACCGGGCGGGCCCGGTCTACGCTGGACGGCATGGTGGAACAGGCACGCGCAACGGGCCGGGCCCGGACGGCGGCACCGGTCCGAACGGCCGAGACCCGGTCGACGAACCCCGCCCGGACGGTGGACCGGGCCCCCGGCGGCGAGCGGGCCGCGTGGTCCTGGGACCGGCCGGAGGGCGCGCTGGCCCGGGTCGTCGAGGTGCTGCGCACGCCCCGGCCGGCGATCATGCCGAGGCTCTCGGAGGTGACCGCCGACCTCGTCCCGCACGTCGCGCTCGCCCAGCTCAGCGGCGTCTGCACCTACTCACCGGCCAGCGCCTTCGGCCCCGAGGAACTGTCCACCCGGATCACCAGCCCGGAGCTGGCCCGGGTCGCCGAGGCGGTGCCGCCGGGCCGGCCGTGGCAGGGTGAGGCCGTCCTGGCCGGGCGGTCGCGGCCGGCGGTCGCGGTGGCGTCGGCACCGGCCGGCAGCAACGGCGCGCTGCTGGTACTGGTGCGGGCGACCGCCGGGCCCCTCGCCCCGCTGCCCGAGCTGCCGCTCGCCCTGCTCCAGCAGCTCTGGGAGCTGGTGACCACGCACTCCCACCACCGGGCCATCGACGCCGCCCCCGCGCATGCCGCCGCCTCCCGCGCCTCGGCCGCCGCCAGGGCCCGCGCGATCGCCGAACTGAGCGGTGCGCACGCCTCCGCGCTCTCGGCGATCCTCGCGCCGCTGCGCGCCGCCGCCCTGGACGACGCCACCGCCCGGCGCAGTGCCACCGACCTGGCCGTCACCGCCCTGCTCGACCTGCGCGGGGCCGCCGACCTCGACCGCGAGCTGAGCGAGGAGCCCGCGGCCACCGCGTTCGCCCGACTCGCCGACGTGCTGAGGCCGTTGCTCCGGCACAGTCCGGTCCGGCTGGACCTGCTGGCGCCGACGGCCGGCGACCGGTCCGTCCCCGCCGACACCGCGCACACCGCGCGGGCGGCCGTCCGCTCCACCGTGCTGGCCATGCTGGAGCAGGACGGTCTGGGCCGCCTGCACGTGAGTTGGCAGTTCGTGGACGGCACGCTGCGCGCCGTCGTCCGAGACGACGGCCCGGGGCTGCTCACCCCCGACGCGCTCGCCGTCCACCGCACCGCCGACCGGATCGCCGCCCTGGCGGGCCGGTTGACGGTCGACGCCGTCCCCGGCTGGGGCACGACGGTCACCGTCGACCTGCCGCTGAACGTGGCGGCGGCCCCGGTCACCTCGGTGGATCCCCTGGAGGGCCTTCAGCCGCGGGAGTTGGAGGTCCTCGACCAGCTCGCCCAGGGCCGCCGCAACCGGGAGATCGCCCAGGCCCTGCACATCAGCGAGTCGACGGTGAAGTTCCACGTGGCCAACATCCTGGCCAAGCTGGACGTCAGCTCCCGCGGCGAGGCCGCCGCCCTCGCCCACCGCGCCGGGCTGTCCTCGACCCCGCCGTCCCTCCACGCCGCGTCCTGAGCGGCCGGCCCGGCACCGGACCCACCTGCCCGCCGCGCCCCGCGTGCCCGGGGGCCGCGGGGCCCGAGGGGGTCAGGACCGCTCGACGGCGGCCTTGATGCGGCGGCCGAAGTCGGGGGCGTCCTTGCGGGCCGCGCGCAGCGCCGGGGCCACCAGGAGTTTGCCGAGCCCGTGGCCGTCCAGCTCGTTGAAGATCCGGACCCGGGTGCCGCCGCCCGGGAGCGGTTCGAGGTCGTAGCCGCCCTCGGCGGTGATCAGGTTCTTGCTCTGCTCGGTCCAGCGGATCGTGTGCGGCGGCTCCAGCGCGGTGATGCGGAACTCCCGGGAGCTCTTCACCCCGGCGTCCTTCACCGTGCTGCGGAAGACCGTCCCGACGGCGGTCGGGCCGTCCGGGGTCTTCTCGATCGACTGGACCCGGGGGCTGAACTCCGGGTCGTTGCGGCCGTCGGCCAGGTAGGCGAAGACGTGCTCCACCGGCCGGTCGACCTCGACGCTCGTGTCGAACATTCCGGACATGCCGGCTCCTCGCGGGGTGCGGTCGGACACTGCGGTGCTGCGGGCACCGCGGTACGGCGGCACCGCGGTACGGCGCGGCCAGGATTTCAGAGAGCCGCCCACCCCGCCTCCCGGGCGCCGGGTCCGGCGGTGCCGCCGGAAGCGCCGGAGCGGAGCAGCCGGGCGGCGGGACGAGGCCGGGGCAGTCCTCTGCGGATCGGCTGTCACATTCCGGCGGGCTGCTCCGTCCCCTTGGCGACGGCGGCCGGAAGCGGCCGCCCGGCACCCGGAGGGGCACAGGACATGGCGCAGCACATCACGGTCGTCGGCGGCGGTTTCGGCGGACTGACGGCGGCGATCTCGGCGGCCGAGGCGGGGGCTGCGGTCACCCTGCACGAGGCGCACGGAACGCTCGGCGGGCGGGCCCGGACGGCGCAGGCGCCGTACCGGACCAACGAGGGCCCGCACGCGTTCTACCGCCGGGGGCCGCACTGGACGTGGCTGCGGCAGCGCGGGCTGGTCGGGCCACTGGCCCGGATCCCGGCGGCGGAGGCCCTGCGGATGCGCTACCACCGGGACGGCGGGCTGCACCGTCTGCCGCCGGTCGGGCTCACGCGGCTGGCGCGGCGGCGCGGGGCCCCGGTGGGCCGGACCTTCCTGGGCTGGGCGAGCGAGGTGGCGGGTGAGCGGACCGCGCGGGCGGCGGCGAACTTCGTGGCCGTCGCCACGTTCCACCACGACCCCGGACTGCTGTCGGCGGCGTTCGTCCAGGAGCGGCTCCGCCGGTCCGCGAGCCTCCTGCCGGAGGCGCGGTACCCGGTGGGCGGCTGGCAGTCGGTGATCGACCGGATGGCGGCGCGGGCCCGCGAGCTGGGTGTGCGGATCGAGACGGGCGCCCGGGTGGACGACCTTCCGGTCGGGGGCGGCCCGGTGATCGTGGCGACCTCCCTGGACTCGGCGCGGCGGCTGCTGGGCGACGACGGCCTGGTCTGGCACAGCGGTCGGACGCTGTTGCTCGACCTGGCGGTGCGGTCGCGGCGCGGCGACGCGTTCTTCGTCTCGGACCTGGACGGCCCGGGGTGGGTGGAGCGGTTCACCGCACAGGACGGGAGTCTGGCGCCTGCCGGGGAGGAGCTGATCCAGGCCCAGTTCCCGCTCGCCCCGGGCGGGCGGAAGGAGGACGGGACCGCCCGGGCCGAACGGCTGCTGGACCTGGGCTTCCCCGGCTGGCGCGAGCGCGTGGTGTGGCGGCGCACGGCGGTGGCCGGCGGCCGGACCGGCGCGGTGGACCTGCCCGGTACCTGCTGGCGCGACCGCCCGGCCGTCGACCGGGGCGACGGCGTGTACCTGGTGGGCGACCAGGTGGCGGCGCCGGGCGTACTGAGCGAGGTCTCGTTCACCAGCGCGCTGGAGGCCGTCTCGCTGGCCGTCGCGCAGCGCCCGGCGAGCCGGGTCTCCCGCTGAGGGTGCCAGGGCGTGCACGGGACGGGCGGGTGGCGGCGCGGACGGCCCTGGCGCAGGTCTTCGGCCCGGGCTGCCCGGGCTGCCCGAAAACGGTGTGCGCCGCCTCCGGGCACCACCCTCGACGCGCCCGACGAGGCGTGGATGGCCCTGAGCCTGGACGCCGAGCGCCACCCGCTGCCGTCCGGAACGGCCCGCTGGGCCGCGCCGTTCGGCATCGCGTAGCGGAACGCCGCCGCCCCGGTGCGGCTTCCCCTCCAGATTGCTGGGATGGAAGCCGTGCCGGGGTGCACCCGAGGATTCCGGTAGTCAGTTCGGGACCGTTCCCCCTACCGGAGGGATCTCCGCATGACCATCACGTCTCCCGCCCCCAAGCGTCGGCGGGCCGTCTTCACCACGGGCCTCACCACGGGTTTCGCCGCGGTCCTCGCGGTCACGGGCCTCGGGCTCGGCGCGGCGCCCGCCCACGCCACCCCGCCGCCCGGGGCCACCTGCAACCCCAACATCGAGAGCGTCTGGGACGACATCACCTCCGCCACGATCACCCCGGTGATCACGGAGTTCACCTCGTTCAACATCACGCCCGGGACGACCGGGCAGCAGACGCAGCGCCTCAGCGTCCTGAACACGGTCACCACGAAGATCAACAACACCGCGGACTTCAGCGCCGGTTACAAGTCCACCCTGTCCGAGGTCGGCGTCAAGGTCGGGTTTCAGGTCGCCAACGAGCGCACCAGCACCCGGACCACGGAGCTGAGCCGGGTCGTCAACCTGAACGCGCCCGGCTACTACGGGATCTACCGGGGCGTCCTGCGGGTCGACGGCGAGTGGTCGCGGTACCTGTGCGCCCGGTCCGGCGCGGCCTCGGGCTACTGGATCAACGCGAGCCAGACGGGCACGGGCCAGTACACGACCTTCAACTTCCCGGAGGAGGGCACGGTCTCCTGCCCGTCGCCCGAGCCCGCCGGCACCGTCCGGGCCGCGGCCCGCAAGGAGCTGTGCAAGTGACGACCCGCAGGTACGACCAGGAGGGGAAGAGCATGACGAAGCGCAGGAGCGGGGCCGCCCGCCGCCTCGGTGCCGTCCTCGGCGCGGCCGTCACCGTCGGCGCGCTGCTGACGGTCGGGGCGCCGGCCGCGTCGGCCGACCCGATGGACGGCTACAGCTGCGAGGGCGGCGGGTACCGGATCCTCACCCCGCACACGTACGGCGGTGAGCGGATGGTGCTCCAGGTCTCGCAGGAGCGGGGCGAGCACGGCTCGATCATCCAGGCCCCGTGGGACGGGGAGGCCGTCCAGCAGTGGCAGCTCTGCAGCCGGCCCGACCCCGACCACCCCGGCAGCAGGTTCTACCAGCTCAAGGACCACGCGCGCTGGTGGTGCCTGGCCGTCGACCACGGGTACGAGGGCGACGGCGCCTGGCTCCTCACCGAGGGGTGCAGCACGGCCACGCGGCAGGTGTTCTGGAGCAAGCCGGTCCCGGGCACCGACCTGGTCGCGCTCCAGGCCCAGCACAGCAACAGCTGGGTGGCCGTCCAGGGCGGGTGGTGGGCGGCGCACGCCGTCCAGATGCAGTTCCAGGCCGACCTGTTCACGCTGCACAAGGTCTGGTAGCCGGAACGGGACGGGGGAGGTCCTCCCGGGCGCCGGGCAGCGGCCGGGAGGACCTCCGGACGGGTCAGAGCACCCGCCGCTCCTCGGGGACGACCGCCGAGGGGGTGCCGCCGGTCAGCTTCAGCAGGTCGTCGTACGTCATCGGGACGACGGTGTGCGGGTGGCCCGCGGCGGCCCACAGCACCTCGTGGCCGGCGAGGTCGGTGTCGACGACGGTCCGCAGCGGGGCGGGGTGGCCGACGGGGGCGACGCCCCCGATGGCCTGGCCGGTGGCCTCGCGGACCTGCTCGGCGCCCGCCCGGGTGATCGGTCCGGTGCCCAGCCGCCTGGCCAGGTACTCGGTGTCGACGCGGTGGGCGCCACTGGTCATGACCAGCAGGGGCGCGCCGTCGCAGGTGAACACCAGGCTGTTGGCGATGGCGCCGACCTCGCAGCCGAGGGCGGCGGCTGCCTCGGCGGCGGTACGGGCGGAGTCGGGCAGGACCCGGATCTCGCCGGGCAGACCGGCCGCCGCGAGGGCGTCGGCGACCGCCTGACTGCGGGCGGGGAGGGAGGACGTCATCGCGCCGTCCTGCCGGACGCCCGCGGAACGCGCCCGGCCGCGCCCGACGGCGCTGAGGACGGCCCGCACCCCGGCGGTCAGGACGGAGGAGTCCCGTCCGACGCCCCAGACCACCTCGCCCCCGGCACCGCCGGTGTCCCCCGCGTCGTCCGTGCCGTCGGCGCTGCCGCCGCCCCCGATCCTGGCCTCCACGTACGCGACGGCGTCGCTGTCGGGGCCGGTGCGGACGGCGTGCTCGGTGAACCGGAGGATGTCGACGGGGTGCCCGGCCGCACGGAGCGCCGCGGACACCGCGTCCAGCGGCCCGTTGCCCTCGCCCCGGAACGCCGTGCCGTCGAGGGTGACCTCGGCCCAGTGCGCGCCGCCGGCCGTCTCCCCCGTGCGCCACGACGCGTCGACGGCGGCGTCCAGGTAGGTGGCCCGGAAGAGCGCGTAGAGCTCGTCGGCGGTGACCTCGCGCCCGCTGTCGTCCGTCGACTCCTGGACCACGCGCGAGAACTCGATCTGGAGGCGGCGCGGCAGGTCGAGGCCGTGCCCGGCCTGGAGCAGGTAGGCGATGCCGCCCTTGCCGGACTGGCTGTTGACCCGGATCACGGCCTCGTAGTCGCGGCCGAGGTCGGCCGGGTCGATCGGCAGGTAGGGGACGTCCCACGGGGCCAGGCCGGGCGGGACGCCCAGGCCGGCGGCGGTCGCGGCGTGGTGGGCGAAGCCCTTCTTGATGGCGTCCTGGTGGGTGCCGGAGAAGGCGGTGTGGACGAGGTCGCCGACGTAGGGGTGGCGTTCGTGGACGGGCAGCCGGTTGCAGTGCTCGACGGTGCGCCGGATCTCGTCGATGTCGGAGAAGTCGACCATCGGGTCGACGCCCTGCGTGTACAGGTTCAGCGCGAGGGTCGACAGATCGACGTTCCCGGTCCGTTCGCCGTTGCCGAAGAGGCAGCCCTCGACCCGCTGGGCGCCGGCCAGGACGGCCAGTTCCGCGCAGGCGACGCCGGTGCCCCGGTCGTTGTGCGGGTGGACGGAGAGGATCACCGAGTCCCGGCGGGCCAGGTGCCGGTGCAGGTACTCGATCTGGTCGGCGTAGACGTTGGGGGTGGCGATCTCGACGGTGGCGGGCAGGTTGTGGACGACCGGGCGGTCGGGGCTCGCGTCCCAGAGCGCGGTGAGGCCGTCGCAGAGCTCCAGGACGTAGTCCGGCTCGGTGAGGTTGAACACCTCGGGCGAGAACTGGAACCGCAGGCCGGGCCGGTCGCCGGCCCGCCGGGCCATGTGCTCGGCGGCTCCGGTGACCAGCGCCCGGACCTCCTCGCGGCTGCGGCCGAGGACGACGTCCCGCCAGACGGGGGCGGTCGCGGTGTAGAGGTGGACGACGACCCGGGGCAGCCCCTCGACGGACTCGAAGGTGCGGTCGATGAGGTCGGCGCGGGCGGCGGTGAAGACGACGACGGTGACGTCCTCGGGCACCGCACCCGGCGTGGTGGCGAGGCGGCGGACGAAGTCGAAGTCGGTCCGGCTGGCGGAGGGGTAGCCGACCTCGATCTCCTTGAAGCCCATGGCCAGGAACAGGTCGAACATCCGCTGCTTGCGCGCCGGGTCCATCGGCTCGGCGAGCGCCTGGTTGCCGTCCCGCAGGTCGACGGGCACCCAGAGCGGGGCCCGCTCGATCCGCCGCGACGGCCACGCGCGGGCGGTGGCCTCGGGCAGCGGTACGCGCCGGTGGGCGGGGCGGTAGCGGTGGAACGGCATCGCACTGCCGCGCTGCGGGTTCCAGGCGGGAGCGGCGGCCGGGACGGGGCCGGCGGGGGTGCGGAGGGTGGGGAACTGCGGAGTGGTGCCTGGGGCGGTCACGGGGGGTCCTTCGCTGCGCGGTTTCCGCGCGGTCGGTACCGGACGACGACCGGCAGCACGGCACCCCGCAGCGGGGTGCCGGTCCGGTCAGACCCCGCTGCGGCCACCGAGAAGGAGACTCCACGACTGCATAGCGGGTACCGTAACCACGATCCGCCGCCTCGGACAACTCGGTTCCGCAGAACGGACATCGGGCCGTGCGCCGCTGCCGGGCGCCCGCACCGGGGCCCGGCCGGAGCACGTCGGACGTCGTCGGAGGTCGGGTCGGAGGCCAGGTCGGAGGCGCGATCGGGCACATCCCGGACGGATTCGGGGCACGGCCGCGGACACGACCGCGGCACCTTCGGGGGCGGGCCGCAGGGACCGTCCGGCGCCCGGCCGGGACGTTAACCGCACACTGACGCCATGTTAAGGACGTGTGTGCACGTCGTCCGAAGATCGAACGCGCTTTCACTCCTAACACACCGTATGACTAGTATCGCCTCGTCAAAAGACCGTGCCCCGGACGGCCCGGCCCTCACGGACCGGCCGCCAGCCCCAAGGAGACAGTTCTGCGCGCGCGTGCGAATCGGCGGCCCCCGACGCCGAAGGCCCCCCGCAGGCGTCCGCGCCTGTCACTGCGGACGGCACTGCTCGTCCTCGCCCTCGTCCCGAGTCTCGCCCTGGCCGCCCTCTGGGCCGTCACCAGCGGCGTGACCTTCTTCGACTTCCAACGCCAGGCGGCCCAGGGACTGCTGGCGCAGAAGGCGGGACAGCCCTCCAACATCGTCTACTACAACCTCCAGGAGGAGCGCCGGCTCAGTGCCGAGGCGCTCGCCCGGCCCGGCAGCGTCACGGACCAGCTGAAGCGCCAGCGGCAGCTGACCGACGAGGCCGTCACGAAGTTCCAGGCGCTCTCCGGCGAGACCGCCGACAGCGCGCCCACCGACGTCCGCAACGCGGTCGCCGAGGCGCGCCGCGCGCTCGGCAGGCTGGCCGAGCAGCGGTCCGCCGTCGACCGGTCCGCCGTCGACCAGCAGACCGTCTACGCGTACTACACGGACCTGATCGCCGTCGACCTCCGGCTGTTCACCGCGCTCAGCCACGTGGCCAACGGCGAGGTCACCTGGATCTCCAAGACCCTGGTCAACGCGTTCTGGGCCAAGGAGATGCTGGCCCGCGAGGACGCCATCCTGGCCCGCGGCTGGCCCTCCGGGAAGCTCAGCACCGCCGACTACCAGCTGCTCCAGCAGGCCATCGGCGCCCAGGACCACCTGTTCACCGTGCAGGTCGTCCCGTACGTGCCGGCCGACGAGCAGGGTGCCTGGCAGCAGCTCGCCAACAGCCCCGCCTGGCAGGCCAAGGCCACCGTCGAGCAGGCGCTGATCCGGCCCGCCACCGTCGACGCCGGCGGCAGCGTCAAGCTCCCGCAGCTCCAGGACCAGTGGCGACAGGCCCTCGACCAGGTCAACCCGGCGCTGGTGAAGGCCATCGAGACGCGCACCGAGGGCGTCGTCGAGGTCGGCAAGGGCTCGATCATCTCGCTGCTCACCCGGGTCGCGCTGACCGCCGTGATCGGCCTGTTCGCGGTCGTCGCGGTGGTCCTCACCAGCTGGCGGCTCACCCGCTCGCTGCGCCGCCGGATCAAGGAGCTCCAGAGCCAGGCCCAGGAGCTGGAGCGGACCCTGCCCGAGGTGGTGGAGCGGCTCTCGCAGGGCGAGCAGGTCGACGTCGAGGCGGAGAGCCGGGCCATCACGGCCGGACCGCACTCCAACGGCACCGACGAGCTGGCGCAGCTCGGCCAGGCGCTCAACCTGGCCCGCACCTCCGCGCTGGAGACGTCCGTCCGCCAGGCCGAGCAGTACCGCGGCTTCGAGCGGCTGCTCCAGCGGATCGCACGCCGTACCCAGCTGCTGATCGGCCAGCAGCTGCGCAAGCTCGACGAGCTGGAGCGCAAGCACGAGGACCCGGAGGTGCTGGAGGGGCTGTTCGACCTCGACCACCTCACCGCGCGCCTGCGCCGCTACGAGGAGAACCTGGTCATCCTGGCCGGCGGCCAGCCGCAGCGGAAGTGGCGCAAGCCCGTCCCGCTGCTGGACGTGCTCCGCTCCGCCCAGGGCGAGGTGCAGGACTACCGCCGGATCATGCTGGACGTCGAGGGCCACCCGTGGCTCTCGGAGCGCGCCGTCGGACCGGTGGCCCACGTGGTCGCCGAGCTGATGGAGAACGCGGCGACCTTCTCGAAGCCGCCCACGCCGGTCGACGTGCGGGCGGCCGTCGTCGGACGCGGCCTCGCCATCGAGATCGAGGACCGCGGGCTCGGCATGGACCCGGACCAGTACGACGCGGCCAACGCGCTGATGACCAGCCCGCCGCGGATGGACGTGCTGGCCCGCGCCGACGACATCCGGCTCGGCTTCTACGTGGTCGCCCGGCTCGCGGCGAGCACCGGCATCAGGGTGGAGTTCCGGCCGTCGGCCTTCGGCGGCACCCGGGTGGTCGTGCTCGTCCCCGGCGAGCTCGTCATCGACGGGGACGCCGACCTGCCGGACGCCGTGCCGGTCGAGCCGATCCCGCTCGCCCGCCGCCAGCGCGGCGCGCACGGCAACGCGGTGCTGGCCTCGGTGACCGAGATGCCCGCTCTGTCGACCGCACCGACCGTGCCGACCGCTGGACCGGTGGTCCTGGTCGACGAGGACGAGGAGGGGCGCGCGGCCATCGAGGCGGCGTTCGGCGACAGCGTCGACACCGTGACCACGGCCCCCACCGCCGCCGGCCCCTCCGACGGCCCCGGCGAGGCCGCCCCCGCCGACCAGGGTGCCTTCCCCCAGGCGGGCGGCTACCCGGAGCAGGGCGGCTACCCCGAGGGCCGCGGCTACTCCGGTGGCAAGACGTTCACCGACGACGACGTCCCCCCGGACACCGACTGGTTCACCGGCAACCCCCGGCCGGAGCCCGCCGAGGCGTTCGCGCTCGTCGAGTACGTGACGCCTGCGGAGGCGGAGCAGCCCGTCGAGCACGGTTCGCCCGGCTACCAGGCACCCGCGTACGGCGGACCCGGCTACGACGGCACCCCGGCCCACGGCAGCCCCGCCCACGCCGGTGCCCCGGAGGCCGCGCTCCCGCCGTACGACGCCCCCGCGTACCCCGACATCGCCTACGCGACGGTGACGCCCGCCGAGGCGCCGTACGCCGACGAGCAGTACCGGCCCGCCGACCACTACCGGCTCGCGGAGCGCCGGGAGCGGCGCGAGTACGACTCCGCGATCCCGCTCAGCGCCCCGGAGACCGGCCAGCCGCCGCTCCCGCAGCGCGTCCGGCAGGCCAGCCTCGCCGCCGAGCTGCGGGTCCCGCCGCAGCCCCGGGCCGACCACGGCGCCACCGCCGGCGGGCAGGCCGACGCCCCCGGGCTCGTCGGGCAGGGTGGGCAGGACGGTGCGGCGGGGCCCTTCCAGCGTCCGCCCCGCCGGTCGGGCGCGACCATCGGCGCCTTCCAGCGCCAGTCCCGCGCCGCGCGCGGCCAGGGGCCGGACCCGGACGGCACGGGTCCCGAGTACCCCGACTCCCCGGCACCCCCCGCCCACGCCGGCCCCCCGACTCCCGCGCCGGGCCCGTCCCCCTGGGCCCTCCCCGCCGCGGACCCCCGAACCACGAGGACGGAAGACCAGTGATGAACCGTACGATCGCCACCCACCAGGACCTGGACTGGCTGCTGGACGGACTCGTCGACTCGGTGGCCGGGACCAGAAGCGCCGTCCTGCTCTCCGACGACGGCCTGGTCGTCAGTCACTCGCGGACCATCGAGCGGTCGGACGCCGAGCGGCTGGCCGCCGTCGCCACCGGCCAGCAGAGCCTGGCCCGCGGCGTCGGCCAGCTCTTCGACGGCGGTCCGGTGCACCAGGTGATCGTCGAGCTGGCCGAGGTCTGGCTGTTCATCATCGCCGCCGCCCAGGGCACCCACCTGGCCGTGGTCGCCTCCCAGGAGGTGGACGCCGAGGTCATGTCGGTGGCCATGCACACCCTGGTGCAGCAGGTGGGCCAGAAGATGAGCACCCCGGCCCGCAACGAGTTCGACGCCTTCGCGGCCCGGAACCGGGGCTGAGACGCCGGTGCGCCCCCACTGGAGCGAGCCCGACGAGGACGACGACGAGGACTACGGCGCGGGCACGATGGTGCGCCCCTACACCATCACCCGCGGCCGGGTCGCGCCCGAACGCGACGACCTCACCCTGATCACCCTGCTCACCACCGTCGACGACCCGGCGGCCGAGGCGCTGGCCCGGGGCTCCCGGTCCGGGCCGCGCTCCCTGCAGCCGGAGCACCGGATGATCCTGGAGCGCTGCCGCCGTCCGGCCGCCGTCGCCGAGGTGTCGGCCGGCCTCAACCTGCCGGTCTCGGTCACCAAGATCCTGCTGGGCGATCTCATCTCGCAGGGCCTGCTGCTGGCCCGGCCGCCGCTCTCGGTGGCCCGGGTCAGCGGGGGCGTGGACCTCGGACTGCTGACGGCCGTACGCGAAGGACTCCGGAGACTCTGAACCATGGCACCGACCGCACCCCTCCCCTCCCCCGGACCGCACGCAGCGGGGCCGAACCGCCTGGCCGCCGGGGGCCCGGCCTCCCACGGCCCGACGACGGCCCCCGCCGCCGTCAAGATCCTGATCGCCGGCGGCTTCGGCGTCGGCAAGACCACCCTGGTCGGCTCGGTCAGTGAGGTCGCGCCGCTGCGCACCGAGGAGCTGCTGACCCGCGCCAGCGTCGGCGTCGACGACCTGTCGGGCATCGACAGCAAGGAGACCACCACCGTCGCCCTGGACTTCGGCCGGATCACGGTCAATCCGGAGCTGGTGGTCTACCTGTTCGGCACGCCCGGCCAGGAACGGTTCTGGTTCATGTGGAACGACCTGGTGAACGGCGCGCTCGGCGGGATCGTCATCGCCGACACCCGCCGGCTGGACACCAGCTTCGCCTCGATCGACTTCTTCGAGAGCCGGGGCATCCCGTTCGTGGTGGCGATCAACTGCTTCCACGCCCACAACACCCGCGGCCCGGAGGAGATCCGGGCCGCCCTGGACCTGGACCCGCAGGTGCCGATGCTGCTCGGCGACGTGCGGGAGCGGACCTACGGGCGGGACCTGCTGCTGGCCCTGGTCGACCATCTGATGGACCTCTCGACGGCCGCAGCGGTCGGCTGAAACGTTTCTTCGCCCGCCGGCCCCTTCCCCGGCCGCCGGGCTCCCCCCTCCCCTCCCGCTTCCCCTTCCGCTTGGAGAACCCGTCATGACCCCACCCCTGCGCGTACTCGTCCACGGCGGCGGCATCGGCGGCCTGACCGCGGCCGCCGCCCTCGCCCGGCGCGGCCACCGGGTCGACGTCGTCGAGCTGCGCGACGAACTGGAGGCGCTGGGCGTCGGCATCATCCAGCCGTCCAACGCGCTGCACGTGATGCGTGAGATCGGCGTGCTGGAGCAGTGCGTCAAGGCCGGCTTCGAGTGGGAGGTGCTGACCATCTGCGACCCGGCCGGCGTCACCGTCGCGAAGATCCCGCAGCCCCGGATGGGCGACGTGCCCTCCAACAACGGCATTCCGCGGCCGGTCCTGGCCCAGGTGCTCAACGAGGCCGCCACCGCCGCCGGCGCGAGCATCCGGTTCGGCACCACGATCACCGAACTCGTCGACGAGGGCGAGGAGGTGGCGGTCACCCTGTCCGACGGGCAGAGCAGCCGCTACGACCTGGTGGTCGGCTTCGACGGCATCGGCTCGCCGCTGCGCCGGCACCTGTACGGCGAGACCTACGCGCCCGAGTACACCGGCTTCGCCAACTGGCGCGTCACGCTGCCGCGTTCGCCCGAGGTGCAGGGCGTCGTGATGTCCGCCGGCAACCTCAAGGCCAAGGCGCTGCTCACCCCGATCAGCGAGGACCTGATGTACCTGGGCTCGGTGTTCGCCGAGGCCGAGGACTTCCGGCCGGACCCGGAGCTGGCCCACGAGCAGCTGCGCGAGCGGCTGGCCGGCTTCGGCGGCCCGATCGCCGAGGCGCTGGCGCAGGTCGTCGACCCGGCGACCGTGGTGTACACCCGGATCTCCCAGGTGACGGTCGAGGAGCCGTGGCACGTCGGCCGGGTGGTGCTGGCCGGCGACGCCGCGCACGCCTCCACCCCGCACCTGGCCCAGGGCGCGGCGATGGCCGTCGAGGACGCGCTGGTGCTCGCCCAGAGCCTGGACGCCGCCGAGACCGTGCCCGCCTCGCTGGCCGCCTGGGAGGAGCGCCGCCGGCCGCGCGCGATGTGGGTGCAGGCGCTGTCCCGGGCCATCCTCAAGCAGGAGACCGGCACGCCGACCACTGCGGAGGAGGACGAGCTGCTGAAGGTCGGCATCCCGGGCGCCGCGCACGTCCTCGTCCAGCCGTACTGAGCGTTCCCCCGGTTGTGACCGGCCCGGGCCCGGCGCGGACGTGTGTCCGCACCGGGCCCGGGCCGGAGCCGTGGGTCAACGCGACGGCGGTCCCGGGCGGGCCGCCGGGGCCGTGCCGGTCGCACCGGCCGGGCCGGTCGGCGTCCGGGTGACGGCGTGCCGGCGCCGCCAGACCTCGGCCGAGATCCGGGCCACCAGCCGGGCCGCCGGGTCCGCCTCCGCCTCGTCCGCCCCGGAGGCCAGCGGACCGGTGTAGCAGACGGCCAGCAGGTACGGCGGGCAGTCGTCCGGGTGGACGAGGCCGACGCTGTGCCGCACCCCGGGGAACCAGCCGTTCTTGAACGCCACCCGGGTGCCCGGCGGCAGCCCGGCCGCGAGGTCGACCCGGAACGCGTTGCGTTCGAGCAGGGCCAGCAGCTCCGGTTCGCCGTCGAGGGACTGGAGGAGGCGGACCAGGTCGCGGGCGGTCACCCGGTTGTGCAGGCCCGCGTCGCGCGCCCGGTGGTCCTCGATGCCGCGCGGGCTGGAGCTGTGCGTCGCGCCCGCGCGCCGCCAGGCTCCGGCGACGGCGGCGTGGCCGGTCCGGGCGAGACAGAGGTTGGTGGCGAGGTTCGAGGAGTGGGTGATCATCCGCTCGGCGAGCAGCCGGAGCGGCGCCGTCCGGCCGAGCAGGCTCCAGGGGACGGGATCGCTGTCCCAGTCCGGATCGTTGCCGAACTCGCCGCCGGCGGCCGAGGCGAAGGCGTTCACGACCGGGACGCGGGCGTCCAGGTCCACCCCGCTGCGGTGGAGCGCGGCCAGGACGGCCACCTTCATCGTGCTCGCCGCGTCGTGCGGCTCGTCCCCGGCCCGGGCGAACACCGGGTCACCGCCCCAGGGGGCCACCACGACAGACAGCATGGTCGCTTCCGTTCCCGACCGCGGTGGCGTCGAAACCGGCGGCACCGCGGGGCGGCGGCACGACGGGGCCGCCCTCCCGGAGGCCCTGCCGGCGTCCCCACCGGCGTCCCGGGCGGCCGCAGAACGCGGCGGCTGCCCGGGACGGCGTCACGTCCAGCCCTGCGACTGCGTGAGCAGGTGGCGGTGCAGATGGGCGAGTCGGGCGTCGGCCAGCGTGCCGGCGCGGGTGGCGAGGTTGCCCGTACGGGCGTCCGTTCTCTATCACCGGCTGGACCGGGTCGGCGCGCAGGTCGAGCTGGTCGATCCGGGCCGCCAGCCGGCCTTCCTGGACGCGTGGCACCCCGGCGGCCCGCCGATGCCCGCCGTCAACGAGGAGAGGACCCTGCGGACCCGGCGGACCCGGCAGGGCCTGCGGGCCGGGCCGGTCCGGCCCGGTGGCCGCCGCCGTGGCGGGGCCGCCGGGGGGTCAGCCGGGCCGCCGGGTGGGCCGCGGTGTCGAGGGGCCCCGTCCGCGCCGGGTGGGCGAGTTCGGCGAGGTAGTGGGCGCGGGGGGCCGGGGCGGCCCCGAGGGTGCGGACGTGCGGGGAGTCCCACTGCGCGTCGAGCAGCCGGCCGCCGGCGTCGGCGAAGCGGGTGGCGAGGTCGGCGACGGCGACGCGCGCGGCGTCGGGGCGGCGGTGGAACATCGAGTCGAGGCTGAGCACGGAACCGGTGACGATGCCGAAGACGCCGCCGACCAGCTCCTCCCCCTCCCAGACCTCGGCGCTGTGGGCCGCACCGAGCCGGTGCAGCCGGACCAACGCCTCCTGCAACCCGGCCGTGAGCCAAGGGGGTTCGCGCCCCTCCGCACAGGCGGCGAGGACCTCCTCGAAGGCCCGGTCGGCGCTGGTCCACCAGCCGAGGCGGTTGCGGAGCAACCGGGAGAGCTTGCGCCCGACGCGGACCTGCTCCGGGGCGATCACCGGGCGCGGGTCGGGCGACCACCAGCCGAGCGCGTACGGGTCCCGGTGGTCCGGTCCCGGCAGCAGGACGACGTCCCCCGCCGCCACCGCGTCCTCGTACCGGGCCTCGTTGAAGGCGCTCGCGTAGTCGTCGGCGGCGGGCAGCGGGAACAGCCCGCGCCGGTACGCCGCCAGCAGCACGTCCGGCTCCAGCGTGCCGCCGAACGCCGCAGGCCCGTCGGCGGGCGCCCGCGCGACGTCCACGGCGTCGAACAGGCCCGCCGCCGAGGGGGGTTCGGTCGCCCGCCCGCCGTCCGGCGCCGTCACCTCATCGCTCCCAGCGGCGGGACGAGGAAGCCCTCGGCGGTCAGCTGCGTCAGGTAGAGGTCCAGCAGTTCGCCGTCCACGGCGGGCAGTTGGATGCCGCTTCCGGCGAGGGCGTGGTCGGTGTTGGCCCGGTCGAAGAGCGGGAACGTCGGGCGGAAGTACATCTCGCTGATGGAGAGTTCGGTGCCCGGCGCGCGGTCGACGAAGAGCGGCACGAACGGGGTCACCGGGTGGGTGGGGTGGCCGGCGGCGAACCGGATCAGCCCCTGGACCCACTCGCCGTAGGGCACCTCGTCCACCGGGTAGCCGCGCGCGCGGAGCCGGTCGGCGAGGTCGGCGAGGGCCGCGGGCCGCGGTGACGTGATGTGGTAGACCTCGCCGTTGGCGGGGGCGTGGGCGACGATGTGGGCGACGGCGCGGCTGAACCGGTCGGCGGGGACGAAGTCGAGCGGCAGCCGGACGTCCGGGTAACTCCCGCTCTCCGCCATGTACTTGATCAGCGCGCAGAGTTCGGTGCCGGTGTTCATCACACCTCCGGCGAGGTCCCCGGTGACGTCGTTGGTGCGCATCACCGTGACCGGCAGCCCGGCCGCCGCCGCGTTGTGCAGCAGCTGCTCGGCCACCCACTTGCTCTCCACGTAGCCGACGGCGAGCTTCTCGGGGTGGGCGAGCGGAGTCCGTTCGGTCACCTCGCGGACGCCGGCCGCGCCGAACCCGGCGAGCACCGCGAGGGTGGAGAGGTAGTGCACGGGTATGCCGCGCGAGTGCCCGGCGAGCCGGACCACCTCGCGGGTGCCGCCGACGTTGGGGCCGCGCAGCTGCTGGTACGGGTAGATGAAGTTGACCTGGCCGCCGAGGTGGTGGATGGCGTCGAGGCTGTCCGCCAGCTCCTCGAACCGGTGCTGGGTCAGACCGAGCAGCGGCTCGGCGAGGTCGCCGACCAGCGGGACCACCCGGCGGTCGGCCAGGTCGTGCCGGAGGAACCGCTGCTGGGCCGCTCGGATGCGTTCCAGCGCGTGTTCCTCGTCCGGGGCCCGGACGAGGCAGTGGATGCGGGCCGCGGTGGTGTGCAGCAGCGTGTCGAGCAGGTGGGCGCCGCAGAAGCCGGTGGCGCCGGTGAGCAGGATCTCGGTGGGTTCGGCGCGGGAGGGCGCGGGGTGCCAGGACTGCCGGACGGGGGTGCTGAGCCGGGCCTCGGCGGTCCAGTCGACGGCGGCGCGGCCGGGAGCGGGCGCGCCGCCGGGGGCGTCCTCGCCCGCGCGGGCGGCCCGGGTGGCCGCGGCGAAGGCGCGCAGGGTGGCGTCCCGGAGCAGCGAGCGGGTGAGCCCGCGGATCCGGGTGACGTCGATGCCGAACATGATCCGGGCCCGGGCGAGCATCTCCATGGCGAGCAGGGAGTTGCCGCCGAGGTCGAAGAAGTCGTCGTCGGGGCCGACCTGTTCGACGTCGAGGAGCTCGGACCAGAGGTGGCCGACGCCGACGTCGACGGCGTCGCCGGTACCGGTCCCGCTGCTCCCGTTGCCGCCGCCGCTGTCACCACCGCCGCTGCCGCCGCTCGCACCGCCCGCGCCGGGGCCGCTGCCGTTCCCGTTCCCGGCGGAGGCGCGCAGGCCGTCCGCGGCGCCGTCCGCCCCCTCGCCGTCCCGGCGCTGCAACTGCGGCCGGGTGTGCGGCAGTCGGCGCCGGTCGATCTTGCCCGCCGGGGTGAGGGGCATGGAGTCGAGCAGGACGAACTCGGCGGGGACCATGAAGTCGGGGAGCCGCGCGGCCAGGAAGGCGCGGATCTCCCGGCGCCGGGCCCGGGCGCCGGACGCGCCCCGGTCGCCGAGCGTGTAGTAGGCGGTGAGGACGTGGGCGCCGTCGTCGCCGTCGTCGGCGGCGACCCGGGCCTGTCGGACGTCCGGGTGGGAGGCCAGGACGGACTCGATCTCGGCGGGGTCGACGCGGTAGCCGCGGACCTTCACCTGGTCGTCGAAGCGGCCGAGGATCTCCAGCAGGCCGTCGGCCCGCCAGCGGCCCGCGTCACCGGTCCGGTACATCCGGTCGCCGGGGGCGGCCGCGTAGGGGTCGGGCAGGAAGGCCTCGGCGGTGAGCGCGGGCGACTTCCAGTAGCCGCGGGCGAGACCGGGACCGCCGAGGTAGATCTGGCCCTTCTCGCCGGGCCGGACCGGGCTGAGCCGGGCGTCCAGGACGTGCACCCGCACACCGGGCAGCGGTCTGCCGATCGGCACGGGCGCGTCGATGCCGCCGGGGTGCCGGTCGGAGGCGGAGCGCCGGTCGCCGGCGCGGTGCCGGTCCGGGGCGGGGTGGCCGTCCGGGGAAGACTGACCGTCCGGGGAGGGGTGGCCGTCCGGGGAGGGATGGCCGGCTCCCGGCGGGTGGAGGACGGACCCGTGGGTGCCGGCGGCCAGCACCTCGGGCGTGATCTCACAGAGGGTGGAGGTGACGGCCGCCTCGGTCACGCCGTAGGCGTTGACCAGCCGGACCCCGGGCAGCCGGTCCAGGCAGGTCCGGCAGTCGTCGGCGTGCACGGTGTCGCCGCCGACGACGATCAGCCGCAGCCCGTCGGGGGCGGGCCCGCCCTCGGGGAGCAGCGCGACCACGTGGTGCCAGTACGCGGGGGTGAGGTCGGCGACGGTGAGGCCCAGTTCGCTCATCCGGTGGACGAGTTCGGTGGGCGCCCAGGTGCGGGCGCCGCCGAGGACGAGGGTGGAGCCCGCGGTGAGGGCGGCGAAGACCTGTTCCAACGAGGTGTCGAAGCCCAGGGCGGCGAGCTGCAGCACGCGGTCCCGGGGGGTGAGTCCGTAGGCGCGGACGACCCGGTCCAGGGTGAAGACCAGGGAACGGTGGGTGACCGGGACGCCCTTGGGGGTTCCGGTGGTACCGGAGGTGTAGATCAGGTAGGCGAGGTCCCCGGGGGCGGCTGGGTCCTCGGGCGGGGCCGGGTCCTCGGGCGGGGCCGGGTCGCCGGACGCGGCGCCGGCCGGTGCGACGGCGCCCGCCGGTGCGGTGGCGTCGGCCGGTGCGGTGGCGTCGGCCCCGAGCACCTGCACCCCGGGGAAGGTCCGCCCCTCCTCCGCGACGACCACGTCCGCCCCGCAGTCCTCGACCAGCCCGGTCAACCGCCGCTCGGGGTGGACCGGGTCCAGCGGCAGGAAGGCGCCGCCGGCCTTGAGGACGCCGAGCCAGGCCGTCACCAGGTCCGCGCCGCGTTCCAGGCAGACCGGGACGACCCGCTCCGCCCGTACGCCCCGGGCGCGCAGGGCGGCGGCGAGCCGGTCACTGCGGCGGTCGAGCTCACGGTAGGTGAGCGCGTCGCCGTCGTCGGTGAGGACGGCGAGGGCGTCGGGGGCGTGCGCGGCACGGGCCCGGAACATGCCGTGCACGGTTCCGGTGGATCCGGCGCGGCCCGGCGTGCGGGCCGCGGCCGGCCCGTCCGGATCCGCGCACTCCGACCCGGCGTGGGCCGGTCTCGCGCCGTCGGGTCCGGCGTGGGCCGCGCCGTGGCCGACCGGGCCGAGCCCGGCCGGGTGCCACTCGCGGTCCACGTAGTCGCGGCACTCGTCGCGCCGCGCGGGCCCGAACACGGTGCGCCATCCACTGGGTACCGTGAAGTCACCGGGCCAGATCGTATACTGACCGTCTTGATTGCAGAGCACGGCGTGACGCCCGGAGTTCGCCTCCGAACGCGCGCCCCGCGCGCTGTCTGCTGCATCATCCACCGGCTTGACCTCATGCTGTGGCGGCAGAATGCTGGGAGGTGCGACATTTCCGACTATACGCACTCACGGCTCATTTCAAACGTCCGACCGAACGCCGCTCGGACGCTCGTGAGCCCCTGCCCGAAAGGCCCCGAGACCCGCCGGACCCTCCGCCCGTCACCACGGGTGAACCGCTCACGGGCGGCCCGACCGCCCCGTCCTCGCCCGAACTCGCCCGCCCGACAGGCGGGGTGATGTCGTGGAGGAGGTAGCCTCGTTGACTCGTCGGCGACAACGCCTGATGGCCTGTTACCTGGTCTGGATGGTGCTGTTCACGGCCATCTACTACACCAACCCCTCGCAGCGGATCATCTGGTGGACGGGCATCGGCCTGGGCGGCGTCGCCGCCATCGTGGTCGGCGTCCGTCTCAACCGCCCGTCCCACGCGCTGTTCTGGTACCTGCTGGCACTCGCCAACCTCAGCTTCACGGCGGGCGAGGTCGTCCAGGTCATCCAGATGCAGTTCCTGCACCTCGGCAGCCCGTTCCCCTCCGTCGCCGACGGCTTCTACCTCGCCGAGTACCTGCTCTACGCGGCCGGCGTCCTGGGCTTCATCCGCTGGCGTACGGCACATCAGGACCGGGCCAGCCTGCTGGACGCGCTCATCCTCACCATGGGCCTGGCCCTGCTCGCCTGGATCTACCTGATCCTGCCGTACACCCGGAACCCCGACCTCGGCTGGTTCCAGAAGGCCGTCGCCATCGCCTACCCGCTCGGCGACGTGGTCGTCCTCGCGCTGCTGCTGCGGCTGGTGGTGCCGCGCGGCGGGTTCAGCCGCTCGCTCCAGCTGCTCGCCATCGGCACCGTCGGCCTGTTGGCCGCCGACGTCGCCTACGGCCTGATCCTGCTGCACGGCGAGTGGCACATCGGCACCCCCGTCGACCTCGGCTGGGCGGCCTTCTACACCGCCTGGGGCGCGGCCGCGCTGCACCCGTCCATGGTCGAACTGACCAGACCCATCCCCAGCCAGCAGCCCGACCTCAGCCCCGGCCGGCTCGCCCTGCTCACCCTCGCCTCCCTGATCGCGCCGACCATCCTGATCGTCGAGTCGGTCCTCGGAAACACCAGCAACGCCGGGGTGATCGGCGCCTTCTCCGCCGTCCTCTACCTGCTCGTGCTGGCCCGGCTGGCCGTGGTGGTCCGCGCCCGCAGGCAGGCCGTCGCGCGGGAACGCGCCCTGCGCGAGGCCGGATCCTCGCTCACCGCGGCGGTCACCGTCGAGGAGGTCGCCGACGCCGTCCAGGCCGCCGCCTCGACCCTGATGCCCACGGAGGACGGTCACGTCGCGCTGCTCGCCGTCACCGAGGGCGGCATGCTGCACGTCCGACACGCCCAACGCGGCTCCGGCCACCACCCGATCCGGGGCGGCGACTCCGACGAGGTGCTCGCGCTGGCCGCCTACCGGGAGACCAGACTGCTGCCCGTCGAGGCCGTCGGCGCCGGCCTCTCCGGCCGCCTCGACGGCATGCCCAACGCCCTGCTCTGCCCGCTCACCCTCGCCGAGCGCCCCTCCGGGGACCCGCTGATCGGCGCGCTCATCGTCACCGGCACCGAGCAGGAACTGACCAGCCTGTGGGGTTCGCTGGAGATCCTGGCCGCCCAGGCCGCCCTCGCCGTCGAGCGCGTCACGCTGAGCCAGGAGATCACCCGCCGCAACAGCGAGGCCTACTTCCGCACACTGGTGCAGAGCGCCAGCGACGTCATCCTGATCCTCAACGCCGACGACTCCGTCCGCTACGCCTCGTCCTCCTCCGCCGAGAGGGTCCTCGGCTATCCCGACCTCAACGGCACCCTGATCACCGAGCTCGTCCCGCCCGAGGACAGCCGGGCCGTCGGCGGCGCGCTGGCCCGGATGCGCGGCCCGGACGGCGCCGGCAGCCGGTCCGGCGGCGACACGCAGCGTGAGCACTGGCGTCTGCTGCGCTCCGACCGCACCCTGATCGAGGCCGAGGTCCGCTGCAACGACCTGCGCGACGACCCGACCGTCGGCGGCCTGGTGCTCACCCTGCGCGACGTCACCGACCAGCGGCAGATGGAGCGCGAACTCACCCACCGCGCCTTCCACGACTCGCTCACCGGCCTGGCCAACCGCGTCCTCTTCCTGGACCGGGTCGGCCACGCGCTCTCCCGCGGCGAACGCAGCGGCGCCGTCACCGGCGTGCTCTTCATCGACCTGGACGACTTCAAGATGGTCAACGACACCCAGGGGCACGCGGTCGGCGACGAGCTGCTGGTCGCCGTCTCGCTGCGGGTCTCCACCGCGCTGCGCACCTCCGACACGGCGGCCCGGCTGGGCGGCGACGAGTTCGCGGTGCTGGTCGAGGACGCGGTGCGGCCGGCCGACGTGGGCGGGATCGCGGACACCGTGCTGGCCGCCTTCTCGGAGCCGTTCAAGCTGAGCGCGGGCGCGGTCCGGGTGACGGCCAGTATCGGCGTGGCGACGACGGAGGACAGCGTGGACACCACCGAGCTGCTCAGCCACGCCGACCTGGCGCTGTACTCGGCGAAGGCGGCCGGCAAGCGGCAGTGGTGCCCGTACCAGCCCGCGTTGCAGGCCGGGATGGTGGAGCGGCACGAGCTGAACGAGAACCTGGACACCGCGATCGCCGAGTCCGCGTTCCGGCTGTACTACCAGCCGATCGTCGACCTGGCGACCGGTGACCTCGTCGCCTTCGAGGCGCTCGTGCGGTGGCCGCACGACCGGCGCGGCATGGTCCTGCCCGACGAGTTCATCGCCCTCGCCGAGGAGAGCGGCCAGATCGTGCCGCTCGGAGCCTGGGTCCTGGAACGCGCCGCCCAGGAGGCCGCCGTCTGGCACCGGCAGAGCACCGCCGTGCGCGCCGCCGCGGGCCGGCCGCCGCTGCGGGTCAACGTCAACGTCTCCGCCCGGCAGTTCCGCGACGCCGGCTTCGTCGACGTGGTGCGCGGCGCCGTCCGGGCCTCCGGCATCCCGGCCGAGTCGCTGGTGCTGGAGCTGACCGAATCCGTGCTGATGCGCCGGGACGGGCGCGTCCACACCGACATGCGGACCCTGGCGGACCTGGGCGTCGGCATCGCCATCGACGACTTCGGCACCGGGTACTCGTCCCTGTCGTACCTGCGGGAGTTCCCGATCTCGATCCTCAAGATCGACAAGTCCTTCATCGACGGCCTCGGCCACTCCCCGCAGCAGTACGCGCTGGTCGAGGGCATCACCCGGATCGCCGACACCCTCGACGTCCAGGTCATCGCCGAGGGCATCGAGAACCCCGAGCAGCGCGACCTCCTCGCCGGGATGGGCTGCCCGCTCGGCCAGGGCTACCTCTTCGCCCACCCGCTCACCCCGGACCAGGCCCGCACCTTCATCGCCGAGTGGACGGCCGCCCCCGACGGACGGCCGGACAGCCGCCCGGCCCCGGCGTAGGCGGGTCCCGCCGCCGTTCCCGTTCCCGGCCCGGCAGTGGGCCAGGAACGGGAACGGGAAGGAGAAGGGGGAGGGAAACAGGAAGGGGGCCGGAAGCGGATCAGGCGGGCCGGAAGGGCTCGGCCGTCGCGAGCAGCCGCTTCGGGAGGTACGGGGAGTCGACCCGGATCCGCCAGCCCCGGCGGCGGGCGTGGCACGCCAGACCCAGGACGGCGAGGTCGACCGCCGAGTCGCTGCTGTCCGCGCGATCCGCGACCCGGTAGTAGTCCCGGTGCACCTCCAGGGCGTCCACCAGGGCCAGGTTGAAGCTCTCCTCGTCCCCCTCGACCAGCTGCGAGAAGAGGACGACGGGCGGAGGGAAGAAGCCCCAGTCCTTCCCCTGCTCGACCTCCGCCAGGGCCCGTTCCGTCGCCGGTACGGGGTCCTCGCCCCGGAGGTAGTCGTGCAGGGCCTCCGGGTAGGAGGCGAACGCCGACCGGGGCGCACCGTCCCGGAGCGCGACGGCGGGACCGGCGTGGACCAGCGGGGCGAGATCCTCGCGCGCGCCGGAGACCAGGGCGAGGGAGACGGCCTTGCACCAGCCCCAGGGGCCCGCCTCGTCCCTGTCCAGGGTGGCGGGGTAGCGCAGCGTCCGGCCGTCGATCGCCACCTCCACCTCGGTGCCCGGCGCGGCGAGGGCGGTCCGGAACACCGTCGCCGCCATGCGGGAGGCCCGGCGCAGCCTGGCGATCTCGCCTTCCCCGACGTCGTCGGCCTGCGAGGCGCGGGCCTTGAAGAACATCTCCTCGTAGCGGGCCACGCCCGCCAGCCGCCAGACGGCGAGCGGCTTCCCGTCGACCGGGGTGAACGCCTCCTCGGCCTCCCGGGCGAGGAACGCCGCGCCGTCCGGGTGGACGGCCTGCGGCTCCCCCGGCCGCTCGACCCGCACCGGCCCGGCGGCCAGGGCGGCGACCGCGTCCGGGCGGCGGTCCCGGCCGAAGGGCCCGACCCGCGGGCCGGGCGTCTCGAACCCGGTGACCAGGGTGCGCGGGAGGTAGTCGGTGTCGACCGCCGGCCACCAGCCCGGGCCCCGGTACGCGAGCGCGGCCAGGGCGAGCGGTACCAGCGGGAGGAGGCTGCCCGGCCGGGCGTGGACGGGGTTCGTCCGGCTCTGCCGGAGCAGCAGCCCGGTCAACCCGGCGTCGAACGCCGCCCGGTCCCCGACGACCAGGGCGCGCAGCGTGACCAGGCCGGCGGCGTGCGGCCGGTCGAGCAGGTCCTCGCCGCTCGCCTCCCCGCGCCCGCGGACGCGTTCCAGCGCCGCGTCGACGGCGGCGAGCCGCTCCTGCGGGCTCGGCGGGTAGGACGCGTCCTCGTCGTCCAGGACGCCGATGGCCTGGGCCAGGAGTCCGGTGGCGAGCTCGACGACGGGGTCACCGGCCGAGCCCGCGTCGAACTTCCGCCGGGCGAAGCAGAACGCCTCCCCGTGGTGGTGGACCCGGTCCGAGAGGATCGCGAGGCAGAACGCGTCGAGCCACTCGTACGGGGCGACCCCGCTCGCACCGTCGTCGTCCTCGCCGGGTTCGTAGCTGATCCCGAAGTTCACGTAGTCGAGGAAGACCTGGAAGTCGACGTGCGGGAAGTACGCGGCGAACGCGACGGCTCCGGCGGCGGACTCGGTGGCGTCCTTCAGGACGGCCCTGGCCTCCGGGGTGTCCAGGGCGGGCCGCTCGGCCGAGAGGGCGCCCAGGTACTCGACGAACTCGTCCGCGAGGTACGTCCATTCCCGGGAGGCCATCCGGCCGGCCCGCGACATGGAGCGGACCTCCCCTCCGATCCGGTTGGTGAAGTCCTCACGTGTCGTCGAAAGCAACGCCTCGCCCACCTGGTGACGCTCTATCCGCACAGCCCCGCTCCTTGCTCCTGACCTGCACGTCAGCCTACGGGCGCGGTCGGTCACCGCCTCGCGCGGGTCGGACCGCCCGGGTACCGCCCCTCCGGAGGGGCGCGGGGCGGCCGACGGGCGCTACGCCCGGCGGTAGGCGCCCGCGCGGGCGGCGGCCTCGGCGGCGTCGGCGGCGCGGTCGGCGGCGGCCTCGTCCAGCGGGTCGCCGGTGGTCAGCATCCGGTAGTAGAGCGGGGCGGAGACGGCCCGGACCACCTCGAACGGGTCGGTGTCGGGCGGCAGTTCGCCGCGCTCGACCGCGTCGGCCACGCACGGCGCCCACTCGGCGACCCGGACCAGGTAGAAGCGGTGCAGGGCCTCGGCCACCGCCTCGTCACAGGTCGCCGCCACCAGGACGGCGCGGAACAGCGCGCCCTGGCGCGGGTCGGCGAGGGTGCGCGCGACGAGCCGGGCGTTGGCGCGGAGGTCGTCGCGGAGCGAGCCGGTGCGCGCGCGGGGCAGGGACTGCTCGGCCATGTCCGCGAGCAGGTCGGCCATCAGTGCGCCGGTGGAGCCCCAGCGGCGGTAGACCGTGGTCCGGCCGACCTCGGCCCGGCGGGCGAGGTCGCCGAGGTCGAGTCCGGCGAAGCCGACCTCGACGAGGGCGTCCTCGGCGGCCCGCAGGACGGCGGCCCGGACGCGGGCGGTGCGACCGCCGGGGCGCTGGGCGCCGGGGGCGGTGCCGGGGGCGGGGGCGTCGGGAGTGGCGTTCTCCGGAGTCATTAACAGGATTCCTGTTCCGTTAGTGGTGGACGCGGTGCTAGGGTCAGGACATCTTAACGGAACAAGAGTCCCGTTAACGGAGGGCGTGCAGTGCAGTCGCCCACCGGGACGGGGAGGGAGCACAGTCATGGAGTACCGCCAGCTCGGAGCGTCCGGCCTCAAGGTCCCCGCACTCTCGCTCGGCACCGGCACCTTCGGCGGCAGCGGCCCGCTGTTCGGCGCCTGGGGCACCACCGACGTCCAGGAGGCCCGCCGCCTGCTCGACATCGCGATCGACGCCGGCGTCACCCTGTTCGACACCGCCGACGTCTACTCGGACGGCGCCTCGGAGGAGGTGCTCGGCCAGGCGGTCAAGGGCCGTCGCGACCAGGTGCTGATCTCCACCAAGGCCGGCCTGCCCACCGGCGACGGCCCCAACGACGCCGGCACCTCGCGCGCCCGCCTGATCACCTCCGTCGACGCCGCCCTGCGCCGCCTCGGCACCGACTACCTCGACCTCTTCCAGCTGCACGCCTTCGACGCCGCCACCCCGGTCGAGGAGGTGCTCGCCACCCTGGACGACCTGGTCCGCGCCGGGAAGATCCGCTACACCGGCGTCTCCAACTTCTCCGGCTGGCAGCTGATGAAGTCGCTCGCCGCCGCCGACGCGCACGGCCGCCCCCGCTACGCCGCCCACCAGGTCTACTACTCGCTGGTCGGTCGCGACTACGAGTGGGAGCTGATGCCGCTCGGCCACGACCAGGGCGTCGGCGCCCTGGTGTGGAGCCCGCTCGGCTGGGGCCGGCTCACCGGGAAGATCCGCCGGGGCACCCCGATCCCGGCCGGCAGCCGCCTGCACGACACCGCCGACTACGGCCCGCCGGTGGAGGACGAGCTGCTCCACGACGTCGTCGACGCGCTCGACTCCGTCGCGAAGGAGACCGGCCGCACCGTCCCCCAGGTGGCGATCAACTGGCTGCTGCGCCGCCCGACCGTCTCCTCGGTCATCATCGGGGCCCGCAACGAGGAGCAGCTGCGGCAGAACCTCGGCGCCGTCGGCTGGGAGCTGACGGTCGAGCAGATCGCCCGCCTGGACGCGACCAGCGGCCGCACCGCCCCGTACCCCTACTTCCCGTACCGCCGCCAGGAGGGCTTCGCCCGCCTGAACCCGCCCCTGGCGGGGTGACGGGGCATCCTCAAAACCGATTGCGGCAACGGCTGCGGGCACGGCAGAGTCGCCGACATGATCGAACTGCGTGCACTGACCTCCGACGACTGGCGGCTCTGGCGCGGACTGCGCCTCGCCGCCCTGGGCGAAGCGCCCTACGCCTTCGGCTCCACCCTGGCCGACTGGCAGGGCGAGGGCGACCGAGAGGAGCGCTGGCGCTCACGCCTGGAGATCCCCGGCGCCGTCGATCTGGTGGCGTTCGTCGACGGCGAGCCCGCCGGGATGGCGAGCGGCGTCCCGGGCGAGGACGCGGAGGGCAAGCCGGACCGGGCGAGCACCGAGCTGATCTCGATGTGGGTCGGCCCGGCGGCACGCGGCCGGGGAGTCGGCGAGCGGCTGATCGGCGAGATCGAGCTCTGGGCGGCGACACGGGGGTGCGCCGCCCTGAAGCTCGCCGTGATGCCCGACAACGAGCGGGCGATCGCCCTGTACGAGCGCGCCGGCTTCACCAGGACCGGCGAGGAGGGCGACCTCCTGGCGGACGGCGTCCGGCGCGAGCTCGTCCTGGCGAAGCCGGTGAGCGCGGGATGAGCGCGCTCACCCACGGCCGGGCGCACCGGCCGCCGCAGGTCCAGGTCATCGACGTGGACCCGGTGGACGCCGACCACCTCGCCCTCGTCGTGCGCTGCCTGGCGCACACGCGCCTCGGCACGCGGTTCCACTGCACCGACCGGCGGGGGAACGCGGTCGACCTCGCCCTGGTGGAGATCCGGCGGAACCCCACGCTCACGGTCGACGAACTGGAGCCGCCGCACGGCGCCCGTATCCTCCTCGCCGGCGCCGGCGCCGGGGCGCCCACCGGCCCGGACGGCGTCGACGTACGCGCCGGGGACGTCCTCCTCGGGACCTCGTCGGCCGCCTGACCGCCGCACCGGGCCGGCCCCGCGCTACCCGGCCGGGGCCGCCGGGTGGGGGTGGCCGAGGTGGGGGAAGGCGGGGGAGCAGGTCGGTGTGCGGCGGGACGTGGTCCGAGGTGACCTTGCCCCCCGACACCATCGCCAGACGCGCCGAGGTCACGTCATCGGTGAGCGTGCGGCCGTTCGGAGGCACGGTAGAACTCAGGCCGCCGCGCTCCCGCCCGCCGAGGTTCCGCCCGTCGAGGTTCCGCCGCCCGCGCCTCCGGACGGGCTGCCACCGTGCGCCGAGAAGACGAACACGGCGGCGTCACCGTCCAGGTCGATGCTCAGCGCGGCATCCAGTGCCTTCGCCAGCCGGGTGAGCAGCGGGAGGGTCGGCAGGGAATCGCCGCCCTCGACGAGGGAGATCTGCGGTTGCGTCATACCGGCCCGCCGCGCCACTTCCGCCTGAGAGATCCCCAGCTCCGTCCGCCGGTCATAGACGGCCTGCCCCAGTGCGAAGGCGTAACCGGCCTCCACATAGGCCTGGGACTCGTGCACCGGCTCGCCCAGGATCTTCCGGGTTCGGCGGGTCTTCCACTGTGCGTGGTTCACGAGCTCTCCTCCGTGGTCCGGTCGTAGACGTGCGCAGCGGGACCGTGGTCCGCCTCGCACTCCTTCTGCGCCTGCTGAGCGCGCTCGACCTCGGCCGCCTCCCGCTGCCGCGTCTTGCGGAAGACCGTCAGCAGCACGATGCGGCGAGCAGGCGCGAGCCAGTAGGTGATCCGCACAGCGCTGCCGTCCACGCTGAAGCGCAGCTCACGCACTCCGCCACCCAGGTGGCGCGCGTAGGGCTCAGCCAGAGTCGTCGGCCCGTCTGCGAGCATATCGACCGCACGTTCGGCTTTGTCGTAGTGGGCATCCGGGAGGAGCTCCGGCCACTGCCTGACCTCTGGCTCGATCTCGATCTGCCACGGGTTGCCCACCCAAGTGACTATACAGATATCTATATACCCGCACGAGTCTCGCCGGTGCTGCCCGCCCGGCCTCGGGCGGGCAGCACCGGCGGCGCCGCGCTACCCGGCCGGGGCCGCCGGGTGGGGGTGGCCGAGGTGGGGGAAGGCGGGGAGCAGGTCGGTGTGCGGCGGGACGTGGTCCGAGGTGACCTTGCCCCCCGACACCATCGCCAGACGCGCCGAGGTCACGTCGTCGGTGAGCGTGCGGCCGTTCGGGTAGACGGCCGGGCGGGAGCGGTCGTAGCGGAGGATGTCGGGCAGGACGAGCTTCAGCGTCTCGGTGGCGGCGTCGGTGGTGTAGTCGCCGGTGTGCTGGAGGACCGCCGTCCAGGCCTCGCGGTAGTTGGTCCAGTCGTCGGCCGGCTCGCCCGCGTTGTAGGCGTCCTTCACCTCCTCCGCGTTGAAGTACGCGGTGAGGGAGGGGTGGGCGCCCCGGTCGACGGAGACCAGCTGCCCGTCGACGTGCAGGCTGACCCGGGCCCAGAGGCCGATCTCCGCCTCGGTGCCGAGGTCGGCGTCCGGCACTTCGAGCGCGATACCGAGGACGTTGGCGTTCGCCATGGCGTCCCGGCCCGTCCAGGTGAAGTTGTCGACGATCCCTTCGAGGTCGGCGAAGAAGGGGTCGCTGCGCAGGCCGACGGAGAGCTTGCGTCCGTCGGCCTCGACGACGTGCGGGGCGCCGCCGAACGTCACCGGGGCGTCGGAGAAGAGGACGTCGCCGCCCGCCTCGTGCTTCTGGGCCGCGTCGCCGGTGGCACGGCGGACCGTGACGGTCTGGCCGCCGGAGGCGTCGGGGGCGGAGAAGGTGAAGGAGTAGGCGATGTCGGCCCGGTGGTCGCCGTCGGTGTCGACGTTGAGGCGGTAGACGGCGTCCGGGTGGAAGGCGGCGCCGGGGACGGCCGCGTACGGGTGCGCGTCCAGGACGAGGACGGTGCGGCCGGGGTCGACGGCGGCCGGGAAGGCGAACAGGTCGGTGAGGTCGAGCCGGGCATCGCCGCGCGGGGAGCGGAGGTGGGGGCCGCTGAGGTGGTGGGACATGGCCGCAGTGGTACCAGGACGGCCGGGGCAGCGACCGGAGGACACCCGCGCGGAAGGCCGCCGTCCGCCGGATGGCGGACGGCGGACGGCGGACGGCGGACGGCGGACGGCGGACGGCGAGGAGTTCGCGAGGAGAGGTCAGGTGGGGCCGGACCCGTGCTCGCGGCTCCGGCCGCAAGCTCCGAGCGGGCCGGCGGCTTGCGGCTCGGCGATTCGGGAACACGAGGTTCCGTCCCGTCCCCCGGCGAACTCCCCCGGTGAACCCCTCCTGCCCGACTCGAACAAGGAGCACAGATGACGATCACCCTCCGCCCGGGAACCAGGGTGATGTTCACCGGGGACTCGATCACCGACGGCCTGCGGCTGGCGAGCGAGGACGGCCTCGGGTTCGGCTACCCGCTGCGCGTCGCGGGCGAGTGGGGCCTCAGGCACCCGGACCGGCCCGTGACCTGGCTGAACACCGGGATCGGGGGCCACAAGGTGAGGGACCTGGAAGCCCGCTGGCAGGCAGACGTGCTCGACGCCCGCCCGGACGTGGTGTCGATCCTCGTCGGCGTCAACGACATGGGCTGGCACACGCTCGACCCGAACGGCCGCGTGATCCCCGCCGAGGAGTTCGCAGCGGGCTACCGCCGACTGCTCGCGCCGCTGGCCGGGGCGGGCACGGAGCTGATCCTCGTCGAACCGTTCCTGCTGCCGATCAGCGGCAGCGTCAGGACGCGCCACGCGGAGGTCGACGACGCGGTCCGGAAGGAGTGGCGGGCCGACCTGGACCCGAAGATCCAGGTCGTGCGCGAGCTCGCCGAAGCCTACGGCGCGCACCTGCTCGCGGCGGACGCCATGTTCACCGGGCTCGCCGCGGCGACCGGTCCGGAGTACTGGGCCGCGGACGGCGTGCACCCGACGCCGGCCGGTCACGCCGCACTCGCGTCGGCCTGGCTGCGCCTGGTCGCGTGACCGCCGCTAGGGCTTGCCCCGGCCCCGGCCCCGGGGCGAGCCCTAGCGGCGGGCCGACCGGGGGGCCACGAGCCTGGTGGCGGTCCAGTCGCCGCCCGCGGAGAAGGCGCCCGTCTGCTGGAGGCCCGCCGTGGGGGCGCTCTCGCCGATCTCCGAGGGCTCCACGTAGCCCGGCCGTCCCGACTTCGGGGTCAGGACGAACACGACTCCCCTGTCGGCCAGCAGCGTTCGCGCGTCCACGAGCAGATCCACCAGGTCGCCGTCACCGTCGCGGAACCAGAGGAGCGCGACGTCGACGACGACGTCGGCCTCCCCCTCGACGAGGGCGCTGCCCGACCGCTCGGCCACCGCGTCGCGGACGTCGTGGTCGACGTCCTCCTCGTAGCCCAGCTCCAGGACCACCGTGCCCGACTCGATCCCGAGCCGATCCGCCACGCTCGCCTGCGTCGTCATCCCGAACTCCTCCAGTGCGCAAGGGGCGACCGGTCGACCGCCGCAGCCATGGTCGCCGCCGGACCGCCCGGCCGGGTGCCGATGCCACACCCCGGCGGAAAGTGATCGATCTTGTTCGAGCCCGACACCTCCTCGCACAGGAAGTCGACCACGTCGACTTCCTGTGCGACTGCGGCAACTGCCGGGGCGGCGTCAGGCCCGGTGCGCCAGCAGCTCCTCCAGCTCGGCCGCGAAGAGCCGCGCCGGATCGAAGCCCATGCCGGCGAAGTGGCCGGCGAGTTCCAGTGACAGCACGCCGTGCAGGCGGGTCCAGACGGTCAGGAACCGGTGGAGCACCTCGGGCGGGGCGGGGTGGCCGCCGGCCCAGTCCCGGTGCTCCTCCAGGTACGCGCCGAAAGGCGTCGCGGCGGCGGGGCCGGCGGGCGCGAGCGCCGCACACGCGTCGAGCAGGGTGGTCATGATCTCGTTCGAGACGGCGGTGACGTCCTCGGGCGCCCGGTAGCCGGGGACGGGGGTGCCGTAGATGAGCAGATACCGCTGCGGGTCCACCAGGGCCCAGCCGCGCAGCGCGCCCGCCAGCCCCGCCAGGTCGGCACCGGCGGCGGCCGTGCGCAGGGTGTCGGCGAGGCTCCGGTACGCCTCCCGGACGAGTTCGGTGATCAGGTCGTCGCGGCTGGCGAAGTAGCGATAGAGCGCGGGCCCGCTCATGCCCATCTGCTTGGCGATCGCGTTGAGGGAGAGCGCGGACGCGCCCGCCGTGGCGATCTGCCCCCAGGCGCGTTCCGTGATCTCCGCGCGCACCTGGGCCCGGTAGCGCTCCCTCGGGGTGTCCGCGCCCGCCCTCGCCATGACCTGCCGCCTTCCCGCCCCCGTTCAGCTACATGCTCAAGGGTTGGTGAGAAGGTATCACGCAACCTGTTGACCTCCCCCTCAACCGTGCGTTACAACTTCTAACGAACGCATGAGTATGTAGCTCAAGCGGGAGTGCAGGGCATGGGACCCGCACTCCACCGCCCGTCAGAGGGGAACCCCATGTCCGGCATCCGCAGCACCGACCCCCGCGTTAACGGCTCCCGCGCCAACGGCTCCCGCACCGCCCGTCCTCGCCGCGTCGGAATCCGCACCGCCCTGGTCGCCGTCCCGCTCGTCGCCGGCCTCCTCGGCGGCGCCGCCGCGCCCGCCGGCGCGACCACCCCCCACCACAGCAGGTCCCTCACCTGCCAGGGCAAGGGCGTCGACCCCGACGCCCTCGTCCGCCACCGGACCGAGATCGTGATCAACGCGCCGCTGCGCACCGTCTGGAAGCTCCAGACCGACGTCGAGCGCTGGCCCGACTGGCAGGCGCCCGTGCGGACCGCGGAGCGCCTCGACCACGGGCCGCTCCACCGGGGTTCGGCCTTCCGGTGGACGACCCCGCTGCCGCCCAACCCGGCGACTCCCGCCACCAGCCTGGACATCACCTCCACCGTCCGACAGCTCCGGACCGGCTCGTGCCTCCGCTGGACCGGGCCCGCCGTCGCCGAGGGGCTGCGCATCGACGGCGTCCACGTGTGGAACTTCACGGCCGTCCGGGGTGGCGTCCGCGTCACCACCGAGGAGACCCACAGCGGTCCCCAGGTCGAGGCGAACGTCCCCTTCGCGACCGAGGTCCTCCGGTCGGGCCTGGAGTCCTGGCTGAGCGACCTGAAGACCACCGCCGAATCGCCTGCCCACGGCCGGAGTTGACGGACCGGCCGGAGGTTCGCCGGGCGCCCCCACCGGTCGGGCGGATCTGACGGGCAGCCAACTCCGTCCCGGGCGAACCGGGTTGTGATCGTCTACCGCTCGGTACGATCAAGCCGCACGACCGGTCCGTCCGACGGGACGAACCGCCGAAGAGGGGGGAATCCCGCATGCAGTTCGACTCCGCCGTCCGACACGGCAAACACGCACACCAGTCGCGCCCGTCCACGTCCCGCCCGTACACGTGGCTGACCGCGCTCGCCCTGGCCACGGTCGCGGTGGCCGGCTGTTCGTCCTCGGGCGCCTCCGCCCCGGACGCCGCCAAGGCGCCCTCGGAGACCGCGGCCGGGACCTCCGCACCGGGCACCTCCCCCGGCGGCGCGACGCCGCCCGCCGGTACCACGCCGGCCGGCACCACCGCCGCGCCGAGCGGGGGCGGCAAGGCGGCCCCTCCCGCCAACCGCCCGGCCGACCCCTGCACGCTGCTGACGTCCGACCAGGTGGTGGCCGTCGTCGGCACGCCAGGCCCGTTCAACGGCATGCCCCTGGGCCGGGGCCTCGACGGTTCGGCGGTCTGGGGCTGCGGCTGGAGCAACTGGGACTCCCTCACCTCGCTCCAGGAGGTGGACTCCTCCACGTTCGCGAGCCACAAGCGGGACTCCCAGCGCCCGGACGCGAAGGAGCCGGCGGTCAAGGACGTCGGCGACGAGGTGTTCGTCGCGTCCCGGGGCAACGCGGGCAAGCCGGCCCTGTTCTTCGCGCTGGGCCCGCACTTCTACCGGGTCGAGGTCCAGTCCAACCGCAAGCTGGGCGCGAACAACCCCGACGCGGCCAAGGACGCCGCCGCCGAGGAGTCCCTGGCCCGCCAGTTCGCCAAGACCCTCAAGGGCTGATCCGCGGAGCGCCGCGAGAGGCCCCGTGCCGCTCGCGGCGAACCGGCCCGTCGCCTCCGCCGCCCGCCGGCGCGCGTAGTGAACCGTCCGGCCCCGGCTCGGCTCCGGGCGGCCGGAGCCGTCGCGGCGGACGTCCCGGCGGATCCTGGTCCTGCCCCCGAGACCGTCGTCGATCAGGGGGCGCGCGGCGAGGCGTGCGCGCCAGGCGTACAGAACTCCCGCCCCTGGCATGGCCACCGTGCTCCCGCGCACCGCGCCCGGACCCCTTGGCGGGGCGCGCGCAGGACCGCACACTCCGGATGGGGCTCCTGACCGGAGGCCTCCCCGCGCAACCGGAAGGCACCCATGCACCCGCCGAGCCCGTCCGCCGCCCGCGCCGTCTCCCGCACCGCCGCCGTCACCGCCGCCGCCCTCCTGCTGACCGCCACCGCCGGAACCGCCGCGGCCGCGCCCGCCGCCCCGCCCGCCGCCGGGGCTGCCGCCACAGCGGTCGCCGCCGTGGCCTTCTCCGACGGAGGCTTCGAGAGCCCCGTCGTCCCGGCACCCGCACCGTTCACCGACTACCTCGGCGAACAGACCTTCGGCCCCTGGACGGTCGGCGGCGACAGCGCCGACCTGACCTCCGACCGCCTGTGGGACGTGGCCGAGGGCCACCAGTCGCTCGACCTCAACGGCAGCACCACCGGCAGCGTCTCGCAGACGTTCCCGGTGGCACCGCTGACGACCTACCTCGTCACCTTCAAGCTGGCGGGCAACCCCGTGTGGGCCCCGGCCCTCAAGACCGGCCAGGTGCGGGTCAACGGCACGACGGTGCTCGACTTCGCCTTCGACGTCAGCGGACACGGCCTGCGCTCCATGGGCTACGTCGAGCAGACCACCGCCTTCACCAACCTGCTGGGCACCTCGGCCACCCTCACGTTCGCCAGCACCACCCCCGGCTACGGCGGCCCGGTCATCGACGACGTGAAGGTCCGCAGCTGCCTGCTGGTGCTCTGCCTGCCCTGACGGACCTGTGCACCGCCCCGCAGGAACCGGCCGGAACAGGCCGGAACACGCCGGACCCGGCCGGACCCGGCGGGACCCGTGCGGCGCACGGATGGGAGCGCCAACGGGCCTGTCAGTAGAGCTTGTTCACCGCGGCCCTGACCGTCTCCTTGAAGGCGGGGACGTCCGGCTGGGTCCAGTTGCTCTCCCACTCGACGACCGCCACCGTGCTGCCGTCCCGGCCGACCCCGTACAGGTGGTTGTTGTACGACGCCCAGGGGGAGGTGCGGGAACGGTGCACGCCTCCCACGGTCGCGCCCTCCTCGACGTCGAGCGAGCCGTGGTCCTGCCCGGTCACGGTGTCGCCCGGGTACGCGGCACGCAGGCGGTCGGCACAGCCCGCGTAGTACTGACGGAGCGATTCGGCGAGGGTGACGGCCTCCGCCTCGGTCGGCAGCACGAAGACCCGCTCGACGGCCGAGGCGGTCTCCGACGTGAAGAAGTCGGCGCTCCAGGTGTTCTGCTCCGGCACCTCGTTGATCCGGTCCCACAGACAGGTCGGCGTGTAGCTCCCGCCCGGCTCGTCCGAGGCCCCGCCCATCCAGGTCAGCGAGTCCGGCGGCAGGTCGGCGACGTCGATCATCCCCGGCCGGCCCTGCGTGTCGGCGGGCGTCGCGCCCGCCACCGGAGCCGCCACCGCGACCGCCAGCAGGGCGACACCCGCCCCGCGCACCCACGTACGAATCCCCGACCTCATCCGTCCACCTCCGTGTGTAGAGCTGCGGAAAGGCGCCCGCCCGATCGGGGCGGGGCACTCCGTCCAGCATCCGAGACCACGGACCGTTCCGAGGGTGCGGACACGAACCACGGCCGGAACCTCGCCCACCGATCATCGATTCCGGCCGAAAACAGTGCCTCCGCCCCTCATCCGGGGCCTGGACACGGCAGGGCGCAGCTCGGGGCGGGGGCGGACCGGGCCGGGGCGGGGCGGGGCGGGTTCGTCAGTCCCTCGTCCCCGGCCCGGCCGTCGCGACCGGCGCCGCCGTCGCGAGCCGGGTCAGGGCGGCGGCGGTCACCCGGTCCTCCCCCGCGCTGAACACGTGCAGTACCAGGCCGGTCTGGCCGGGGGCGGCCGGGACGTTCAGGGGCTCGAAGTCCAGTGTGAGCACGCCGGTCAGGGCGTGGTGGAGGCGCTTGCGGCCCGCCGCGCACATCACCACCTCGCCGGATTCCCAGACTTGTCGGAACTCCCGGCTCTGCGAGGAGAGTTCGCGGATCAGGGCGACCAGCTCGGCATCGCCCGGCCAGGTGCCGGCCGCCACCCGCAGCTGGCCGACGGCCTCCGCCGCTCGGTCCGCCCAGTCGGGATGGACGGTGCGGGAGGCCGGGTCGAGGAAGAGGAAGCGGGCCTGGTTCCGGTCACGGCGAGGCACCTCGCCCACACCGCCGACGAGTTCGGAGCCGAGTCCGTTCCACGCGACGACGTCGAGGCGGTGGTCGGTCACGAAGGCGGGAAGGTCCGCGCCCAGCGCGTCCAGCATCCGGCGCAGCAGCGGACTGACCCGGGGCCTGGGCACCGGCACCCGCCGGGCGGAGGCGAGCGTGTCGAGGTGACGGCGCTCCGCCTCGTCCAGCCCGAGGGTGCGGGCGAGCGCGTCGAGCACCTCGGGGGACGGCTGGGTGGAACGTCCCTGCTCCAACCGGACGTAGTAGTCCACGCTGATCCCGGCCAGCTGGGCCAGCTCCTCCCGGCGCAGCCCCTGCACCCGTCGGCGCCCGCCCCCGGCGAGGCCGACCAGTTCGGGGGCCACCCGGCCCCGGCGGGCGCGCAGGAACGCTCCGAGCGCCCGGCCGGGGTCGCCGACCCCGTCCGGCGGGGTGGCCGCGGTGGCGGCGCCGTCCCCGCCGGTGCTGCTGCCGGTCCTGCTGTCGGAGCTCCTGCCCGTGCTGGTGTCCATGCGATCCAGTATGGGTGGCCCTCGCAGTACCAGGACCGGCGGTCCTCCGGAATCGCAGGGTGCTGGCTGCGCCTCGCGACCGGCGCGAGGGTGGTGCCATGACCGACCACGCATCGCGGCAACAGCCCGACCCCACCCGGCAGAAGACCGTCCTCCTGGTCACCGCGCACCCCGAGCCCCGTTCGCTCACCTCCGCGCTGTCCGCGTTCGCGGCCGACCACCTGCGGGCCGCCGGGCACCGCGTGGAGGTGTCCGACCTCTACGCGATAAAGTGGCACGCGTCCTTGGACGGCGACGACTTCCCGGACCTGCCGGCGGACGAGCGGCTGGAGGTCCTGGCCGCCCAGGGCGAGGCCACCCACGCGGGGCGGCTCTCGGCGGACATCGCCGCCGAGCAGGAGAAGCTGCGCCGGGCCGACGCCGTGGTGCTGCAGTTCCCGCTGTGGTGGTTCTCGGTGCCCGCGATCCTCAAGGGCTGGATCGACCGGGTGTTCACCTTCGAGTTCGCGCACGGGCCGGCCGTTCCGCCGCCGTACAGCGAGGGCGCGCTCGGCGGGCGCCGGGGCCTGCTGGCCGTGACGGCCGGGGCCCGGGAGTCGGCGTTCTCCGACCGGGGCGCGCACGGCCCGCTGACGGACCTGCTGTTCCCCGTGCAGCACGGGGTGCTCTGGTTCACCGGCATCGCGGCGCTCGAACCGTTCGCCGTGTACGGGTCGGTGGACGTGTCGTCGGAGCGGTTCGCGGAGCTGGCGCGGGAGTACGGGCGCCGGCTGGACGGGCTGTTCACCGATGAGCCGGTGCCCTTCCGGCGCCTCGACGGCGGCGACTACGGGCGGGACATGCGGCTGCTGCCGGGCGTGGAGGAGCCGGGCACGGCCGGCCCGGGCCTGCACCTCGCGCCGCGCGGCTGACCCGCCGCCGGCTCGGCCCCGGGCCGGTGCGGCGGCGGGCCGGGCCGACGGCGGGCCGGTGCGGCGAGGGTCAGAGCTTGGTGGCCTCGTGGACCTGGTGGAGGTGGATCAGGATGTCGTACGCCTGGTTGACGGCGAGGCTGGGGGCCGGCTGCGTGAAGCTCGATCCGGCGTCGTGGACGGGGCGGGGGGTGTCGAGCCAGTCGCGGCCGGCGGCCGACAGCGTGCGCAGGTCGACGTAGTAGTCGCGGTGGCGGACCCGGTCGAGGGTGTACTCCTGCATGTCGGGGGTGGCTGCCGGGACGGTCACGGCGTTCCAGGGACTGCCGAGGGTGGTCGCCGTGAGGAAGGACCCCTGGTTGAAGGTGAAGCCGATGGCGGCGTAGCCCCGCCCGAGCGCGTTGCGCAGGTAGACACCCTGCGTCGTCGGGTACATCACGGGGTCGGTGGACAGGTAGCCCACGTGGCCGTTGTGCGCCGACAGCAGCATCCTGTCGCCGGTGCGGCGGTTCCACCAGGCGGTGTTGTCGGCCATCGCCCGGTCGCGGTAGTGCTCCGCGACGGACACCGACTCGGGGTCGGCCAGGTCCAGGGAGGTGAAGACGAAGGTCTGGAGGATGTTGCGGGCGTGCTGCTCGGCCCACTCGTAGGCCTCGCCGCCGGCGCCCTTGCCCGCGGTGACCAGGTCGAACGCCTGCTGGGCGACGGCCGCGTTGTGGCGCCGTTCGGCGAGGGGCCTGCCCAGGTAGGCGAACACGTCGTCGAGGGGGCGCAGGCCCGCGTACAGCGCCTCGACCTGCGCGAGGTCCTGGGGGCGGGCCGTGCGGACGTAGGAGGTGACCCGGTCGAAGACCTGGTCACCGAGCCTCGGCGCTCCGACGTCGTTGCCCATGAAGTGGACCCTGCGGTCCGGGTGCCGGTCGTTGTGCCGCCGCATCCAGCTGATGAGGCTGACGAACTCCTCACGCTCCCAGGGGGATCCGGCCAGCGCCTCCTTGGCCGTCTGCCGGGCGTCGCCGGGGCCTCCCTGGAGGTACTCGTCGATCCGAAGACCGGCCGACCAGCTCATCTCCAGGGCGAAGGTGGTGAAGCCCTTCTCCTCGACGAGGTAGCGGAAGACGCGTTCCTTCATGGCGAAGAACTGGTGCGAGCCGTGGGTGGCCTCGCCCAGCCCCACCACGGCGGCGTCGCCGACCATCGCACCGAGCGCCCGGAGGTCGGTGCTGCGGCCACCGGGTTCCGTCGACCGCAGGGGCTGCGCGGCGCTCTCCAGCGCACGGATCGCGGCGGCCTGCCGTCCGTCGACCGCCGTGGCGCCGGATGCGGCCGGCGCGGGACCGGCGGGCACGGCGGAGGCCACCGGGGCCAGCAGGGCGGTGGCCGCGAGCGCTGCCGTCGCAGCGAGCAGCCCGCGTCGTCCGATCGCCGTCATGTGCGCAGTCATCCTGATCATTCCTCAGTTCGGTGTTCCACTGGGCGGTGGAATGATCATGGCTCGGGACGGGGGCGGGCCGCGCTGGGGCCGTCCTCCGAACCTGTCCGGGGGTAAACCCCCTGCTCACCGGGTGGTTCTCCGCCGGACGAGGCCCGGTGCCGCCCGGCGCCGCGCCCCTCCCCGCCCGTGGCGACGGGCCCGTCGCCACGGGCCGGTGCGCCGCCGACCCGGCGCGGTCAGGGCCAGCCCGTCGGCTTCGCGGTCATGGTGGCCCTGGCCGCGACGATCGCGGCGCACGCCCTGCGGACCTCCCGGTCGGCCCAGTCGGGCGGCAGCGGCCCCTGCGCCCCGAGGGCGGCGGCCTGCCGCTGGAGTTCGCGCAGCGCGCCGCCCTGGGCGCTGGAGAGGCCCATCTCCTGGTAGTCACCGAGGTCCGTACCGCCGTCGAGGTACGTGCGCAGCCAGGGCGCGATGCTCAGGACGCAGTCCTCCAAGGGGTCGAACGACGGCGAAGGCGCCGTCGGCGTGGTCGACGGGGCGGCCGTCCCCGGTGACGCGTTCCCGGGTGACGCGTCGGGTCCACCGCATCCCGACGCCGTGGCCGCCGCAACAACCAGGGCCGGACCTGCCAGACCGGCCAGGAGCCGTTTCCGCATGCCCGCATTGTGGCTCCGCCGGCCGGCCCGCACCAGAGTTCGGCGCGGGCCGTCGGGTCGGCCTCCGGATCGGAGGCCGGATCGGAGGCCGGCTCGGGCTGTGGCGACCGGGCCGGACGGGACCGGCGGCGGCCCGTCAGACCGCCGCGGACGGAACGCCCGGAGCAGCCGTCGGGGTGGTGGGAACGCCCGGGGCCGTCGGGGCCGTCGTGGACCCCGCCGGCGCGCCGAGGTGACGTTCGGCCTTGGCGACGGCGGCGCGGTAGTAGAGGGACGCGAGTTGGGGGGAGACGGAGTCGCGCTGGAAGAATCCGTAGGAGAGCGCGACGTCGCCGAGGCGTTCGAGGCCGAGGTAGCCGTTGAGCGGGATGCCCGCCAGTTCGCCGTCGAGGCGGACGGCGGGGGCGCCCGGCCGGTCCCCGAGGGCGACCGGGGTCACGGTGAAGACCACGGGGGCGCCGGTGTCGTCGGTGAAGGTGATGCTGCGGCAGTCGGCGAACGCGGCGGTGACGGCGGCGAAGTCGGTGGTGAGGCGGTCCGGCTCCTCGGCGGTGAGCGATTCGGTGATCATCGGGTTGCCGGCCGGCCCGTCGAACTCGACGCCCTGGTGCGGGCGTCCGGAGGGCCCTCGGGCGGTCTCGCGGTTCAGCAGCGCGCGCAGCGCGTCGCAGCCGGCCACCGGGGAGGCGTCGCTCTCGGGCGAGGGGCTCGCGCCGACCGGGAGTTCGGTGAAGTCCGGTCCCAGTTCGTCGGCGGTGAGCAGCGCGGCCCTGAGCCGGTCGTCGGTGGGCAGCTGTGCGGCGGCGGCCGGAGCGGCGGCGACCGTGGCCCCGGCGGCTGTCGCGAGCGTCACGGCCGGCGCGGGCCGAGCGGACGGCGATCCTGCGGCGAGCCCGGTGGTGCCGAGGGTGAACACGGTGAGACCGGCTGCCGCGACGGTGAGGGCGAGAAGAGGCCTGGGGAGAGACATGCGGCCCCCGGTCGGGAGTTCGGGCAGGGACAGGCGTCCAGTCTCCCACCGCGTCCGGGACCCCGCCCGTCCGACGGGTGGATCCGCAGGTCAGGACGGGCCGAGGGCCTCGGCGGCGCCTTCCGCGGGACCACGCGCCGGACCACGCGCCGGACCGCCCGGCGGGCCGCCGTCGGTCCGGTCGGACGGCAGCGTGGCGAGGGTCTCGGTGAGCCACTGCGCCCAGAAGGCCTCCAGCCCGATGCCGGCCCGCAGCACCGCGTGCTGCAACGGGTTCGCGGCGTCGCCCTCCCCCGGCGGGAAGTCGCGCCGTTCGATCGCCCGGTAGTCGGCCAGCTGCGCCCGGTGCAGGGCGAGGTGCCGGTGGAGTTCGGCGTCCAGGCCGGCCGTGCCGACCACCGCGGCGGCACGCAGCCGCAGCAGCAGCGGTTCCCGGACCGTCTTGGGGTCGTCCCCTGCGGCCGTCCACCGTGCGAGTTCGGCACGGCCCTCGGGCAGGACCTCGTACTCCTTCTTCTGCCCGCGCACCGGCCCGGTCTGCGGGAGCGCCCGGATCAGCCCGGAGGTCTCCAGCCTGCCCAGCTCACGGTAGATCTGCTGGTGGGTGGCGGACCAGAAGAAGCCGATCGACTTGTCGAACCGCCGGGTCAGCTCCAGCCCCGAGGACGGTTTCTCCAGCAGGGCGGTCAGGATGGCGTGCGGCAGCGACATGGGTCGATCCTAGGGGTCGCGGGGATTCCGCCCGCGCCCCTCGGAGCGGCGGTCAGAGCGCGGCGGCCAGCTCGGTGCCCTGCTTGATCGCCCGCTTGGCGTCGAGTTCGGCGGCCTCGTCGGCGCCGCCGATCAGGTGCGGGGTGATGCCGAGGGCGCGCAGGGCGGCGTCCAGGTCGCGGCGCGGTTCCTGGCCGGTGCAGAGGACGACGGTGTCGACGGGCAGCAGCTGCGGTTCGCCGTCGAGGGTGACGTGGAGCCCGGAGTCGTCGATCAGGTCGTAGCGGGCGCCGGCGACCATCGTGACGCCGCGGTGCTTGAGTTCGGCCCGGTGGATCCAGCCGGTGGTCTTTCCGAGGCCGGCACCGACCTTGCCGGTCCGGCGCTGGAGCAGGTGGACGCGGCGCGGGGGCGTCGGCCGCTCGGGCCGGGCGAGGCCGCCGCGCTCGCGGTACTCCGGGTCGATGCCCCACTTGCGCTGGTAGACGGACGCGTCGAGGCTTGCCTCGTCGCCCTGGTCGGTGAGGTACTCGGCGACGTCGAAGCCGATGCCGCCCGCCCCGACGACGGCGACGCGCTCGCCGACGGGCGCGCCGTCGCGCAGCACGTCGAGGTAGCCGAGGACGCTGGGGTGGTCGATGCCGGGGAGGTCGGCGGGGACGCGCGGGGTGACGCCGGTGGCGAGGACGACCTCGTCGAAGTCCTCGGCGGCGAGTTCCGGCGCCGCCACGAGGGCCCCGAGCCGCTGCTCGACGCCGAGTTCGGCGAGGCGGGTGCGGTAGTAGCGGATGGTCTCGTCGAACTCCTCCTTCCCCGGGATGCGCCGGGCGATGTCGAGCTGGCCGCCGACGGTGTCGGCGGCGTCGAACAGGGTGACGGCGTGGCCGCGTTCGGCCGCGGAGACGGCGAACGCGAGGCCGGCCGGTCCGGCGCCGACGACGCCGATGCGCTTGCGCGTCCTGGTGGGGGCGAGGACCAGCTCGGTCTCGTGGCAGGCGCGCGGGTTGACCAGGCAGGAGGTGGTCTTCCCGCTGAAGGTGTGGTCGAGGCAGGCCTGGTTGCAGCCGATGCAGGTGTTGACGGCGTCGGCGCGGCCGTCGCGGGCCTTGGCGACGAAGTCGGCGTCGGCGAGCAGCGGGCGGGCGAGGGAGACCAGGTCGGCGTAACCGTCGGCGAGCAACTGCTCGGCGAGTTCGGGGGTGTTGATGCGGTTGGAGGTGACCAGCGGGATGCCGACCGAGCCCATCACCTTCCGGGTCACCCAGGCGAAGGCGCCGCGCGGCACGGAGGTGGCGATGGTGGGGATGCGCGCCTCGTGCCAGCCGATGCCGGTGTTGATGATGGTGGCACCGGCCTCCTCGACGGCCCGGGCGAGCTGCACCACCTCGGGGAGGGTGGAACCGCCGGGGACGAGGTCGAGCATGGAGAGCCGGTAGATCAGGATGAAGTCGGGGCCGACCCGCTCGCGGACGCGGCGGACGATCTCGACCGGGAACCGCATCCGGTTCTCGTACGGGCCGCCCCACTCGTCCTCGCGGTGGTTGGTGGCGGCGGCGATGAACTCGTTGATCAGGTAGCCCTCGGAGCCCATGATCTCGACGCCGTCGTAGCCGGCTCGCCGGGCGAGGGCGGCGCAGCGGGCGAAGTCCTCGATGGTCCGCTCGACCTCGTCGGCGGTGAGGGCGCGCGGCGGGAACGGGCTGATCGGCGCCTGGACGGCGCTGGGGGCCACGAGGTCGGGGTGGTAGGCGTAGCGGCCGAAGTGCAGGATCTGGAGGGCGATCCGGCCGCCGGCGGCGTGCACGGCGTCGGTGACGACGCGGTGGCGGTCGGCCTCCTCCTCGGTGGTGAGCATGGCGCCGCCGCCCCAGGGGCGCCCTGCCTCGTTGGGGGCGATGCCACCGGTGACGATGAGGCCGACGCCGCCGCGGGCGCGTTCGGCGTAGAAGGCGGCCAGCCGCTCGGGGCCGTCGGGGGCCTCCTCCAGGCCCACGTGCATGGACCCCATGACGACGCGGTTGGGGAGGGTCGTGAAGCCGAGGTCGAGCGGGCGCAGCAGGTGCGGGTAGGGCGGCGGCGGGGTGGCGGTCATCGGGGGTCTCCCAGGGCTTCGTCGAGGCGGCGGCTCGTTGTTACCACACGGTAGGGGAGGGGATGCCTATATGCAACTAGTTGCACAAGAGGGTGCGGCCGAACTCCCGCCGGACCCCTCCCCCGGCCCCGCCGAACCCCCCATGCGGCGCCACCCGCGGCGCCGCCCCCGGGGCGGCCCGGCCGCCACGGCACTCCACCCGCCCCTTTGCTGACGGATCGTCAGTCCACGGCGTATGGTCGTCGGGAGACGGGCGGGGCCGGCCGAGGCCCCGGAGAGGGGGCACGGCCGTGCGGGGTGGATCGGTCGCCGTGGTCGGCGGCAGCATCGCGGGGTGCGCGTTCGCCCGGGCCGCGGCCCGCGGCGGGGCGGAGCAGGTCACCGTGCTGGAACGCAGCCCCGGGCGCCTGGAGGACCGGGGCGTGGGCCTGTGCGTGGTCCTGGACCGCTACGCCGAACTGGTCCGGGCCGGCCACCTCGACGACGGCATCCGCCACCACCCGCTCACCGAACGGCACTGGGTGGCCGCCGACCCCTCCGGCACGCACGGCCCGCGCGGGCGGGTGCTCTGGGTCCAGCCGATGGCCATGCACGCGTTCCACTGGGGCGTGCTCTGGCAGGGACTGCGCGAACGCGCCCCGGACGCCGTGGAGTTCCGCACCGGGACGACCGTCACGGCGGTCGGCGGGGGCGGCCCCGACGACGGCCCGCGGGCCTGGGTGGCGACCTCCGGCGGGCGCGACCCGTACGACCTGGTGGTCGGCGCCGACGGCCACCGTTCGGTGGTCCGGGGCGCCGTCTGCCCGGACGCCCGGCCCGAGTACGCCGGCTACGTCTGCTGGCGCGGCAGCTTCGACGCCCGCCTCCTCGACCGGCTGCCCGGCGGGGGCGCGCGCTGGCCCGGGCACGAGGTGATCACCGCCTGCTATTCCGGCGGCCAGGTCGTGCTCTACCGCATTCCCGGCCTGGCGCCCGGCACCACCCTGGTCAACTGGGTCTTCTACGCCCCCGCACCCGCCTGGCTGCACCCGACCGGCGGCACCGGGGCCGGCGTCCCGGCCCACACGTCGGCCGACCCCAACGGCATCCCGGCCGGCTCGCTCGACCCCGTCCGCCTCGACGAACTGGCCGACCTCGCCGACCGGCACCTCCCGCCGTACTGGGCCGGGGTGGTCAACCTGACCCCGGTCGAGCGGATCCTGCTCCAGCCGATCCACGACCTCGCGACCCCGCGCCGCACCGCCGGACGCCTGCTGCTCGCCGGGGACGCCGCCACCCTGGTCCGCCCGCACAACACCAGCGGCGCGGCCAAGGCCCTCCAGGACGCCTGCGCCTTCGAGGACGCCTGGCGGTCGGCGGACGGCTGGGACGATCTGCTGCCCGGTTACGACCGCGAACGCGGCGCGGTGGGGCGGGCGTTGGTCGACCTCGGCCGCCGGCTCGGACGGGCCCAGGTCACCGGCGCACCGGACTGGAGGACCATCGACGAGGCCGGAATGGCCGAGTGGTGGCGCGAACAGCTCGCCGGTACGGGCGGGTTCGGCGGCCTGTCCCTCGACCGGCCGTCGAACTCCCCTTCAGTGCCGGACGGTTCGACCCGTCAGACGTTCACGCCGTAGTCGGTCGCGATGCCGCGCAGGCCGGAGGCGTAGCCCTGGCCGATCGCGCGGAACTTCCACTCGGCGCCGCTGCGGTAGAGCTCGCCGAAGACCATCGCCGTCTCGGTCGAGGCGTCCTCGGTGAGGTCGTAGCGGGCGATCTCCTGGCCGTTGGCCTGGTTGACGACCCGGATGAACGCGTTGCGGACCTGGCCGAAGCTCTGGTGCCGGGCGTCCGCGTCGTAGATCGACACCGGGAACACCACCTTGGCCACCTCGGCCGGCACGGTGGCCAGGTCGACCTTGATCTGCTCGTCGTCGCCGTCACCGCCACCGGTCAGGTTGTCACCGCTGTGCTCGACCGAACCGTCCGGGCTGCGCAGGTTGTTGAAGAAGACGAAGTGCCCGTCCGAGAGCACCTTGCCGACCGCGTTGCAGAGCAGCGCGCTCGCGTCCAGGTCGTAGTCGGCGCCGGTGGTCGTCCGCACGTCCCAGCCGAGTCCGACGATGACGGCGGTGAGGCCCGGCGCCTCCTTGGTCAGCGAGACGTTGCCGCCCTTGGCCAGCGAAACTCCCACAGTGCCCTCCTCGGTTGCGCTACTGCTCTCCCTGGAAAAGAATCTACAACACTGTAGAGATCACGAGAATCCGTGCGACCGAATACGGCCATCCCTGGCCATCCCCGGCCGGCACACGGCCGACCACCCCGCCCGCCCCCGGCACGCTCCCCGGCCGAGCCCCGCCCCTTCGCGGCCCGCCGCCTCAGCCCCCCTCCGCCAGCAGCGCCGCCACCTGCGGCGGAAGCAGGCACGCCTGCCGGGCCAGCAGGTCGACGAAGGCCGCCGTCAACGGGTCCGGCCTGGTCCGGGTGTACGCCACCAGCGCCCGCCGGACCGGCGGCTCCGGCCGGCGGACCAGCCCGTCGAACCCCGGTGGCACGATGTTCGCCGGCACCAGCGCCACTCCCAGACCGGCCGCCGCGAGCAGCGGGGCCGCCGCCGTCTGCTCGGTCCGCACCGCCACCCGGGGCCGGAACCCGGCCTCCGCGCAGGCCGCGTCCAGCAGGTCCGCGAGCCCGTTCCCGGGGGCGTAGTGCACCCAGTCCCGCTCCGCCAGCTCGGCCAGCGGAACGCGCCGGCATCCCTCCGGCTCCGCGTCCTCCGGCGGCAGCGCCAGGACGAACTCCTCCACCCCCAGTTCCCTGATCGGCCCCTCCCAGTCGGCCGGCTGCGTCCCCACCGCGACGTCCGCCTGCCCCGCCGCCATCGCCGCCCGCAGCTCCTCGTTGTGCGCGTACTCGCGCAGCCGGATCCGCACCCCCGGGTGCGCGCGCCGCCAGGCCCGCAGCACCGGCGGCAGGATGCCCAGGCTCACCGAGTACACCGTCGCCAACTCCAGCTCACCGCCGTCGAGTCCGGCCGCCGAGCGGGCCGCCGCCCGCAGCCGCTCGGCATCCGCGAGCGCCGCCCGGGCGTGCGGCAGCACCGCCCGCCCCATCGGCGTCAGCCGCACCGCGCGCGGCAGGCGCTCCAGCAGCGCGCCGCCCACCGCCTTCTCCAGCGCCCGCACCTGGTGCGAGAGCGCCGGCTGAGTGACGTGCAGCAGCTCGGCCGCGCGCGTGAAGGAACCGGTGTCGACGACGGTCACCAGGTACTCGAACTGTCGGAGAGTGGCCATGCAGGCAGTTTATGGCTTTCCCAGAAAACAAGCCTTGGACGTATCACCCCTGCTCGGCGGAGGGTTGCGGACATGACCTCCTCCGCAACCCTCCCCCTCGCCGGCCGCCGCGTCGTCGTCGTCGGCGCCGGCTCCCACACCGGCCGCGCCCTCGCCCACACCGCCTCCGCCGCCGGCGCCGAACTCGTCCTCGCCGGCCCCGACCCCCGCAAGCTGGAGTGGACCGCCGGCGAACTGACCGGCCCCACGAAGGTCGTCCCGGTCGACCTCGCCGACGAGGACTCGATCGCCGCCCTCGCCGCCGCCACCGGCCGCTTCGACCACCTGGTCTCCACCGCCGCCATGCCCGCCAACGGCCCGCTCGCCGAACTCGAACTCGCCGACGTGCACCGCGCGTTCGCCGCCAAGGTGTACGGCCCGCTGCTGCTCGCCAAGCACCTCGCCGGCCAGGCCGCCACCGACACCCCCGACGGCGCCTCCTTCACCTTCTTCTCCGGCGTCGCCGCCTGGCGCCCCGCGCCCGCCCGCACCGTGATGGCCACCACCAACGGCGCCCTCGCCTTCCTCGTTCAGGCCCTGGCCGTGGAGATCGCCCCGGTCCGCGTCAACGCCGTCTCCCCCGGCATCGTCGACACCGGCGCCTGGGACCGGATGGGCGCCGACAAGACCGACTTCCTGCGTTCCGTCGCCGACCGCAACCCCGCACGCCGGACCGGCACCACCGAGGACCTGGTCCGCGCCGTCCACTTCGCGATGACCAGCCCCTTCGTCACCGGCACGGTCCTGCACGTCGACGGCGGCGGCCGCCTCGTCTGAGGCGCGGCCAGGGCGCCGCGTCGTCCCCCTTCCCCGGGGGCCCGTTCCCGAGGCCCCGTTCCCGATCCCGTTCCCGATTCCGGGCGGGAACGGGGGCGGCCCACCACTCCCGCAGCGCTCGCGCTCGCCCGGCCGGGCCGGGGGGCCGGACGTAGACTGGCGTGGTCGCGCGGGGGGCTCGGCGGTCCCCCGGAGGTCTTCATGCGCCAGCGGCACAGCTTCCATCTCGACCGGGCCGGGCACTCCGTCACGGTGAACGTCCGGTCCGGCTGGATCACCGAGACCGAGGTGCTGGTGGACGGCAAGGAGGTCGCCTTCCACCGCGTCCACGGGCACGGCGTCTACCCGCTCACGCTGGCCGCCCAGCTGCCCGAGGAGCCTCCGCTGCCGCTCGCCGTCGAGCTCAAGCGGACCGGTGACCCCGAGCGCCCCCTCGCGTGCGCGCTGGACGTGCACGGCGCGGTGCACCCGATGGCGGAGCGCACCGGGCAGTGACCGTCTGGCGACCCGGCCGCCTGCCGCCTGCCGCCTGCCGCAAGGCTCGGCACTCGGCGCTCAGCGGACCTTGGCGATGATCTCCTCGACGGCCGCCCCGGCCCGCTCCGCGTCCGCCGGGACCAGGCCGATCCGGGTCCGGCGGTGCAGCACGTCCTCGACGTCCAGCGCGCCCTCGTGCGTCACCGCGTACACGATCTCGGCCCGGCTGACGTCGATGCCGCCCGCGACCGGCGCCGCGTAACCGGCACCCAGCGCTTCCCCCGCCACGAGCACCTCGCGCGCCGCGCCGCCGTGGCGGGCGACCAGGGAGGCCGGCACCTCGCCCTCGGGGCAGGGCCGGCTGTCGCGGTGGCCGGGCGCACCGACCAGCGGCAGGCGGGTGGTCCAGCAGTCGCGGGCGGTCAGCTCGCGCAGGCGGACCGCGGTGTCGACGGCGTCCTCGGCCATCCGGCGGTAGGTGGTGAGCTTTCCGCCGACCACCGTGATCACGCCGTTGGGCGACTCCAGCACCGCGTGCTGCCGGGAGATGTCCGCGGTGGCGCCGTCGCCGGTGTCGAGCAGCGGCCGCAGCCCGGCGTAGGCGCCGCGCACGTCGGCCCTGGTCAGGGCCGTCTCCAGGGCGGAGTTCACGGTGTCGAGGAGGAAGTCCAGCTCCGCGTCGGTGGGCCGGGGCTCGTCCGGGATCGGGCCGGGCGCGTCCTCGTCGGTCAGGCCGATCGCGACCCGGCCGAGCTGCTGCGGCAGCGCGAAGACGAACCGGCTGGTCGACCCGGGCACGGGGACGGTGAGCGCGGCGGTCGGCCGGCCGAGGGCCGCGGCGTCGACCATCAGGTGGGTGCCCCGGCTGGGCCGCAGCCGGATCGACGGATCCACCTCGCCGGCCCAGACTCCCGTGGCGTTGACGACGGCGCGGGCGGTGAGGGTGAACGACTGGCCGGTGAGTCCGTCGGTGAGCCGGGCGCCGCCTCCGGTGACCTCGTCGGCGCGGACGCGGGTGAGCACCGAGACCCCGTACTGCGCCGCGGTACGGGCGAGGGCGACCACCAGCCGGGCGTCGTCGACGAGTTGCCCGTCGTGCGCGACGAGGCCGCCGTTCAGACCGGCTGCCCGCAGCCCGGGCACCAGGTCACGGGCGCGGGCGGCGTCCACCCGGCGGACCCGGGGCAGCAGGGTGCCCGAGGTGCCGGCGCCAAGCCGCAGGGCGTCGCCCGCGAGGAAGCCGGCCCGGACCAGCGCGGCCTGCCCCGGGCGGAACAACCCGTCCAGCAGCGGCACGAGTTGGGGCAGCGAACGGACCAGGTGAGGGGCGGTACGGGCCATCAGCACACCGCGTTCGCGGGCGCTCTCCCGCGCCACGCCGATCCGCCCGGAGGCGAGGTAGCGCAGGCCGCCGTGGACGAGCTTGGAACTCCACCGGCTGGTCCCGAACGCGAGGTCGCGGGACTCGACGAGCACGGTGCAGAGCCCGCGCGCCGCCGCGTCGAGGGCGACACCGACGCCGGTGATGCCTCCGCCGATCACCAGGACGTCGACGACGGGGTCGGCGGCGAGCGCGTCGAGCTCCAACTCCCGGCGACGGGCGGTGAGTCGGGTCGTCCCGGCGTAGGGTCCGGCGGTGGTGGTCATCTGCGGCCTCCGTGGCGGGTGGCGTTGCGGCGGTTCACCGGCTGCCGACGGCGGCCGACCGGGCATGGACGGGCGGTCACCCGCAGACGGACGGCCCGCCCGGCGCGGGCGTTCACCGGTCCCCGGCGGTCGTTCACGGCGCGAGGTACCCGTCCAGGGCGCGGGCCAGTTCACGCCGCCACGCGTCCTCGGACAGCAACTGGGCCACCATACGGTGCGACTGGACGGTGGACTGGGCGATCAGCAGCACCATCGCGGCGAGCTCGACCGGATCACCGGCCCGGATCGAGCCGTGCTCCTGCCCCTGCGCGATGCCGGCGCGGAGTGCTTCGAGGAGCCCTCGCTGGCTGGTCCCGAGGCGTTCGACCACGTACTCGAAGAGCGTGTCGGAGTCGGCGGAACGCAGCAGCGCGCCGAGCACCGGATGGTCGCGCAGGCGGACGGCGACCTCGACGACGCCGTCGACGAACGCGGCCCGGTCCACCCCGGCGAGCCGGACGGCCTCCTGGGTGGCCGCGATCTCGCGGGTGAGTAGCGCACCGATCACCGCCCGGACGTCCGGCCAGCGCCGGTAGACGGTCGGCCGACTGACCCCGGCACGGCGCGCGATCTCGGCCAACTGGGTCCGGCGTACGCCGAGTTGGATGACCAGATCGGCGGCGGCGTCAAGGATGGCGTCGTCGGTGCCGCGAGGCTCGGACGACCGGTCGAGGTCCGCGTTACTACTTGACATGATGTGTAAAACTGTAACGCATGACCGCCGAGAAGCAAGCGGAACCGGCCGACGCCGCGCTGCCGCTCCCCCCGATGAAGTGGGACGCCTGGGGCGACCCGGCCCTCGCCAAGGAGCTGTCCGCCGACGTCAAGGGCCTGCTCGCCGCCGCCCTCGGCGTCACCGGCGACGCCGAGCCGGGCCCGGACGCCCCGGACGTCGTGCTGCGGCCGTCCGCCCTGTCCCCGGACGACCTCGCGGCCCTCGCCGCCGTCGTCGGCGAAGCGCACGTCAGCGCCGCCGACGCCGACCGCCTCCCCCGGGCCGGCGGCAAGTCCACCCCCGACCTGCTGCGCCGCCGCAGCCGCGCACCGCAGGACGCGCCCGACGCCGTCGTCCTGCCCGGAGGGGAGGACGAGATCGCCGCCCTGCTCGCGCTGTGCGCCGAACGCCGCATCGCCGTCGTGCCCTTCGGCGGCGGCACCAGCGTGGTCGGCGGGCTGGACCCGGAGCGCGGCGGCCTCGCGGCCGTCGTGTCGCTCGACCTGTGCCGCCTCGACCGGCTGCTCGACCTCGACGAGACCTCCGGCGAGGCCGTCCTCGGCGCGGGCCTCACCGGCCCGGCGGCGGAGGCGCTGCTCGCCGCGCACGGCCTCGAACTCGGCCACTACCCGCAGAGCTTCCGCTTCGCCACCATCGGCGGCTTCGCGGCCACCCGCTCCTCCGGCCAGGACTCGGCCGGCCACGGCCGGTTCGACGAGATGGTGCGCGGCCTGCGCGTCGTCACCCCGGCCGGCACCCTCGACCTCGGGCGCGCCCCCGCCTCCGCCGCCGGACCCGACCTGCGCGAACTGTTCCTCGGCTCGGAGGGCACCCTCGGCGTGATCACCGCCGTCCGGGTCCGCGTCCACCCCGCGCCCGCCGCCAAGGCGTACGAGGCCTGGTCCTTCCCCGACTTCGCCACCGGCTCGGCCGCGCTGCGCGCCGTCGAGCAGCAGGGCACCGGCCCGACCGTCATCCGGCTCTCCGACGAGGCCGAGACCATGGTCAACCTCGCGATGACCGAGAGGATCGGCGGCGAACCCGCGGTCACCGGCTGCCTGGCCGTCACCGTCTTCGAGGGCACCGCCGAACAGGCCGCCACCCGCCACGCGGAGACCCGCGCCGTCCTGCTCGCCGTCGGCGGCACCCCGCTCGGCGAGGCACCCGCCCGGGCCTGGGAACACGGCCGGTTCAACGCCCCCTACCTGCGGGACTCCCTGCTCCGCGCGGGCGCGCTCTGCGAGACCCTCGAAACCGCCACCAGCTGGCGGAACCTCCCCGAACTCCGTCTGGCCGTCACCACCGCCCTCACCGAGGCCCTCCCCGGCTCGCTCGTGCTCTGCCACATCTCGCACGTCTACCCGACCGGCGCCTCGCTCTACTTCACGGTCGTCGCCGCCCTCGGCGACGACCCGTTGGAGCGGTGGGCCGGTGCGAAGCGCGCCGCCTGCGACGCCATCCTGACGGCCGGCGGCACGATCACCCACCACCACGCGGTCGGCGCCGACCACCGCCCCTGGATGACCGACGAGATCGGCGAGCTGGGCGTGCGCATCCTGCGCGCCGTCAAGGCCGAGCTGGACCCGGCGGGCATCCTCAACCCGGGCAAGCTGATCCCGTGAGCGGCCGGAGAACCATCGCCCGCGTCGTTCTCCTCACCAACCCCGCGGCAGCCGCCGGCCACGCCGAGCCGGCGGCCCGCCGCGCCACCGCCCGCCTGCGCGACCTCGGCATCGCCGTGGACGCGCGAGCGGGCACCTCCGCCGCCGAGTCCCTCGAACTCGCCCGCGCCGCCGTCGGCTCCGGGTCCTGCGACGCCCTGGTCGTCGTCGGCGGCGACGGCATGGTCAACCTCGGCCTGCAGGCCGCCGCCGGCACGTCCGTCCCCCTCGGGGTCGTCCCCGCCGGCACCGGCAACGACCACGCCCGCGCCTACGGCCTCCCCCGCAACGCCCCGGAGGCCGCCGCCGACGTCGTCGCCGCCGGCCACACCCGCACCGTCGACCTCGGCCTCGTCACGGCGGCCGACGGCAGCACCCGCCGGTTCGGCTCCGTCCTCGCCAGCGGCTTCGACTCCCTGGTCAGCGACCGCACCAACCGGCTCCGCTGGCCCCGCGGCCGGATGCGCTACAACCTCGCCATCGCCGTCGAGTTCGCCAACCTCCGCCCGCTGCCCTTCCACCTCACCCTCGCCGACGGCACCGAGATCACCCGCGACCTCACGCTCGCCGCCGTCGGCAACACCAGCAGCTACGGCGGCGGGATGCTCATCTGCCCGACCGCCGACCCCACCGACGGCCTCCTCGACCTCACCCTCGTCGACGCGATGCCCCGCCACCGCATCGCCCGCTTCTTCCCCACCCTCTTCAAGGGCACCCACGTCCGACGCCGCGAGGTCACCACCCACCGCACCACGTCGGTCCGCATCGACTCCCCCGCCATCACCGCCTACGCCGACGGCGAGTTCATGGCCCCCCTCCCCGTCACCGTCACCGTCACCCCCGCCGCCCTCCACCTCCTCACCCCCGCCTGACCCGCCACACCCCCGAACGCCGAAGGGCCCCGCGGCATCCGTCACCTTTTCCGAATTCACCTCTTCGAGCCTTCGGAGGCCGCGAAGACTGCTTTCCAGGATGTCGATCAAGACGCGACGGCGGGCATCCTGGTCAGACCCAAGAAACCAGAGGTAGCACCTGAAGGACCTCTCCCGAAGGTCACCCCTGCGACACCGAGCAGGAGCAGGGAGACGAGGGCAGGCCGGACGGCCGGTCGGACGGCCGGTCGGACGGCCGGTCGGACGGCCGGTCGGACGGCCGGTCGGACGGCCGGTCGGACGGCGCCGCCTCCGGCGCCCCGACGTAGCCGAGCAGTTCGGCGTGGAGCGCGCCCAGGTGGGTGGTCCGTTCGAGGATGTGCCGGGCCCAGGCGCCGAAGTTGAGGATCCGCGGGGCCAGGCCGTCCGGGTGCAGGGCCAGCCGGTAGGCGTTGGTGCCGGGGCCGACCAACTCGGCGGCCACCCCCTCGGTCAGCAGCCCGAGGGCGGCGTCGGCCGCGACGACGTCACCGGAGCGGTCCACCACCAGGGCGGGGTACGGGAGATGGCCGTCGAGGAGGTGACCGAGGGCGGTCCGGACCGGCGCCGGCTCGGGACCGTCGAGCGGGTGCTCGGCGTAGACGGGGGCGTAACCGGCGGACAGCAGCAGTTCGTTGCGCTCGCGCAGCGGCAGGTCCAGGGACTCGGCGAGCCGGACCACCATGCCGCGCCCGGGCGCCGAGCGGCCGGACTCGATGAAGCTGAGGTGGCGCCGGGTGGTCCCGGCGCGGGTGGCGAGTTCGAGCTGGCTGAGACGGCGGTGGGTGCGGCGCTCGCGCAGGGTCCGGGGGAAGTCCACGGGAGCCATTTGTCCACGGGGGCGGCTCCGGCCCCCGGGCGGGGCCGGACCCGGGCCGGGTTCGGTCCCGGGCAGGTCGGGGCGGCCTCAGATACCCCGCCGTGCCGCCACCGCGTGCGCGTCGATCGCGGCCAGCAACGCCGCGTGGTCGACGACGGTCCGGTCCGCGTACTGGACGGCGAAGTCGGCCACGGCCTCGGAGAAGGTGTCGGCGCTGCCCAGGTAGCCGGCGACGGCGAGACGGTCGCCGGAGCGGGCGTGGGCGCGGGCCAGGGTCCGGCCGCAGAGGTCGGCGTAGGCGCGCAGGTCCGCGGGCGCCATGTCGGCGACGGCGGCGGCCCCCTTCATGTCGCGCAGCTGGCGTCCGTAGAAGTGGCGGCCCCCGGGGCCGGTGGTCCAGCCGAGGAAGATGTCGCTGGCGGCCTGCATCAGGTGCTGGCCGGTGACGACGCGCCGGCCGCCGTGGACGACCGGCGCCTCGGTGAGGTGACGGCCCTCGGTCGGCGTCTCCGGCAGGTAGTCCTCCAGCACGGACCGCCCGGCCTCCTTGATCTGGAGGAAGAGGGGGTCGCGCTCGTCCCGGCCCTCCAGGAGGAGGATGAAGCAGCGGGTGCCGACACTGCCGACGCCGACCACCTTGCGGGCGACGTCGACCAGTTGGAAGCGGTCGAGCAGGACCCGGCGGTCCTCGGCGAGGGTGGCGCGGTAGTCGCTGAAGATCTTGCCGACCCTGCGCAGCTCGTCGCGCGGCACCGGTTCGATCAGCGGCGGGTCGCTGATGATGCGACGGCGGCCGTCCTCACCCCGCTCGGTGAGCTTGCCGAAGACCTGCAGGCTGGTGCGGCGGCGGGCGCGGTCGAGGTTGGCCTCGACCTGTCGGCGGCGACCGCCCCCGCGGACCGTCGCCGGCAGGTCGGCGGTGTCGATCCGGGCGTACCAGACCTCGAGTTCGCCCATCTCGGCGAGGCGCCGCATGGCGACCGCGTAACCGTCCGCGGCGGCGAGCGCGGCGCGGTGGGCGCGGTCGTCGTCGTGGCCGTTGTCGCGGGCGGCGACCGCGACGCTGGCGGCGAGCCGTTTGACGTCCCACTCGAAGGGGCCGGGGTAGGTCTCGTCGAAGTCGTTGACGTCGAAGAGCAGGGCGCGTTCCGGCGAGGCGTACACGCCGAAGTTCAGCAGGTGGGCGTCGCCGCACAGTTGGACGGTGAGGCCGGTGTCGGGGACGGCGGCGAGGTCGGCGGTCATGACGGCGGCGGAGCCCCGCAGGAAGGCGAACGCGGATTCGGCCATCCGTCCGTAGCGGATCGGGCGGAGGTCCGCGAGCCGGTCCTCGGCCTGGTGTTCCAGCAGGCGGATCGGGTCCGGGCGGTCGGCGGCGGGGATCCAGCGGCCGTGGGCGGAGCGGGAGACCCGGCTGCGGGCGGCCCGGCCGCGCCGGCGGCGTTCGGCGGGACTGGTCATGCGCGGCTCCTCGCTGTGCGGCCCGGAGCCCCTCCACGGCCGGGACCCCCCTCCCTCGCGACGCTAGGCCACGCGCCGCGGGGCGGCATGTCGGGGCGCGGGCGGGGGCTGCCACGAGGTGGGTGGGCGCGCGAATCCCCCGCCGACGCTCCGCCGAACGGGTGAAAGGTGCGCGAGCGGACGGAGCCGCGCACCGTCCCCGCTCACTCCACGACGAAGTCCGCCATCATCGCCATGTCCTCGTGCTCCAGGTTGTGGCAGTGCAGCATGTACGTCCCCGGGTAGTCGGTGAACCGCACCAGCACCTCCACCCCCTCCGACGGCCGCAGGTCCACGGTGTCCTTCCAGCCCGCGTCGTACGGGCCCGGGTCACCACCGTTGCGGGAGAGCACCTGGAACTGGTCCAGGTGCAGGTGGACGGGGTGGTGGACGTCGCTGAAGAACCTCCAGATCTCGGTGGTGCCGAGCGCCGGGGCCGCCAGCACGCGGCCCGGCTCGTACGGCCGGTTGTTGATCGTCCAGCCGTCGTTGCGACTGCGGCGGAAGCCGAAGGTGCGGGTGGTGACGGCGGCGCCGGGGTCGAGCCGTTCGAGGGTGCAGAGGCGTTCGGGGACGGTCGCGTCGTCGGTCACCGGGCGGGAGGTGACGTCGAAGCGGAGGACCTCGCCGGTCCGCTCGCTGCCGAAGCGGTTCGTCAGGCGGACGGACGCGCCGGGCGGGTAGCGGGAGAAGTCGACCACGACGTCGAACCGCTCGGCGGGGGCGATCTCGACGGCGTCGTGCCGGATCGGTGTCTCCAACAGTCCTCCGTCGCCGCCGATCTGGACCAGCGCGCCGCCGTCGGCGGGCTGCGGGTCGAGTTCCAGGCGGTAGATCCGGGTGTTGGAGGCGTTGAGCAGGCGCAGCCGGTAGTGGGCGCGGTCCACCTCGACGCGTGGCCAGGGCGCGCCGTTGACCAGGATGACGTCGCCGAGCACGCCGTTCATGTAGTCGTCGGTGACGCCCGGAACGGTCAGCCCGGGGTCGACGGAGGGGTAGCGGAACGAGCCGTCGGAGGCGAAGGCGCGGTCGGCGAGCATGAGCGGGAGGTCGCGTTCGCCGCGCGGCAGCGGCAGGGCGTCCTCCTCCTCGTCGCCGATCAGGTGGAAGCCGGCCAGGCCGCGCCAGATGCCGGGGCCGGTGAAGCCCATCCGGTGGTCGTGGTACCAGAGGGTGGCGGCACGCTGGTGGCCCGGGTACGTGTAGCTGCGCTCACCGACGACGGTCCGGCCCACGGTTCCTGTCCCGGACGTCCCGGCCATCCCCGCCATCCCGGCCATCCCCGCCATCGCGTGCGCCGCGTGGTCGGCCGACGATCCGGCCGGGAGCAGCAGGTCGACGGGGTAGCCGTCGCTGTCCGCCGGGGTGTGGCCGCCGTGCAGGTGGACCACCGAGGGCACCGGCAGCTCGTTGCGGTGGCGGACCACGACCTCGCGGCCCGCCCGCGCGACCATGGTCGGGCCGGGGAAGGACCCGCCGTACGTCCAGGCTTCGGTGCGCAGGCCGGGCAGGATCTCCAGGCCGGCGACCCGCTGGACGATCTCGTAGTGGTCCGTGGTCGCGTCGGAGCGGACCGGAGCGAGGACGGGCGGCACCGGCAGCGGCACCCGGAACGGCTCCGGCAGTGGGACCTCGCTGGTCAGCAGGCGTCCCGGCCGCGCCTCGGCCAGCAGCCGGGCGGCCGGCGGCACGGCGAAGGCCCCGACCGCGCCCGCGCCGATCACGGCCGCGCCGACGCCGAGGAACCGGCGGCGCCTCACTGCGCCACCTCCATCGAGCCGCTCGGACGGGGCAGCCGTCCGGCGGCGGCGCCCTGCGGGGCGGCGGGGGCGCCGCCGCTCGCGGGCAGCGGCAGACGCCAGGCGCCGACCAGGGCGAACAGCAGGGCGCTGACCAGCAGGACGCCCAGGGTCACGTGCAGCCCGACCGCCCGGTCGTATCCGAAGGCCGTCTGGGCGCCTGCCGCGACCGCCAGCAGCGCCGCGGTGCCGAGCGGCCGGAACGGTCCGCGCGTGCCGCCCGGGCCGCGACGGGCGACCAGGCCGACCAACGCGGCGGCCACCAGCTGGACGAGCACCAGGGTGTCCAGGGCCATGGCGGCCAGTTCGTGGGCCTTGAGCGAGTCGTAGTGGCCGTTCAGGAAGCTGGCGGCCAGCATCGTCTGGACCACGGCCAGGACGGCGAGCGCGGTGGCGGTGGCCCGCAGCACCAGCAGCGGCAGACGCGGCGGCAGGCGGGGCCGCAGGCGCAGCGACGGACGGGGCGGGCGGGGCGTGCGGGCCGCGGGAGGACTGCTCATCGGTCGGCCTTCTCTCTGCCGGGGCGCGCCGGGGCCCGGCAGCGGGCACACCGGGCGTGCCGGACCGGCTCGGCGCGGGGGTGGACGGGACGGCGTCCCCGGGCGTGCGGCACCGGACGGACGCGGCCGTGAGCGTAGCTGATCAGACATCACGATCGTTGTGGATCAAGGGCCTTCCGGCCTTCTACCACTCTCTGGCGCCTGTTCGGCGCGGCTTTGTCACCCGAACGGGCGGTGCGCCAGACCCGCGCGCACCGCCCGTTCACGCCCCCTGCGGAGCCGGAGCTCCGGTCCTTCCCCAGGCCGTTCCCTCCCCCGGGACGACCTCCCCCGGGACGGCCTTTCCCGCCCGGCCTTTCCCACCCGGCCTGCTGGGACCGGACCGGTCCCCTCCTCGCCGTCCCTACTGCCGGCCGCCGCCCATCGCCACCGGACGGGTCCGCAGCAGGGCCCGGGCCGGCAGGGCGGTCGCGGCGAGGCAGAGCAGCACCGCCGCGCCCCCCAGCGGCAGCGCCGTCCCGACCGGGACGTGCGGCGCCGCGCCGGCGATGCCCCGGGTGACCGGCACCAGGGTGGTCCAGGCGATCGCACCGCCGACCACCAGGCCGGTCGCGGCGACCAGCAGCGCCTCCCAGCGCATCATGCCGCGCACCTGCCGCCGGGTGGTCCCCGCCAACCGCAGCAGCGCGATCTCGCGGCGCCGGTCCAGCACCGTCATCACCAGGGTGTTGGCGGCCGTGACCGCCGCGAACCCGCCCAGCACCCCCGCCATCACGGTGTTCGCCCAGGCGCCGAGCTCCTGCGCCTTGTCGGCCTGGGCGACGAACCCGGCCCGGTCGGTGACGAGCAGAGCCGTCCCGCCGCCCACCCCGGCCAGCTGCTTCGCGACCGCGGCCCGGTCGGCGTCCGGCGCGTCCGTGACCAGCACCTGGCTGTCGTAGCCGGCGGTCACGTGCTCCGCGACGGCCGCCCGGGGCAGCAGCGCCTGCCCGAAGCCGAGCCCGCGCTCGTAGGTGGCGACCAGCAGCGGCTTCGCCTCCGTACCGTCACCGAGCCAGAGCGGGACCCGGTCACCGACCTTGACACCGAGGTCGTCGGCCATGGTCCGGGAGAGCGCGACGGTGTCCGTCGAGCGGCCGAGCTCGGCCAGCGAGCCCTCGTGCACGCCGAGGTCGAGCACCCGGGGGAGCCGGGCCGGGTCACCGGCGACACCCAGCGCGTTGGCGGTCTGCACCGTCTGCCCGCTGCGGTAGAGGACACCGGTGCGCAGGACGCCGACCGCCGCCTCCACACCGGGCACCTTCGCCGCCTGCTCGGCGGTGCCGGCGGGCAGGCCCGGGCCCGTCGACGCGAGCACGTGGTCGGCGGTGATGCCGCTGCGCACCTGCTCACCGGTCTCGTGGCTGATCGTGGTCTGCAGGAAGAGCAGGGTGCCGCAGAAGGCGGTGACCATGGCGATCGGCGTGATCGCGGAGGCCAGCCGGCGGGCGTTGGCCCGCGTGTTGTCGGCGGCCAGCGAGCCTGGCGCGCCGCCGGCCCGCAGCGGGGCACCGAGCACCCCGGCCGCGCCCCGGGCCACCCAGGGGCCGAGCAGCGCGACGGCGGTCAGGAAGCACATCACCACGCCGAGCGCGGTGTTGGCGGCGTCGGAACCCTTCAGGGCCGAGGCGAGGCCGGCCAGCGACACGCCACCCGCGGCGAAGAGCAGGCCGATCACGGTGCGCACCTTGCCCGGACGGCCGGCTTCGACGGCTGCCGCACCGAGCGCCTGGCCGGCGCGCATCCGGGCCGGGCCGCGGGCGGCGACGAAGCCGGCCCCCAGCGCGGCGAGCGTGCAGACGCCGACGGCTGCCAGCATCGGCACCGGGCCGACCGACAGTTCCACCGAGTCCGGGACGGCGCCGCGCTCCACCATCTCGTCGAACCACCAGCGGGCCAGGGCCAGTCCGGGCAGGATGCCGAGCGCACCGGCGAGGGGGGCGACCAGCATCGCCTCGGTGGCGATGGTGCGGCGGATCTGCCGCGGGGTGGCGCCGATGGCGCGCAGCAGGGCGAACTCGCGGGCGCGCTGGCCGGTGGCCAGGGCGACGGTGGAGACGACCACGAAGACGGCGGTCATGGTGGCGGTGCCGCCGAAGGAGCCGCCCAGGGCGGTCAGCATGGTGCGCGCCTCGGCGAGCACGGGCTGCTCGACGGTGCCGCGGTCGTCCCCGGTCAGCACCTCCGCCCGGTCGCCCACGGCCTGCTCGACCTGCGCGGCGAGCGCCTTGGCGTCGACACCCTCGCGGGGCTGCACGGCGATGGCGTCGACCCGGCCGGGGTGGCCGGAGAGGCGGTCGGCCGGCTGGTCCGCGAACCAGGCGGTGGGCGTCCCGGCCGCCGCGACGCCGAACTGCTGCGGGGCGGCGAGGCCGGAGATCCGGTAACTGCCGCTGCCGCCGGGCGCGGTGAGCGTCACGGTGGTCCCGGGCGCCAGCTTGGCGGCGCGCGCCGTGTCGGCGTCCAGGACGACCTCGCCGGCGCCGGGGGCGCGGCCCTCGACCAGCTTGTCGGCGGGGCCGGTGATGCCGAGCGAGGCGAAGCCCCGGCCGGTCAGCGGCGATCCCGCCAGCGGGGTGCCGGCGGCGCCCTGCACCGGGAAGGCGGTGTCGGGGCGGGCGGCGGCCACGCCCGGCTGGGCGGCGATCCGGGCCGCCAGCCCCGCGTCCAGACGGGCCCGCTCGGGCACCGACTGGCTCTCGGTCTCGGTGTCCTCGGCGCTCTTGTAGGTGATCGTGACGGTCGGGTCGGCGGCCACGACCACCGGCGCGCTCGCGTACCGGCCGACCGGCACGGAGGCGGTGAGGCCGGTCTGCAGCAGCGTGCCGCAGGCCATCACGACGGCCGCGCCGAACAGCAGCGCGACGAAAGTGCCGACGAAGGAGGCGGGGCGGAACCGCACCGAGGCGCGGGCGAGTCCGTTGGTCATGCCGCCACCCCCACCGGGCGCGCGGCCAGCGTGACCATCCGGTCGGCGATCGTCCGCGGGTCCGGCCGGTACAGCTCGTCGGCGAGCGCGCCGTCGGCCAGGAAGAGCACCCGGTCGGCGACCGAGGCGGCCACCGGGTCGTGGGTGACCATCACGACGGTGGCACCCATCGAGTCCACCGCGCCGCGGAGCAGGCCCAGCACCTCGTGCGCGGTCCTGGTGTCCAGTGCGCCGGTCGGCTCGTCCGCGAAGAGCACGTCCGGGTCGGTGATCAGTGCGCGGGCGATCGCCACCCGCTGCTGCTGACCGCCGGAGAGCTGCCCCGGCCGGCGCCCGGCGTGGTCACCGAGACCGACCCGGGCGAGCAACTCCTCGGCCCGGGAACGGTCCTGGCGCTCACCGGCGAGGCGCTGCGGGAGCAGGACGTTCTGCAGCACGGTCAGCGAGGGCAGCAGGTTGAAGGACTGGAAGACGAAGCCGATCCGGCTGCGGCGCAGCTTGGTGAGCCGGTTCTCGCTCAGCCGGGTGATCTCCTCGCCGCCCAGGTAGACCTCGCCGGCGGTCGGGCGGTCCAGGCCGGCCGCGCACTGCAGGAACGTGCTCTTGCCCGAGCCGGACGGGCCCATGACCGCGGTGAAGGTACCGCGGCCGAGGGCGAGGTCGACGCCGCGCAGGGCGTGCACGGTCTCGCCGCCCCGGCCGTAGCTGCGCCGCACGCCGCGCAGCTCGATCGCGGCGTGGGCGTCGGAACGCCCGTACGGCTCGGGCTGGGGGCGGGTGCGGCGGGGTGCCATGGTGGGCCTTCCTTCGGGGATCGTCGCTGGTCGTCGACGTGTTCCAGGCTAGGAAGACGCGGCGCGGCGGACCATGGAGGCCGCTGGCGGACGGGGGGTGGGGTTATCCCCCGGCGCGCTCTCCGGGTGGCGCCAGCCCTCCCCGCCGCCGCCGGACGACGGCCCGCGTGCGGGCGCGGTCGCGCCAGGGCGCCGGTCGCACGCCCGGGACTCTCCGTCGGGCTCGCCGTCGGGCTCGCCGTCCGGCCTCTCGGGCGGATCTCCTCCCCGGGCTCTCTCCTCGGGTCCTCCCCCTCGGGCCTCCTCGTCAGATCCGCTCGCCGTCGATGCCCTCGTACGCGGCGCGGAGTTCGGCGACGGCGGGGTGGGCCGGGTCGAACCGGGTGCCGTCGATCGCCGCGACCGGGCGGACCCCGACGCCCGCGTTGACGGCGACGGCGGCGACGAAGCGGTCCAGCCCGGACGGTGCGACGGGCTCGCGCCGCTGCGGGCCGCCGTACGCGCCGGCCAGCAGTGCCTCGGTGACGCCGGGCAGGGCGGCGGCGTCCGGTCGGACCAGGTCACGGCCGTCGTGGAGGGCGAGGTTCCAGGTGGCGCCCTCGGTGATCCGACCGTCCTCGTCGACCAGCAGCGCATCGTCGAAACCGGCCAGTTGGGCCAGCCTGCGGTGATGGAGCAGCCCGAACAGGCCGACGTGCTTCACTCCCGGCAACTCGCGCCGGTACACGGCGGTGCGGACCCGCAGCGGGCCGGGCGGGCCGGCCGGCGCCGGGCGGGTGGTGACCAGCAGCCGGGGTTCGGCCGGCGCGGCCGGGCGTTCGAGGCCGAGCGCCGGGTCGAACACGGTGACCCGGACGATCACCGGCGCGCCGTCGGCCGGGAGGACGTGCCGGATCCGGTCGCGGACCAGCTCCCGGTCCAGGGAGGCCCCGAACACCGTGCGGCAGTCGCGGACCAGCCGGTCCAGGTGGAGCGTCAGCCCGCGGGTGCGGCCCGCCTCGGCGCGCAGCGTGGTGAAGTGCCCGTAGTTGAGCAGGCCCAGCGCCGCGAGCTGCGCGGGGTCGGCGGGTGCGCCGTCGATCTCGATCTCTGCCATGCGGCGAGTTTCCCAGGTCGGCCCGCCGGGGTGCGGAGCGGTGCGCGGCGAGGTCATCGCGCGGGGTCGCCGGGCTCCCCCCTCCGGTCGCCGGTCCGGTCGCGGCCCTGATCGCGGCCCTGATCTCGGCCTTGGTCGTGGGCCTGCTCACGGACCTGTCTGCCGCCCGGGCCGCCGCCCGGGCCGGCCAGGATCGGACGGTAGGGGGTCGTGACCGGCCGGCCGCCGTCGCGCGCCGACCGCTCGACGTGCTCGATCCGGTACGCGAGCCCTTCCGGCTCCCCCGCGTCCGACCACCGCCACGCCTCCGCCCACCACTGCGGGCCGCGCACCAGCGGGCGTCCGGCGAGCGCCAGGTGCAGGGCGAGCGTGGAGCGGGCGAAGTCGCGCACCCAGCCGTCCGCCCGGCGGTAGTCCGTGGTCTCGTCCAGCCGCAGCCAGCGGCCCTCGCGGCCGGCGGTGAGCAGCGGGGTCCAGCCGCCACCGGGGCCCGGCGCCCCGTCCGCGACCAGCAGGACCAGCCGGTCCTCCTCCTCCCGTACCCGGTAGGGCGGCAGTTGGGGCAGCCGCGCCAGGCCGACGGCGTGCTTCCAGGAGACCACCCAGAGACCGCGGCGCAGGTAGTACCGGACGGCGTGCTGCCACGTCCAGTGCGCCTCCAGGCGGTAGCCGGGCAGACCCTCGGCCGTGGCGGCCCGGTAGAGCTGGTCGAGCGCCGTCGCGGCGAGGCCGCGCCCACGCGCGGCGGGGCGCAGGTAGAGCGAGGAGACGGCCAACTGCCCGGGCCCCTTCGTCCAGTTGTCGACGGCGACGGTGCCGACCGGGGCGCCGGCCACGGCACCGGTGGCGTCGGCCGCTCCGCCCACGGGGTCGGCGGTCCCGGCGGCGCCGGTCAACCAGTAGCGGCGGCGGTACAGCTCACCGTCCGGCCACTCGCGCCCGCTCTCTCCGAGCCGCTGTCGCAGGGCGCGTTCCTCCGCCGGACCGATCGCCTCCGGATCCACCTGCTCGCCCAACTCCCCCTCGGCGCGCGACGCGAGGTCCCAGAGCGCGAACCGCCGCCCCTCGCCCTCCCCCACCGCCCGCACCCCGGGCGCCGCCTCCAGCCGCGCCTGCGCCCGTTCCACCGCCGCATCCCAGGACCTCACCACGCCGTCCACGATAGCGACCGGACGGCACCGAGCGTAATTCCATGGACACCGAACGTCAGGTCGGGTACGAATTCACTTGTTCGGAACACCTCGCGAAAGGGCGGACCCCACCCGTGCACGATCCCACCGTCCGGCCTGCGCGCGGCCCTCCCCCGCGCGCCCGACCGTGGTAGGGGAAACCCGACCACAGGACTCGACCTGGCCCTCATGACCTCGCCGACCTGCGCCGCTGCAATGAAGTGGTGCTGATTCACCGCGCCCGTCGAAGCCGTCCGAGCCCTCCCCGCCCTCACGATCGACCTCGTCTCCACGACCGCCACCGCCACGACCGTCACCGCCACCGCTCCCCCGGCGGGCGACGGCTGCTGTGGTGCGGCGGATGGCTGGTCGCGGCCGGCTGGGCCGGGGCGTTCCCGCTCGTCTCCGGGCTGGGACCGCACCGGAGTTGGGGACTGCACGCCGCAACGGGATACCTGGCGGCGGCGGTTGCCGTGCTGGTGCTGCCCCGGCGGTGGGCGTCCCGCTGCGCGGCGGCCGTCGCGCTCGCCGGCGCGATCGCCGTACCGCTGTTCGTCCTGGTCGCCACCGGGCAGGGGCAGAGCGAGGTCACCGTCATCGAACGGTCGGGCGAACTGCTGCTCCGGCACGGCACGCCGTACCTGGCCGAGCCGCACACGGTCGCCGAGTACACGCCGTACCTGCCCGGCATGGCGCTGTTCGGGCTGCCTCGCGCGCTGCTCGGATCGGACGGGTGGCCGGTCCGGATGCTCGGCGACGCACGGGTGTGGTGTGCCGCCGCGTTCTTCGGCTGCCTGGTCGCGGCCGTCGGACCGCACCGGACCCGGCTGCGGCTGCGGCTGCGGCTGCGGCTGCGGCTGCGGCGTGAGCATCGGCGTCGGCATCGGGGCGGACCTGTTCCGACTTCGGGGCCTGCCGTCGGCCCGGTCGGCCCGCAGGTCGGCACGCAGGTCGCGGCGCTGATCGCCTCGCCGCCGGTCGCGCTGCCGCTCTGCGTCAGTGGGGTCGACCTGCCACTCACCGGACTCTGCTGCCTGGCGCTCGCCCTGGCCGGCCGGGCCCGCCCGCTCGGCGCCGGAGCGGCCCTCGCCCTGGCCTGCGCGCTCAAGTGGACGGCCTGGCCGGCGGTCGCCGTGGTCGCCGCCCTGCTGGCCGCCACCGCCGGACGGCGGGCGGCGGTGCGCGCGACGGCCACCGCCGTGGCCGGCACGGCCGCGATCGTCCTGCCCGGTGCACTGCGCGCGCCCGGACCGCTGGTGCAGCAGGTGTTCGCCTTCCCCACCGGGCGCGGCGGGCTGCCCACGCCCGCGAGCAGCCCCCTGCCCGGCCGGATCCTCGCCGACCTCGGCCCGGCCGGGTGGTACACCTCCCTCACCCTGCTCCTGCTCGCCGGACTCGCGGTCGCCGCGTCGCTCGCGCTCCGCCCGCCCCGGGACGCCACCGGCGCAGCCGACCGGCTGGCACTCGGACTCGGCCTGGCCTTCCTGCTGGCGCCCGCCGGACGGTTCGGCTACCTCGCGCTGCCCGCGCTCCTCGTCCTCCTCGCCAGGCTGTCCGCGCGCGACCGCCCCGGGGCCGACCGTGCCCGCACCGCCACCGCCGTGCCCGCCGTGCCCGCCCCGTCCGTACGTGCCCCTGCTCTCCTCGCCCCGCCGCCGCGGGCGGGCGGGTGCGTCCGTCCCGCGCCGCGCCGCCCCACCACCCCGGTGCCCGCCCGCCCCCGGCAACCGGCCCGCGCCCCGGCCCGCACCACCGCCACCGCCACCGCCTTCCCCCGAACCGAGGTCGTCACCACCCCATGACCAGCACCCTCATCGTCACCAACGACTTCCCGCCCCGACAGGGCGGCATCGAGACCTTCGTCCACGCCATGGCCACCCGGCTGCCCGGCGGCGAGGTCGTCGTCTACACCTCGGACGAACCGGGCTCCGCCCACCACGACGCCGCACTGCCGTTCCCGGTGATCCGCGACCGGTCCCGGACGCTGCTGCCGACCGGGCGGGTCACCCGCCGGGCCGCCGAGATCGCCCGGGCGTACGGCTGCGACCGGGTCTGGTTCGGCGCCGCGGCCCCGCTCGCCGCGATGACGCCCGGGCTCCGCCGCCGAGCGCCGGGAATCCGGCGGACCGTCGCCACCACGCACGGCCACGAGATCTGGTGGGCGCGCACCCCGGGGGCCCGTCGACTGCTGCGGCGGATCGGTGACAGCGTCGACGTCGTCACCTACCTCGGTCCGTACACCCGCGAGCGGATCGCCCCCGCGCTCGGACCCGCGGCCCGGCTGGAACGGCTCGTGCCCGGCGTCGACGCCGACCTGTTCCGGCCGCGGCCCGGGCGGCCGTCCGACGAGTCGTCCGCACTGTGGCGGGAGCAGCGGGGCGGCGGTCCCACCGGGCCGGTGATCCTCTGTGTGGCCCGGCTGGTCCCGCGCAAGGGTCAGGACTCCCTGATCCGCGCGCTCCCGCAGATCCGGCGGGCCGTCCCCGGCGCCACCCTGGTGCTGGTCGGCCGCGGCCCGGACGAACAGCGGCTGCGCGACCTCGCGCGGCGGCACACCGAGCCGGGCTCGGTCGTGTTCACCGGCGGCCGGGAGCACGCGCAGACGCCCGCCCACTACGCGGCGGCCGACGTCTTCGCGATGCCGTGCCGCACCCGCCGGGCCGGTCTGGAGGCGGAGGGTCTCGGCATCGTCTTCCTGGAGGCGGCGGCCTCCGGACTCCCCGTCGTCGCGGGCCGCTCCGGCGGTGCACCGGACGCCGTCCTCGACGGCGTCACCGGCACCGTCGTCGACGGCCGCGACGACACCGCCGTCGCCGAGGCGATCGTCCGCATACTCCGGACGCCCGCCGCCGAGCGCGCGCGGACGGGCGAGGCCGGTCGCCGGTGGGTCCGGGAACAGTGGTCCTGGGAGACCACCGCCCAGCGGCTGGCCGCCCTCCTCGCCCCCGACGCGTCCCCCTCGACTCCGAGGCCCACGCCGGCGACCGGCGACCGGCTCGGGAGTAGTGGGCCGGGCGCTCCCGAGCGATGACTTTTGAAATATCGACCGGAAGGGATTTTATACCTTGCTACTGTTCGATTCACGCCGATCGAACGGAGGGGACGTCGTGTTCACCGTGGAGGACATTCCGGAATTCCGGATCGCCTACCTGAGGCACGTCGGCCCGTACGGGCCCGGAAATGCCGCCCCGATGGAAAGGCTCAAGGAATGGGCCACCAGCAACGGCCTGTTCCGGGCCGACTCGGTCGTCCTGGGGATCGCCCGGGACGACCCCGCGCGGACGACGCCGCAGAACTGCAGGTACGACGCGTGCCTCGTCCTTCCGCAGGACGCCGGGATCCCGCACGGCGAGGTCGAGGAGGCCCGACTGGCCGGCGGCCGTCACGCGGTCCTGGTCGTCCCGCACACCCCCGAGGGGTTGTCACGCGCCTGGGCCGGACTGTTCCACGCACTGACAGGTGCGGGTTTCAGTCCGGACCCCGGGCGGCCGATTGTCGAACGGTACCGTCCACAGATGCTCGACGCTCACCTGTGCGAGATCTGCGTTCCCGTCCTCCCCTGCTGAGACGAGCCGGTTTCTTCGCACGGCCGTGAATTACCCACCCCCCCCCCCGGGGAAACTCAATCGAAAGGCTACGGGGCAGGCGCCCGTCGCCGCTCGTCGGGCCCGGGAGTCCGCATTCAGGGGGCGGCGGCTTCCCGCAGGACGCAGGCCGGTTCGCGCGGCTGGGAGAACATCGGCCGGTGGCCGGTCTCCGGCTCGGCCACGTGCCAGGAGACCGGAGAGCGTCAGCGGGTGGTGACCCGGCCCTTGGACGTCCGGCGGCTACTCGCCGCGCTGATCGGCGAGGTGGGCCAGGACGGCGAGGACGCGCCGGTTGCCCTCGGCCGGGTCGAGGTCCAGCTTCATGAAGATGTTCCCGCAGTGCTTGACCACCGAGGCCTCGGTGATGTTCAGCCGGGCGCCGAGGGCCTGGTTGTTCAGGCCCTCCGCCATCAGCCCCAGCACCTCGCGCTCGCGCGGGGTGAGCCGGCCGAGCGGCCGGTCCGCGGAACGGCCCCGGAGCAGGACGCGGACCACCTCCGGGTCGATCACCGTCTCACCGGCGGCCACCCGGCGCAGCGCGTCCAGGAAGTCGCCGACGTCGCCGACCCGGTCCTTGAGGAGGTAGCCGAGCCCGGCCTGCTGCGCGCCCGCGGCACCGAGCAGCCGGGTGGCGTACGGGGTGGCCACGTACTGGGAGAGGACCAGGACGGGCAGGTCGGTGTGGCGCTCGCGGAGTTCCAGGGCGGCGCGGAGTCCCTCGTCGTGGAAGCCGGGTGGCATCCGGACGTCGGTGACGACGGCGTCCGGCCGTTCGGCGTCCACGGCGTCGGCGAGCGCGGCCGCGTCGCCGACGGCGGCGACCACCCGGTGGCCGCCCCGGGTGAGCAGTTCGACGAGGCCGGCCCGGAGCAGGACGGCGTCCTCGGCGATGACTAGCCGGAGCACGGCACCTCCAGCCGGAGCCTGGTCGGCCCGCCGGTCGGGCTGGTCACCATGAGTCGTCCTCTCAGGATCGCGACCCGGTCGGCCAGTCCCTGGAGCCCGGCCCCGGCGGCCGGGTCGGCTCCGCCGCGGCCGTCGTCGGTCACCTGGACCACCAGCCGGCCGTCCGCGACCCGTCCGTGGACGCTGACGGCGGTGGCACCGCTGTGTTTGGCGGCGTTGGTGAGGGCCTCGGTGACCGTGAAGTAGGCGGTGCTCTCGACCGGGCCGGGCAGCCGGCCGGGCAGGTCGAGGTCGACCTCGACGGGGACCGGGTGGCGCAGCGCGATCTCGGCGACGGCCGCGGCGAGCCCGTGGTCGGTGAGCACCTGGGGGTGGATGCCGCGGACCAGGTCGCGCAGCTGTTCCAGCGCCAGCCGGGCCTCGGCCCGGGCACGGTCGACGAGCACGGCGGCCGGGTCCTCGTCGGTCCGGCCTCCCGGTCCACCCGCCCGGCCGTCGCGCTCGTCGGCCCCCGCACCCGGCGGGTGGGCCCGCTCGCGCAGTTCGTGGGCGGCGAGGCCGAGCGTCATGGTGAGGGCGACGAGCTGCTGCTGGGCACCGTCGTGCAGGTCGCGCTCGATGCGGCGCCGCTCGGCCTCGAAGGCGTCGGCCAACCGGGCCCGGGAGCGGGTCAGTTCGACGACCTGGCGACCGAGGTCCTCCTCCCGCGGGCCGAGCAGCAACCGGGCCAGCCGGACGTGGGCGGTGGTCAGCAGCGCGCCGCCGTAGGAGCCGAGCAGCAGGCCGACGAGGCCGGCCCCGGTCGCCGGGAGCGCGTGGAGCGGCCCCGGGACGGCATGGCCGGGGATCAGCATGACGGTCTCGGGGGCGAGCGCCCACACCACGACCGGGCTGACGACCAGGGCCGCGGAGAACACCAGCAGGGCGGTCAGGCCGAGTCCGGCGGCGGTGAGCACCGGACCGACCAGCGCGGTGTGGGCGAGTTCGCGCCAGGTCGCGCGCTCGCGCAGACGGGTCCGCAGCCGGGCGCGACGGCCGGCGCCGGGCAGCGCCCGGTGCGGGTCCGGCACGGCGTTCGGTTCGACCAGCCGGAGCCGGCGGCGTTCGAGGGCGCCGGCGGGCAGGCCGGCGAGGGCGACGGCGAGCAGCAGCGGCAGGCCGATGCCGGCCACGGAGAGGGCGAGTCCGAGCAGTGCGAGGACGACGAGGAGCACCGTCGTCAGCAGCCCGATCAGGGCGCCGCCGACCAGGTAGGCCCAGCAGCGCACCGTGTGGGGCGTGAACGGGAAGCGGAGCGGTCGGGCGCGCAGCGCGGCCCAGACGGCGACGGGCGGCGACGGCGACGGCGGTTCGGGGCCGTCGGCCGGGGGCTCGTTCGCCGCGAGCCCGGCGCGGAGGGGCCCACCCGCGCGCCCGGCGGCCGGCGCGGCCTCGACCACACCGGACGTACCCGGCGCGGAGTCGTCCGCCGTCGCGGCGTCCGCCGTCGGGGCGTCCGGCGCTGGGGCGTCCGCCGTCACGGCGTCCGGCACCGGGAAGTCCGACGCAGGCGCGTCCGGTGCGGCGCCACCCGGGTACCCGCCACGAAGGGCCGTGCTCGTACGGCCTCCGCCACCTGCCCGCCCCTTGCCCATCAACCCACCCTAACCGACCGGCTGACGCGCCTTCCGGCGGCTCGGGAAGCCCCGGCGGCTCCGACCGTCCCCGCCACCTGCCCCGCCGCCGGCCTCACCGCCCGCCCCCGCCCCCGCCCCGGCGGGGGCCGGGGGCCGGGTGAGGGCGACCGCGGCGATCACGGCGAGCCCGCCGAACAACGCGTTCCAGCCGACCGGCTCCGCGAGCAGGAGGGCCCCGAGCGCCGTCGACCAGAGCGGGGTCACGTAGGTGACGGCGGCGGCCACGGCGGTGCCCGCCGTGCGGACCAGGTTGAGGCTGAGGATGTAGGCCACTCCGGTGCCGAGGGCGCCGAGCACCAGCAGCGCGGCGGCCGGTCCGGCGCCGGGCCAGTGCGGGGCACCGGCGACGAAGGGTGCGACCAGGAGCAGTTCGGCACCACCGCAGGCGATCTGCACGGCGGACAGGGCGGTCGCCGACTCCGGGCGGCCCGCGAGGTGGCGCCGCAGGTAGGCGAACCCGGCGCCGTAACAGCAGGCGGCGGCCAGGCAGGCCAGACCGCCGACCGCGTCGACGGAACCGGCGCCGGCGCCGCGCCAGACGCCCAGGACGGTGAGCACCCCGGCGAAGCCGAGGCCGAGGCCGGCGAGCCGGCGCGGGCCGGGGCGGCGTTCCCCGGCGACGGTGGCGACCGCGAAGAGCAGGGTGAACAGCGGGGTGGTGGCGTTCAGCACGCCGGCCAGCACCGAGCTGACCCGCGTCTCGCCGTAGGAGAAGAGGACGAACGGCGCCGCGTTCAGCAGGACGGCCGCCACCGCGGAGTGGCCCCAGGTGGCGAGCGAGCGCGGGGCGGCCTCCCGGCGGACGGCGAGGATCGCCCAGAGTGCCGCGGCGCCGAGGAGGCATCGCCAGCAGGCCACCCAGACCGGCGGCACGCCCGCGTCGACGGCCACCTTGATCAACGCGAAGCTCGCGCCCCAGATCGCCGACAGTGCCACGAACCCCGGCCACCAGCGCTGCCGCACCCGGACCACCCGCCCTTCCTCGTCGCCCCGACCGGGTGTCCCGGCCGACCGCGTGGACAGAGGGTGGCTCGTCGGCGGACCATGAGTCCAACAAGTCATGGTGCGCAGCAGATGAGGAAGTCTCATGACCCCCGAGGTGAACCTGGCCCAGCTCAGGGCGCTGGTCGCGGTGGCCGACGCGGGCGGCTTCGGGGCGGCGGCGGCCGAGCTGGGCATCAGCCAGTCCGCGGTCTCGCACGCGGTGGCGGCCCTGGAACGGGTCCTGGGCGCGCCCGTGCTGCACCGGGCCGCACCGGCCCGGCCGACCCCGCTGGGCGAACGGATCCTGCCGCACGCCCGGACGGCGGTCGCCTCCGCGGCGGCCGTCCGCACGATCGCCGCCCGCCACTCGGGCGGGCTCACCGGAACGGTCCGGCTGGCCGCGCCCACGACCGTCTGCCAGGGGCTGCTGCCCGGGCTGCTGCACGACTGGCGGGCCGCGCACCCGCGGCTGACCGTGCGGGTCTTCGAGGGCGAGGACGACGAACTGACCGCCTGGCTGGAGGCGGGCACCGTGGACGCGGCGGTCCTGATCGACACGACCCAGGTGCCGCCGGGCGCGGTCACGCTCGGCTCGGACGCCATGCACGCGCTGCTCCGTCGCGACCATCCGCTGGCGGGGGAGGACACCGTGGACGTGGCCGAGCTGGAGGACGACGACTTCCTGCTCTCCGAGGGCGGTTGCGAACGCCAGATCCGGGAGGCGTACCGCCGGGCGGGCGTCCGGTTCGCACCCCGGCACCGGATCCGGGACCTCAACACGCTGATCGGCATGGTGCACGCGGGCGTGGGCGTCTCGGTGATGCCCTCGCTGGCGCAGCCGATGCTTCCGGCGGACTGCGTGCTCGTCCCGATCCGGCCCGCCGTGCACCGGACGCTCACACTCACCGGTCCGACCGGTCGACCGTGGTCCCCGGCGGTCGCGGGCCTGCTGACCGCCGTCCGCGCCGAGCGGATCGAGGCCCGCCCGTCCTGACCAACTACGCGTCACCGCAAGTGACTTGATGCTGAGTCGCTTGTACCGCAGGAGCCGCCCGAACGGAATCCGCATTTCGTCGTACGACATGCGGGGGGACCGCGGGCGAGGATGGCCGTGGCATGTTCGCGCTGAACGGTCAAGGCGGGGCGCCACATCCCCGCCGCCGTGGTCTCTCTCCGCACGTACCCGCACCTCACCCGAAGGCAGGTACTCCGATGAACCTCCGCGCCATGACCCACAAGCTCCTCCTCACCGGCGCCGCCGTCGCCCTCGGCGGCACGCTGGCCACCCTCCCGGCGCAGGCCGCCGGGCTCTCCCCCGCACCGGTCGCAGCCGCCGCACCGGCCGCGACCGCCGCGGTCGCGGCCTCCCCGCTGCTCGCCGCGCTCTCGCCCGGCGGCGCCGGGGTCCACCAGTGGAACGGATCCGCCTGGATCCAGGTCGGCGGCCCGGCGGGCACCGTCGTGAGCGGCGGCGGCGTCCTGGCCGCCACCAACCCCACCACCGGGGACCTCTACCGCTACGACGGCGCCGCGTGGTCCCGGATCGGCGGCCCCGGACGCCAGTTCGCGATCGACGGCTCCGGCCGCATCTACGGCCTGTCCCCCGACGGCAGCGGCGTCTTCCAGTGGAACGGCGGCACCTCCTGGACCCAGGTCGGCGGCCCCGCCGGCACCATCACCGCCGGAGGCGGCAACACCCTGATCGCCACCAACCCCACCACCGGCGACGTCTACCGGTACAACGGGGCGGCCTTCAACTGGTCCCGGATCGGCGGGCCCGGGCGCCAGTTCGCCGTCGACGGCTCCGGCCGGATCTTCGGACTCACCCCCGACGGCAGTGCCGTCTTCCAGTGGAACGGCGGCACCGCCTGGACCCAGGTCGGCGGCCCCGCCGCCACCATCACCGCCGGCGGCGGCAACACCCTGATCGCCACCAACCCCACCACCGGCGACGCCTACCGGTCCTTCGGCTCCGGCTCCGGCTGGGCCCGGATCGGCGGACCGGGCGCCGAGTTCGTGATCGACGGCGTCGGCCGGATCTTCGCCCTGTCCCCCGACCGCGGCGGCGTCTTCCAGTGGCTCAACGGCACCACGTGGAACCGGATCGGCGGCCCGGCGGGCCGACTCACCGCCTCCTGACCGTCCGACACCGATCCGAATGACCGACCGACCGGCTGACCCACGGCCCCACTGACCGCCCGACCGGAGAACGCCCCGGTGCCGATCCCCCCGGCACCGGGGCGTTCCCGTCCCCCGCGCCGGGGAGCACCGCACGACAGCCCCCACCGGGTCGCGCGCCGGACCGGCGACGCGCCGAACGGGGAACGCCGGGGGGTGATTGAACCGGATCGGACACGAACCTACAGTGGCGCCACCCCGCCGCCTCCCACCACCGGGGCCGCACCGGCCGTGACGGACCCCCACGGACCGGCACCCCCGACCGGGCGGGCGGCCTCCGTCGCCACCACGAAGAGGCTGCCATGACGATGCTCCTGGTCCACGGCTCGTTCAAGATCATCGGTTCCGAGCCGGACGGCGACACCGTCCGCTTCGTCCCGCTCGATCCGAAGGCCTGGGACCGGCTCCCCGGCTGTCCGGTCAAGCACAGCGCCGCCACCGGCGAGACCAGACTGCGGCTCGACGCCGTGGACGCCCTGGAGACCCACTACGACCGGACCGGCCCCGAGGTCAGCCAGCCGCACGAGTTCGCCCACGCCGCCCGGGACGCGCTGCTCGCCTTCCTCGGCTTCAGCCACGTCCAGCACGAGGGAGAGAAGGTCGTCGCCGCCACTCCCGCCACCACGCCCGGCTGGATCGCCACCCTCGGCGCCGACAACCTCGGCCGCTGCGTCGCCCTGGTCGGCGTCGGCGCCCCGCCCGGCGCCGACGGCAGCCAGGTCCAGATGGACGTCCCGCTGCTGCGGACCACCGCCAACCACGACCTGCTCTCCAGGGGGCTGGCCTACCCCACCTTCTACAGCAAGCTCTTCGCGGACCTCCGCACCGAACTCACCACCGTCGCCCACCAGGCCCGCACGGAGAAGAAGGGACTCTGGCGGGACGACGTCACCACCTCCGCCACCGGCGCGGTCATCCCCACCATGGAGGCGCTCACCGGCCTGGTGCTGCTGCCCAAGCTGTTCCGGCGGCTGGTCGACCACTTCAACCTGGTCGGGACCTCCCTCACCTGCCTCCCCGCCTTCCTCGCCGGGGCGCAGGACGAGGTCAAGGTCATCCCGACCGACCGGACCGAGCTGAGCCTCGAACCGCTGGTCCAGGTCCTCGACGGCAACGCCGTGCGGATGACCGTCGAGGTCGAGGACCTCGTCTTCAGCGAGGGCTGAGCGGGCGCCGCCCCGGCGCGGGCCCGGACACACCGCCGCCGCCCGCGGCCCGGCGGCTGGCCGGGCCGCGGGCGGCGGACAGCGGTGCGCGTCGGGCGCCGTCCCGTCAGACGCGGTCGGCGGCGATCAGGACGTACTGGAAGGAGCCGTCCCGGTACGAGTTGATGAACGCCTCCTCGATGCCCGTGACCAGCGAGGACGCGGTGGCCCGCAGCTCCCAGTAGGGCAGGGTCGCCGGGGTCAGGTCGATGACGGCGGCGGGCACCAGCCGGTTGTCGGCCATGGCCCGCAGGTACTCGCGGCGGGAGTGGATGTTGCACTCGAAGTGCGCGTTGATCTGCGACACGTACTTCGACGGCTGGCCGTAGATGGGGTTCCAGCAGCCCGTGATGGTCACGTACCGGCCGCCCACCGACAGGATGCGGGAGTGCTCGGCGAAGAGGTCGTGCAGGTCGACGTACATGCTGGACTCGTTGTTCCAGGACGAGCGGACCGAGCCGGTGTCGAACGGCGTGGCCAGCATGTTGCAGACCCGGGCGCGGACCGAGTCGTCGATGCCCAGCTCCCGGGCGCGGCGGTTGCCGAAGTCGGCCTGCTTGGCGGAGAGCGTGACGCCCTCGACCTTGGCCCCGAAGCGCTGGTGGGCCATCACCATGGAGCCGCCGCGGCCGCAGCCGGCGTCGACGAGCGTGTCGCCGGCCGTGACGTCGCCGAGGTGGTCCAGGAGGACGCCGGTCTGTGCGGACTCCAGCCGGTGCAGTTCGGCGATCACCTTCTTCTCGCGCTCGCTGTCACCCGGCTCGCCCAGCGCGGAGTGGTCGACGTCGCCGATGCCGTAGTGGTGGTGGTAGAGGCCGTCGACGTCGCCGAGGCGCAGGTTGACGGGCCGTGCCTCATGGTCCCAGTAGCGGGCGATGTCGCCCTGGTAGGGGGTGGCCGGCCCGGGGACGGTGGCGGCGCCGTTCAAGGGGGCGGACCCGTTCAGGGGGGTGATGTCGGTCGTGGTCATCGGTCATCTCCTCGCTTACCAGAAATCAGGCAGGCTGTAGCGGTAGGTGTTGGTCTGGTGCCAGTTGTGGTTGCCGTCGACCCAGACGGCGACGCCGCGCAGGAAGCGCACCACGGTCGGTACCGGGCAGGCGGCGGCCAGGGCGGCCGCCTCCGCCTCGAAGGCGTGCATGAGCTCGTTGTGGACCTCGACGCCCTTCAGGTAGGCGTCCCGCTCGGAGACGCCCTCGCGCTCGGCGATCACCACGGGCAGGTTGAGGTGCCGGCCGGGGCTGGCGAGCTCCTTGGTGTAGGAGTACAGGTCGTTGACGATCGTGGTGGCGTTGGAGGCCAGCGCGATGACCCGTTGCAGGGCGGGCTGGGCGTGGAGGTCCGACGGCAGTTCGTAGCCACCGACCGTGTCCGTGATGGTGGGGCAGGGGCGGAAGTTGTTGAACTGGCGCATCGCCAGGTACTCCCACACCTCGGGGACGTACTCGGTCTCCGACCAGGCGGCCTCGGCGAGGTAGCCGAGGTGGAGGCGGGCCATGTCGTGCCGGAACCGGTCCGCCTGGGCGGGGGTGGCCGTGCGGGTGAAGTAGTCCATCGCGGAGCGGTACGCGCGCCGGGGGGCGTCCGACCCGAGGGACTCCGCCCAGTCCGGCCCGTAGGCCTGCGTGGTGTGGAGCGGGTCGAGCGCGGTGTGGGCGAGCAGGAGCCGCCCACCGAGGCCGACCGGCGAACCGCCGTGGTCCTCGCAGTAGTAGTCGTCGACGGCGTTCTCGGCGGCCATCAGCCGCGTCGCGATCATCAGGTGGTCGACGGTCGGGGCGTCGGGGTGGCAGGTGACCATGTAGCGGCCGAGCGTGAAGCCGTCGAACTGGTCCTCCCACTCCGGCGGGTAGAGCTGGACCTCGTCCTCCGCCCAGGCCTTGATCCGGCGGCTGACCTCCGCCACCCGCTCGGGGTCGGGCTCCGGCACCGGGTGCCAGTACAGGCCGGGGATCGGGTCGCCGGTCTTCGGCGGGCCCGCCTCGGGCGCCGGGCGTGACGTTTCGCCAGCGTCCGAACCGGATGCCTCGGCCACCGCCGGCGCCTCGTCGCGCGGCGCGAAGTGCAGGCCCGCCGTGCCCAGCCCGCTGGGACCGCGAAGGATCCGGTCCAGGGCCACGGAACTCACGACCGCACCGCTTCCGTCCGGACGTGCTCCGGCACGCCTCGCTCGGCCACGGTCCGAGCGTCCTCCGGTACGCGCCGCGCGGCGGCGGGGACGAACCGCGCGCGCCACGGCGTCCGCGGCGTCTCCGGCCTGGTGCCCAGGGGCATGGGGGAGCCTCCCTCCGAGAAGGAACTACAGGGGATGACGGATCGTCATATAACCCGGCGGGAACGGGATCTACGCAAGCGGACCCGTCTCGCTCGCTTCCCAACGGTAGGCGGGGTGGCAGGTCTGGAACGAGCCGAACGATCTTCTACACCCGATCGGGTGAACGTATCCACCTACCGTGTTTGAAGCGCACCGGCGGGGAATCGTCGACCGTTCGACCTCCCTCCACCCGGGGCCGGAACGACTTCCCCGCACGCCAGGGCACCCTCCCCCACCTGTCGGCGGATCCGGCCGACCACACGAACCCGCGCCGATCCCCCGGATCCGAAACCCGCCACCGCCCGGACACGGGCGCCACGCACGGCATCACCCCCGGCCGAAATCGATCCCACGTTCGGTAGAGCTCACGTCAGTTCGATTCCCGGCAGCCTCCCCCGGGCGACCGTCCGGGCGGTGGACAGGGCCGGTGGACGGGGCCGGTGGGCAAGGCCGGTGAACGAGCCGGCGGGTCCGCCGGGATGCGGGCGCGACAGCCGACCGGGGTACAACTTCCCTGCGGTGCGGTCTCCTTCCGGCGGCGTATGCGGGTACCTCCGGGGGCCGAGGAGCGGGTCCTCAGTCAGGGCGACGATCCGGTGGCGAGCAGCCGGGAGGCTGAGGTCGGGGCGGACGCGGTTCGCCCACAACCGAGGAGAAACCGTGAAACGTCGCCTGGCCTACGTCGTGGCCGCAGCGGCCTGTCTCGTCCTGGCCGCGCCCGCGGCCCCCGCGCTCGCTTCGGCGGCGGGCGCCCCGTCCACGGCCGAAGCGGCCGAACCCACCGAGTCCACCGAGTCCACGGCGACCGCCGACGCGGCCGAGGCCGAGGGCGAGGACGGCCGGTCCGACCGGTCCGCCGCCCGGCAGCGCCGGCAGGCCCTGGCGGCGCTGACCTCCGCCGGAGCGGTCTCCGCGATCGCCGAGATCCGCGACCGCGGCGGGGTCTGGCGGGGCGCCTCGGGGGTGTCCGACCTCGCGACCGGCGCGCCCGTACGCGGCGACGGGCGCTTCCGGGCGGGCAGCGTGACCAAGGTCTTCGTCGCCACCACCGTGCTGCAACTGGTCGGCGAGCGCCGCATCGGTCTGGACGACGCCGTGGAGAAGCACCTGCCGGGCCTCGTGCCGAACGGCGCGAACGTCACGGTGCGCCAGCTGCTGAACCACACGTCGGGGCTCTGGGATCCGACCAACGAGAGCGGCGGCATCTTCCCCGAACTGTTCGACCCGGCGGTGTTCCGCGCCTGGTTCGCCGACGGCGGGCTACAGCGCACGGTCACCGCCCGCCAGTTGGTCGCGGCCTCCGCCGCCCACGCGCCGTACTTCGCACCGGGCGCCGAGTGGCGGTACTCCAACACCAACTACGCGCTGCTCGGCCTCCTGATCGAGAAGGCCACCGGGCGCGAGTACGGCCAGGAGATCACCCGGCGCGTCCTGCGGCCGCTCGGGATGGACGACAGCTCGTTCCCCGGCAGCGCGAGCGCGATCCCCGGCCCGCACGCCCACGGGTACTGGACGATCGTCGACGAGGCGGGGCCGGTCCGCACGACGTACGTGGACGTCACCGAGCACAACCCCACCTGGGCCGGCGCCGCGGGGGCGCTGATTTCCAGCACCGACGACCTGGTCCGCTTCGAACGAGCTCTGCTCAGGGGACAGTTGCTGCCCGCTTGGCTGATGCGAGAGATGACGACCGCGGTGCCGACCGAGCCCGGCGGGCACCAGCTCGACTACGGCCTCGGCCTGGCGCGATACCAGCTCTCGTGCGGACCGGTGCTCGGGCACAACGGCGGCATCTTCGGCTACGACACCCAGCTCTGGGGCACCGCCGACCGCCAGGTCGCGCTCTCGTACACCGGCCGCGGCGACGAGAAGGACGAGGCCGCCCAGATCACGGCGATGCGGGCGTTCCTCGAAACGGCTTTCTGCGGCGGCCGCTGAACGGTCGGTCCGGACGGCGGCGGTATGACTCACCGTCCACGCGGCTGACGGGGAACGGGGAGGCGGCCGGAAGTCCACCGGCGGCCTGCGGACGTTGTCGGCGAGGTCCTGGGCGGCGCCTGCGGCGCGGCGGGCGCGTCGATCGCGGCCCAGGAACTCCTGCCGACAGGTGAGCGAGACTCACCACCGCAGGCGCGCCGGACATGGCCGTCGCCGGGGCCTGCCCCGGCGACGGGCTACCGCAGGCGCGTGTCCAGGGCCAGCGAGTCGATGAGCTCCTCGACGCTCCGCTCGGGCAGGCCCCGGGACACGAACCACGCGCCGACGTTGCGCACATCCCGCTCCAGGAACGACAGGCCGCGCGGGTTCGCGATGACGTCCACGATCTGCGGGACGTCGATGATCACCAACTGGCCCTGACGAACCAGGATGTTGTAGGCCGACAGGTCCCCGTGCGCGTAGCCGTCGGCCGCCAGCAGCGACAGGCTGTGGCCGAGCTGCCGCCAAAGATCCCCGATGTCGGCCTCCTCCGAGCGGAGTTGGGCGAGCCGGGGCGCCGCGGTGCCGTCCGCGGTCCCGACGAACTCCATCAGGATCTCGGTCCCGGTGATCTGCACCGGGTAGGGCACGGCCACCCCCGCCGTCCAGAGCCGGCAGAGCGCCGAGAACTCGGCCGCCGCCCACTGGCCGGCGATGGCCTCCTTGCCGAACGCGGTGCGCTTGGCCATCGCCCGGGAGATCCTGGACTCCTTGTGCTGGCGTCCCTCCAGGTAGCCGGAGTCGCGGTGGAACATCCGGTGCTGGGAGTCCCGGTAGCGCTTGGCCGCCATCAGGGTGCGCCGCCCGGTGCCCGGGACACCGCGCTCCAGCAGGAAGACGTCGGCCTCCTTGCCCGTCTTGACGATCCCGAGCTCGGTGTCCACGGCCGCGAGTTCGGTCACCACCCAGGCGGGCCGCGGCTCGGGCCCCTTCTCGGTGGGGGTGGACCGGTCCCAGGTGGACCAGCGGTCGCCCTCCGCCGGACCGTCGGCGGGGGGCGGGGACAGGAGGGCGGACTCGTCGAGGCCGCCCTCGGAGGTGCCGGCCGTCCCGGCGGGGAAGTACTCGGGCTCGAAACCGTCGAACCCGTCCAACCCCTCGGACCGGCGGCCGCGCCGGGACCCGCCCCTGGGACGGATACGGGAGAAGGAATCACTGTCGGAATAACGCTCGCGCACTGCGGTGGCTCCTGAGGAGATGACCCACCGGGGCACGACCGATGCGACGCGCTGTCAGCCGGTGGGGAGAAGACGTACGAGGGGGGCGTATGGCGCGCGCACGAAGGCGCGCCGCATCACGGCGGCAACCATCCGGACACACCTCCTCGTCATCGACTCCTCGCACCGCATCGGCGAGGACACCCAGAACCTAAGCCGCTGCCGCCCCCGGCGCAACCCGTTTATCTCCCCCTCCCACCGGGGCCGGTCCCCATCCACCGGGGCCGGTCGGCGGTGTTGTGTCAGGGTTCTCGGCGTCGAAGCGGCAGCCGGCGTCCCACTCGGAACGCTGGTTGCCGTGGGCGGGGATGCCGCCGGGGGCCGGCAGGACCACCCTCGGGGACGACGACGCCCGCCCCCTGCACGCGTCACCATCATTCCGTCCCCTCGGCCCGGACGACAGCGACAGCGACAGCAGAAGGAGAGCGCCCATGGCCCCGAACGCCTCCCCCGGTACTCCCGGTACTCACGCCTCGTCCACCGCCCCCGTCTCCCCCGCGCGTCCCGCGCACCCGCGCCGGGTCGCCGTCGTCGGCGCCGGGATGGTCGGGCTGGCCACCGCCTGGTTCCTCCAGGAGCACGGCGTCGAGGTCACCGTCCTCGACCGCGAGGACATCTGCGCGGGCGCGTCCCGGGGGAACGCCGGGTGGCTGACGCCGGGGCTGGCGTCCCCGCTGCCGGAACCGGCGGTCCTGCGCTTCGGGCTGCGCGCGGTGTTCGACCCGGCCTCCCCGGTGTACGTGCCCCCGAGCACCGACCCCGGGCTGCTGCGGTTCCTCGCCGGGTTCGTCCGGCACAGCACACCCGGTCGGTGGCGGCGCGGGATGGCGGCGCTGGTCCCGCTGAACCGGCTGGCGCTGCCGGCCTTCGACCTCCTGGCGGCGGGCGGAGTCGCGGCACGGACGCTCCCGGCGGCCTCGTTCCTCGCCGCGTTCCGGACGGCCGCTGAACGGCGGGGTCTGATCACGGAGTTGCACCACCTGCGGGTCGCGGGCCAGCCGGTGGAGCACGAGGTGCTGGACGGCGGGCAGGCCCGGGCGGTGGAGCCGGCGCTCTCGGAGCGGATCGGCGCGGCGGTGCTGCTGCAGGGCCAGCGGTACCTGGACCCGGGCCGATTCGTGCACGCCCTGGCCGAGGCCGTGCGCGGACGCGGCGGGACGATCCTGCCGGGCACCGCCGTCGGGGCGCTCCGGGACCGGGGCGGGCGGGTCGAGCTGTTCACCGGAGACGGGGACGCCGAGGACTTCGACGCGGTGGTGCTGGCGGGCGGCGTCCACCTCGGGGACCTGGCACGCCGGTTCGGCGTGCGGTCGGTCGTCCAGGCGGGTCGCGGCTACAGCTTCGACGTGGCGGTGCGCCGGCCCCCGGCCGGGCCGGTGTACTTCCCGGCGCAGCGGGTGGCCTGCACGCCGTTGGGCGACCGGTTGAGGGTGGCCGGGATGATGGAGTTCCGCCGGCCGGGCGCACCGCTCGACGGCCGCCGGGTCCGGGCGGTCGCGGAGGCGGCGCGACCGCTGCTGGAGGGGGCCGATCTGGACGACCGCCGCAACGTGTGGGTCGGCTCGCGGCCGTGCACGCCGGACGGGCTGCCGCTGGTCGGCGCCACCCGCTCGCCCCGGGTGTTCGTGGCGGGCGGGCACGGGATGTGGGGGATGACGCTGGGCCCGGCCACCGGACGGCTGCTCGCCGAGGCGGTCGCCACGGGGCGTCCCCCGGCCGTGCTGGCACCGTTCGACCCGCTGCGCTGAGCCGTCGGCGTGCGTGTGGGAGGTCGGTGTCAGACGTCGCCGTCCGGCTGCTCCACCGGCGGCAGGACGGGGGTGAGCAGCATCCGTCCGGCGGGGGCGGTGGTGCCGGTGACGGCGGTCAGCGTGGCGTCGTACACCGGGCGGAGGTTGCGCTGGTGCCAGAGGGCCTCGGTGGTGGCCCAGGCCGCGTCCCGGGCGCGGGCGACGGAGAAGCTGGCGACGAGGTGCTTCAGGGGCTCGGCGGCGCGGGTGTCGGCCTTGCCGATCTGCACCTCGAAGGAGGCCCGCACCTCGGCCTCGACCTGGGTGAGCAGTTCGTTGACCTTGAGGTAGTCGGCATGGACGGGCGGGGTGTCGGGCGTGGTGCGGCACTCGATGCAGGTGGTCACGACGGCGAGCGCGAGGTCGTGGTTGATGTGGGCGTTCATCCCGGCGAACGCGAACTGGATCGGCCAGACCACCCGGTCGGCGCGGCCCTCGAACAACGGCTGCCAGGCGGCGTTGACCGGGCGCCCGGTCTCGGCGGCGTCCACGGCGTCGAAGTAGAGGTTGGCGAAGTCGACGTCGAGGTGTTCGACGAACGCCCGGTCCTGGAAGGAGCCGGCAGTCAACCGTTCGCCGACGAGTTCGGTGACGCGCAGGTACATCCGGTTGAAGCAGGCGACGCCGTCCCGCGGGTCCAGCCGGGCCTTGGTCGCGCGCATCCGCTCGATGACCTCGTCGACGCTCTGCGCGGCCCTGGCCCGTGGCTGGGTCATGGGGTTCCCTTCCGTAGCGGTCTCCGGCGGGCGGTCGGCCCACCGGCTGCCACGTATACACACCGGGCACCGCCCCCGGGCCCGCGCGCCGCCCGGACACACCGCCCCCGGTCACCCGAACCGCCGTACGGCCGCGTCGCCTCCCGTCACCCGGCGGGTGCGGCCGTTCCGGGAGCGCGGTCGACGGCCGACGTGCGGAAGGTCTCGGCCACCGCGATGTTGGCGACCGTCACGCCCGCCATGACTCCCGCCGCGACGGGGTGCCCCACCGCCCAGAGAGCGGCGGCGCCGCCACCGAGCACCACCGCCTTGACCGCGAGGACGAGCGGAAGCCCCGGCCGCAGCCGTGCCCGGGGGGCGGCGAACAGCGCCCAGAGCGCGATGCCCGCCAGCGGCGCCCCGACCCCGAGCAGGATCCGCAGGACGCCCTCGTGGCCTGCGCCGAACCCCCACCAGCCCAGCGAGCCCAAGGCGGCGAGTTCGATCAGGAAGGCCAGAACCTCGTTGGCGGCGTACCAGGGCCGTGCACCGGGCCCGGCCTCACCGACGTTGTCCCCCGCCACGCGCGCCTCCTCTGTATCGGTGGCCCCAGCATGACACCGGGCCCGGTGCGGCGGGCAGGGTGGCCACCGCTTCTCGCGGCGACGGGGCGCAGCGACACCGCGTGGAACGCGGCGGGGCGGTGCGGAGGGGCGACGTGTCGGCGCCCACGGGCTCGGCCGCGATCCGTCGGATCGTCCTCCGGTGGAACGCCGCGGGCCGCCACCGGACGCGGCCCGGGCCGGGGAGCACGTGGCTCCCCGGCCCGGGCCGGTCAGTCGCGCCGTACGGGCTACGGCTTGGCCGCGCCCGCGGTCGCGCCCGCTCCTGCGGCCGTTCCCGCACCCGTTCCCGCACCGGCCGTCGTGCCCGACACCGGGCCCGCCTTCGCCGAGACGGCGACGTAGTCGACCCGCATCGGGTGGCCGGGTTCCGTCGCCGGGCCGGGGGTGCCGCCGAAGGCGGCGGGGAGGTTGCCGCCGACGGCGACGTTCAGGATCAGGAACAGCCCGTGGTTGACGGCCCTGTCCCAGGTCGCGCGGTCCATCTGCGCGGCCGCCACCCGGTGGAACTCGCGGCCGTCGAGGTACCAGCGGACCTGTTCGGCGCCGGCCGTGAGGTCGACCTCGACCGCGTACCGGTGGAAGCCGGTGCGGCAGTCCGCGCCGCACGGCTGGTCGCCCGAGCCGAGGCCCCGGGGTTCCTGGCAGGGTCCCCCGTCGAGGACACCGCAGTGCATCGTGCCGAAGACCGTGTCCCGGCCGTTGACCTGCTCCATCACGTCCAGCTCGCCGATGGCCGGCCAGCCGGTGTACCCGTTGCGCAGGTCGGCGCCGAGGGTCCAGAACGCGGGCCAGTACCCGGCGGCGGCGGGGCCGGTGACGTCGGGCAGGGCGAGCGAGGCCTCGATCCGCAGCACTCCGCCGGGCGGCGGCGCGAAGTCGGCGCGACGGGACTCGATCCGGCCCGAGGACCACCGGCCGTTCGCGTCCCGGGTGGGCACGATCTCCAGCGCGCCCTTGCCGTCGAGGCGCACGTTGTCGGTCGAGTCGGTCATCGTCTCGATCTCGCCGGTGCCCCACTGCGGGGCCGGGCAGCCGGGGTAGCAGGTGCCCAGGTCGTACTGCCAGTTGGCGGTGTCGGGGCGGCTGCCGGCCTGGCCGTCGAAGTCGTCCCGGAGCAGGTGGGTCCATCCGTCCGGACCCACCGGGCCCACCGGGGTGCCCGGGCCGCCGGACCCGCCGGGAGCGGCGCCCCTGGCGGGCAGTGCGCCCGCCTCGACCAGCAGCCGCTCCAGTCGCGGAGTCAGGACGACCGCCGCGACGTTGGTCAGGTGCGTGTCGTCCCGGTAGAGCAGGATGCGCTCCAGGACGGCCGGGCAACTCCGCCCGTTGCCGGGGCAGATGACCGAGTTGACCTCGACCGACTGCACGCCGGGCAGCCGGCCGGCGGCGATCTCGTCGGCCAGCGGGTCGGCCCACAGGGCCCGGTCGCGGGAGAACTCGCAGGTGGCCGGGTCGTCGGTGTGGCCGGAGATGCAGGCCGGGACGTCGGTCCCGGGGATCGGGGTGTCGCGCAGGTAGACGATCGGCACGCCCAGCTCGCGCAGCGGCGTCAGGGTCTTCTCCCATCCCCGGAGGAGGAGTTGACGGTCGTCGGTGTAGCGGTTGAGGGTCGAGACGACGATCAGCCGGGGCTTGGGGCCCTCCTTGAGCCGGGCCAGGGCGTTGTCCCGCCAGGTGTCGCACTCCCGGTAGGGGCGACCCAACTGCGGGTTGATCACGTCGAGTTCCGGGAGCGGGCAACCCTGCTTGACCAACTCCTCCAGCGCCCAGCGCCGTTCGGCGGCCATGGCGAGCAGCGCGGAGAACCACTGGCCGGCGTGCGAGTCGCCGAGCAGCACGATCCGGTCCGGGCTGTCCACCACGCCGAACCGGCAGTCGGGGCTGGTGGTGGCGGCCGGCGCCACCTCGCACTCGCCGTCCGGCGGGAAGTCCTTGCGGGCCTGGACGGCGTCCGGGACCACCGCCGGGCCGCCCTTCGGCGGGGCGGCGGTGCGCACCAGCAACGAGGTGCCGTCGGGCGAGCCGGGCGGCAGGCCCTGGAGGTCGACGGGAGAGGCGGGGCCGAGCAGGCGCAGCGTCCCGGTGCCGACGACCAGCGCCAGCATCACCGGGACGACGACCGCGGTGAGCCCCAACGAGAGCCCCCGGCGCGGGAGTTCGGAGACGGTCCGGCTGCGGCGGAGCGGCCGTTCGACCCACCGCATGACGGCGGCGGCGGGCAGCGCGGCGGCGGCGGTGAGCGCCACCTTGACGGGCCAGCCGAGGGCGCCGAACTGCGCGCCGGCGAGGACCAGGACCGGCCAGTGCCAGAGGTAGAGGTTGTAGGAGAGCCGGCCGAGGGCACGCGGCACGCGGGTGCCGAGCACCCGGTCCACGCCGAGGACGGCGGTGGCACCGGCCCGGTCGGGCGTCCCCGCCAGGATCACGGCGGCGGTGCCGAGGGTCGGGACGAGCGCGGCGACGCCCGGGTACGGGGTGGTGTGGTCGTACGCGAGCACGCAGCCGACGACGGCCAGCGCACCGCCCCACCCGACGAGCAGGCGCAGCGACCGCGGCCCGCGCAGCAGGTGCCAGGGCAGCAGGGCGAGCAGGGCGCCGACCCCGAACTGCCAGACGCGGGAGGGCGTGCCGAGGTAGGCGAGCGAGACGGAGTCCTGCGTCCAGTGCAGCGAGAGCGCGAAGGAGCCGACGGTCAGGACGGCCGCGATCACGGCCGCCACGGGCCGGACCGACCGGCCGCGGCCGTCGGGGCGGCCCTTGCGGACCACCCGGAGCACCAGGTAGCAGGTGAGCGCGAGCAGCGGTCCCCAGAAGAGGTAGAACTGCTCCTCGACGGCGAGCGACCAGAAGTGGAGCAGCGGGCTCTCGTCGCGGCCGGCCGCCAGGTAGTCGGTCTGCTGGGCGACGAACCGCCAGTTGGCGACGGAGAGCGCCGCCGCGAGGACGTCGTGCTCCAGGTCGGCTCGGCGCAGCGGGACGGTGAGCCAGGCGCCGACCAGCGCGACCGCGGCGAGCACGATGGCGGCGGACGGCAGCAGGCGCCGGGCCCGGCGGGAGAAGAACTCCCCGAGCCGGATGCGGCCGTTGGTGACGGCCTCGCGCACCAGCAGGCCGGTGATCAGGTAGCCGGAGATGACCAGGAAGACGTCAACGCCGACGAAGCCGCCGGCCAGGCCGGGGACGGAGGCGTGGAAGGCGAGGACGGCGAGGACCGCGACCGCGCGCAGGCCCTCGATGTCGGGCCGGAAGCCCGGCCGGGGCGCCGGGCCCGGGGCATCGGAACCCCGGGAGACGGCGCCCCGGGAGACGGCCCCCGGGGCTCCGGCGCCGCCGGGCGGCGGGCCGGGAATGGTGTAGGCATCCGGACGGAGTTCCGGAACCGCGGGCGTTTCCATGGGTGGTGACGACCTTTCAACCCAGCCAGGGCAGCATCGGGCGGACCCAGCCGGAGGCGAGCAGAGCGGTGAGCACGAGCGTGGCGGTGGCGGCCAGCCCCTCCGGCCAGCGCCGGGGGAGCATGCCGAAGCGGCTCGTGGGTGCGGACGACGCACTGCTTCGGGCGTCCCCCCTGATCTCGCCCACCAGGTCCCGGATCAGCGGTACGCCGATCTGCGCCTGGACCGCGAGGTACAGGCCGAGGCCCCAGTTGGGTTCCCATCCGTAGTGGGCGACGGCCAGGGCGAGCCCGGCCGCGCCGGCGCCGAGCGAGGCGATCAGCCAGGCCAGCGAGACCAGCACGACCTGCCTGGCCAGCCCGCCGGGCTTGGCCTTGCCCGCGCCGGTGGGCACCCAGGCGGCGCTGCGGCCGCGCAGGGTGTGCCAGAACGCGGCGCCGGCGGCGGCGCTCATCAGCACGTTGGAGCGGATCACCTCGATCCGCCAGCGGGTGCGGCTGACCCTGGGCAGCAGGACGTGCCAGAGCCAGAGCGGCGCGAGCATCGGCAGGACGTGCCAGGGCCGGATCTGGTCCGGGTACCAGAACATCATCACCAGCGGCGGCAGTGGCGCGACGAAGATGTTCACGGCGGCGGCGAGGTAGCCGACGATGCCCTCGTAGAAGCAGAGCCGCATCCGCCAGGGTGCGCCGATCCGCTTGAGTTCGGGCGAGCCGAGCAGGTGCAGGTTGCCCATCGCCCAGCGGTACTGCTGGTTGACGAAGGAGGCGAGGTTGTCGGGCGAGGTGCCCTTGGCGACCAGCACCGGCACGTAGAGCGTGCGGTAGCCCTTGGCGTACAGGCCGAGGCCGGTGAAGAGGTCCTCGCTGTGGTCGAGCCGGGCGAAGCCGCCGGCCGCGTCGATGGCGGCGCGCCGGTAGACGGCGTTGCTGCCGCAGCAGATGGCGGCGTCGCTGGCGTCCCGGGACGGCTGGATCCAGCGGAAGAACCACTCCTGCGCGGCGCCGGCGGAGCGCTGGATCCACCCCATCGTCTCGTCGGTGTCGAAGCACTGCGGGCTCTGGACGATGCCGGTCCGCGGGTCCGCGAAGTACGGGACGAGGTGGCGCAGGAAGTCGGGCCTGGGCGCGAAGTCCGCGTCCAGGATCGCGATGAACTCCGCCTTGCTGAGCGTGAGCGCGTGGTTGAGGTTGCCGGCCTTCTTGAGGTGGCCCCGGTCGGGGCGCACCACGTACTCGTAGCCGTGGGCGGCGGCGAGCGCGGCCACCTCGGGCCGGTCGCCGTCGTCGAGCACCCAGACGGTCAGCGCGCCGGGCCAGTCGACCGCGGAGACCGCCCGGTAGGCGTTCTCCAGGATGTCCAACGGCTCACCGCAGGTGGGCAGGTAGAGGTCGACGGTGGGCAGTTCGTCCGGGTCCCAGGCGTGCACGAGGACTTCGTGCGACTGCCGGGTGAGCCGACGGCTGCGCAGGCTGTTGAAGGAGGAGAGGACCAGCGCCACCACGTTCAGCGCCAGTACCGCGAGGAAGATCCAGAGTGCGGGCGTCCGCAGCGCGAACGTGAACATCGTCCCGGCCGTGAAGACGAACGCGGCCGAGGTGGCGACCAGCACCCAACGGCGCTGTGGTCCGAAGTACCAGTAGAGCTCCTGATCCGAAGGAGGTTGAGGAAGGTGCCCGACGGGCTCGGTAAGCCCCGTCCGAACAGGCGGAATCTCTTGGACAGTCATATGGCCCCCACAGCCGTGTTTCTGACAGCTCCACGGTCACAGTACCCCATTGGTATAGACCATTCGCCCACTCGTCCGACGGCCGGACCTCACCCCTGCCCCACTAGACCGACCAGCCCACCCCCGCCCGTAAAGCAGCAGGCCACAGTAGGGTTAACAGTCCTCCAACATCCCTGCGGACACGCCCTCGAAGGGCCGTTCGGGCAGGCCGGAAACCGCCCCACGCACCTCTCGCGGCCCCCTGCGACACACGATTGCCACAGACGCGGAACGCGTGTACACGGACACCGGACGGGCGGACCCACGGCCCGGGCGGGGGCCCGGGCGGGGCGGGGCGGCGAACGACCGTGGGGCGGCGACCGGAGAACCGGTCGCCGCCCCACGGGGGTCGTACTCGTCGATCAGACCGCCGGAGCGGGGAAGGTCGGGAACTCCACGCCGGAGACGTACTGGACGACCCGGATGACCTGGCAGGAGTAGCCGAACTCGTTGTCGTACCACAGGTAGAGGATCGCGTTGTCGCCCTCGACCTTGGTGGCGCCGGCGTCGACGATCGAGGCGTGACGCGAGCCGATGAAGTCGTTCGACACCGCGTCGGGCGCGGTGGTGAAGTCGATCTGGCGCTTCAGCGACGAGGTCAGCGACACCTCGCGGAGGTACTCCAGGACCTCCTCGCGGCTGGTCTCGCGCGCCAGCTGCAGGTTGAGGATCGCGATCGAGACGTCCGGCACCGGCACGCGGATCGAGCTGCCGGTGATCTTCGCCTTGAGGTCCGGCAGCGCCTTGGCGACGGCGGAGGCGGCACCGGTCTCGGTGATCACCATGTTCAGCGGCGCCGAGCGGCCGCGGCGGTCGGCCTTGTGGTAGTTGTCCAGCAGGTTCTGGTCGTTGGTGAACGAGTGGACCGTCTCCACGTGGCCGCGCAGCACGCCGTACTCGTCGTCCATCGCCTTCAGCGGCGGCACGATCGCGTTGGTGGTGCAGGACGCGCAGGAGATGATCTGCTCGTCCGGCTTGACCGTGTCGTGGTTCACGCCGTGCACGATGTTGGGCACGTCGCCCTTGCCCGGGGCGGTCAGCACGACCTTGTCGATGCCGGGGCGGAGGTGCTTCGACAGGCCCTCGCGGTCGCGCCACTTGCCGGTGTTGTCGATCAGGATCGCGTCGTTGATCCCGTACGCCGTGTAGTCGACCTGGGACGGGTCGTCGGCGTAGATCACCTTGATCGCGTTGCCGTTGGCGACGATCGTGTCGTTCGCCTCGTCGACGGTGATGGTGCCCTGGAACTGGCCGTGGATCGAGTCGCGCCGCAGCAGCGAGGCGCGCTTCACGATGTCCTGGTCACCGCCCCGGCGGACGACGATCGCCTTCAGCCGCAGACCGTTGCCGGAGGCCTTCTCGATCAGCAGGCGCGCCACCAGGCGGCCGATGCGGCCGAAGCCGTAGAGCACGACGTCGCGCGAGCCGAAGCGCTCGATCTTGTTGTCGCCGGTGGCACCGGCGACCGCCTCCGCGGTGAACTGCTCCACCGAGAGGCCGCGGCCGTCGGCGCGGTGGGTGGCGGCGAGCATGCCGATGTCGATCTGGGAGGGGCCGAGATCGAGCGCGGTGAGCGCCTGGAGGAAGGGCAGCGTCTCGGTGACCGAGAGCTCCTCGCCGGCTATCTGGCGGGCGAACCGGTGGGTCTTGAGGATGCTGACCACCGACTTGTTCACCAGGGAGCGGCTGTGCAGCAGGACTGTGACGTCCCGCTCCCGGTGCAGTCGGCCGATGATCGGAATCATCGACTCCGCGATCTCCTCGCGGTTTTTCCAGTCCGTGAACACGTCGTCGTTGACAGTCACAAGTCCATCTTTCGAGCTAGGAGGGTGTTCACATGCTAGCTCCGGCCCCGCCCGGTCAACGAAACGGGCCCCGGGGCGCCCTTCCGCCCCACCCTCCCCACCCGCCCCCGGGGCCCCCCGAAACCCACCCGCGGCACCGGCCGCAACACCCGCGGCGCCACCCCCGGGAGCGACTTCCGGGCACCGTCCGGGCGCCTCCCGGAGCGCACCTCCGGAGCCGCCCCCGGCGGTCGACCGGACCGGCCGGACGGCACAATCGCTGTCATGCAGCACATCTTCGTCATCGGCATCGGTGCGGGCGACCCCGACCACCTGACCCTCCAGGCCGCCAAGGCCCTGGCCCGCACCGACGTCTTCTTCATCCTCGACAAGAACGAGGAACGGCAGGACATGATCCGGCTGCGCCGGCAGATCCTCGCCGAGCACGGCCGGCCCGGCCACCGCGTGGTCGGCGTCTCGGACGCGGAGCGGGACCGCACCACCCCCGCGTACGCGGCGGCCGTGGAGGACTGGCGCAGCCGCCGGGCCGACCTGGTCGAGCGGCTGGTCGCCGAGCACCTCGGCCCGGACGAGACCGGCGCGTTCCTGGTCTGGGGCGATCCGAGCCTCTACGACAGCGTCATCGCCGTGATCGACGAGGTCCTCGCCCGCGGCGGAGAGGCGTTCGGCTACGAGGTGGTCCCGGGGATCAGCAGCGTCTCGGCACTCGCCGCCCGGCACCGCACCACGCTGACCCGGGTCGGCCGCCCGGTGCAGATCACCACCGGCCGCCGGCTCGCCGAGGGCTTCCCGGAGGGCGTGGACGACGTGGTGGTGATGCTCGACGGGCGCGCCGCCTTCACCGCGATCGACCCCGAGGGGCTGGAGGTCTTCTACGGCGCCTACCTCGGCACGCCCGACGAGATCCTCGCCGCCGGTCCGCTCGCGGAGACCGCCCCGCGGATCAGCGAGCTGCGCGAGGAGGCCCGGGCGCGCAAGGGATGGATCATGGACACCTACCTGCTCCGCCGCTCGGAGGGCTGACGCCCGGGAGAGCTGACGTTCGGTCATGCGCCGTCCCCGCCAAGGCGGGGGCGGCGCATTCGTGTGTGCGAAGGATCCTTCGGCACGGGTCGGACGGGAAACTCTTGACGTTTGTTGACCGCGAGTAGGTAAGGTTAGCCTCACTTCATAGACAGCGTCCAACAGGAGCTGCAGATGGCCCACCGACCATGCCGTCCGGGCCTCCCTGTCCAGCCCTGTCCGGACCAGGCCCACCCCCGTCGTGCCGGCCCGGACGGTCCCGGCCCCCACCGCAGCGGCTCAGCCCGTCGCGGTGGCACCACCCGTCACGGCCGCGAGGCCCGTCGCTGCGGAACCACCCGTCGCGACGGCACAGCGCGGACCGGTCCCGCCCCCGGGCGGCACGGTCCGGCTCGGGCGGGTGTGGGCGGCACCCGCCACCGCCGCCGCCACCCTCCCGGAGGGACCGCTCCCTTGACGATCCCGCAGACAGCCCCGCACGCCGCACCGGTCGGACGCACCGGGCCGACCCCGACGCGCACCGGGCCACGCACCTCCGCCCCGACCCCGACGCGGGACTCCTCGCCGACCGCACCGCCCGCCACCGCCGGAAGCACGCGGCGATGACCCGGACCGCCCAACGGCTGCTCCGTCTCATCACCGGCCCCACGCCGCCGCCGTTCGCCCTGGTGCACCGCCCCGCAACCACCGGCCCGGGCATCCTCGACGTGCTGACCGGCACGGTGAGCCGCCCGGCCCGGATCGGCGACCTGCCGGTGCCGGACGCCGACGCATCCGGCCGCCACCAGGTCCTCGCGCTCCTCCCCCACCGGCTTCCCGCCGGCCCCGGCGGGACGGCCTCCGACGACGGCGACGCCCTGACCGCGCTCCGCGTCACCGAGCAGGCCCTCGCACCGGTCGCCGAGGTGCTCGGACTGCTGCCCGGCACGCCGGTCGGCCTCACCGGAGCGGGCGCCGAGCCCGACGACGAGGACCCGGCGCCCCTGCGACGGACCGACGCCGGGCGATCCTTCTCGGTCACCGTCACCGACTGGTCGCCCTCCACCGCGCTCGCCCTCTTCCGGCGCCTGCTCGGTCAACAGCCCGGTGCGTACTGGACGTTCGTCCTGCACACCGGCGACCGCGTCCTCCTCGGCGCCTCGCCCCGGCGCCATGTCGGCCTCGACCGCGGCACCATCGCGCTGAACCCGGCCGGCGGTACCTACCGCTACCCGCCCGGCGGGCCGACCACCGAAGGCGTCGTCGCCTTCCTGACCGGCGCGGAGGAGGCCGCCCGGCTCTACCGCGCGGTCGACGAGGGTCTCGGAACGGCGGGCCGGCTCTGTGCGGCCGGCGGCCGGATCGCCGGCCCCCGGCTGCGGACCATGCCCCACCTCGCCCACACCGAGTACCAGGTCGAGGGCCGGACCACCCGCGACGTGCGGACGATCCTGCACGAGACCCGGCCGCCCGCGCCCGCCGTCCGCACCTTCCCGGACGACGCGGGCGGTCCGAGCGGACCGGACGGGCTCGGCGGCCCGGGCCACCACCCCGGCGTGATCGCGCTGATCGGCCGGGACGGACGCGGCCGCCAGGCCCTGGACTCCGCAGTCCTCGCCCGGACCGTCGAGGTCGACGCGACCGGGCGGCTGCGGATCCGCGTCGATCCGGCCCCGGTCCGCGGGTCAGCCCCGGCAGCAGCGACCGCCTGGACGCGGATCGAGGCCGCCGACCTGCTCTCGGCCCTGCGGACCGTCGCGCCCGCTCCGGGGGCGCGCGCGCCGGAACCCTCCGACCTCGGCTCGCAAACGGCGGTCCGCCGGGTCCTCGCCGCCCGGCACGAACCGGTCGCCGCGTTCTGGCAGGCGGAACCGGAGGAACGGGCGCAGCCGATGCCCGCGCTCGAAGGGCGCCGGGTCCTCGTCCTGGACCCCGGGGACACCTTCACCGCCCTGGGCCGGCAGATGCTCACGGCCCTCGGCGCCACCGTCGAGGTCAGCCGGTTCGGCGATCCGCACGGCTCCGACGCGCACCCCCGCCACCCGTTCCGCCCCGACGGGCCCCGCCTGCCCGGACCCGGTCTCCCGGGCCGCGGGCCGGAAGGGCTCGGGCCGGAAGGGCTCGGGCCCCAGGAGCACGGACCGCAGGAGCACGCGGCGGGGAGGCACCACCCGGAGCGGCACCTGCCGGACGGGTTCGGGCTGCCCGGGTCCGGCTTCGACGGGTACGACCTGGTCATGATCGGCCCGGGCCCCGGCGACCCCCGGCAGAGCAGCAACCCCGGGATCGCCCACCTCCGCGGCGCCGTCGCCATGCTCCTCTCGAACGGCACCCCGTTCCTGGCGGTCGGGCTCGGCCACCAGGTGCTCTGCACCCTGCTCGGCCTGGCGGTCGTCCGCAGACCCGCGCCGCAGCGGGGCGTGCGGCGCACCATCGACCTGTTCGGCCGGACCAGGACGGTGGGTTTCCACAACACCTTCGCCGCCCGCTGCGACAACGAGGACTTCCCCTCCATCTGGCGGCCCGGCACCGTCCTGGTCTCCCGCGACGACGTCGACGGCGAGGTCCACGCCCTGCGCGGACCGGACTTCGCCTCCGTGCAGTTCCACCCGGCGTCCGTCCTCACCCGCAACGGCCCCGCGCTCCTCGGCGGCCTCCTCGCCGATCTGCTGACGGCTCCGGTCGGGACGTCCTGAGGCGGGCCGGGAGGCGACCGGCGGCGGCCGAAGCGCGTCCCCCGGACCGGTCGCGGTCCACCTTCCACAGCGGTCACGGTCCGCCTGCCGGGACGGCCCGGCAGGCACCCGCGGCGCTCCCCCGGGCGCGCCCACGGCCCGTGGTGGACCGGGCCGGGGAACCGCCCCGGAGGCCGAGAACGCCAGGTCGCGGGGGCGCGGCGGGCGGTGCGGCGAGCCCCCGCGCGCACCGTGCGACCACTCGCCAGACTCTCCGGGGCTGAACTAGGGTCGCCGTATGATCCGGTCCCCCCGCAGACGCTCCCGCATGGCCGAGGGCCTCCCGCCCATCACCGCGGAGAAGATCGTCGCCGCGGCTCTGGAGCTGACCAGGGCGCACGGGCTGGACACCTGGTCGATCCGCCGGCTGTCGGGGGCCCTCGACGTCTGGCCGGGCGTGATCTACCACCACGTCGGCGACCGGGACGCCGTGGTGGCGGAGGTCACCGGTGCCGTGGTCGCCGCCCTGCCCGTCCCGGACCCGAGCCTCCCCTGGCGGCAGTGGTTCACCGAGCTCCTGCTCGACGGACGGACGGTGATGCGGCAGTATCCGGGCGTCGCCCGACGGATGTGCCTCGTCGGCCCGACCGTGCCGGCCGCCCTGCCCGTCGTCGAGACCGGCGTGCAGATCCTGGAGCGCGCCGGGTTCGGCGCGGACGCCGCCCTGGTCTACCGCTACCTGTTCAACAGCGCCTTCCTGCTGGTCGCCGCCGAGGACGACCGCGCCGCGGCCCCCGCCGCCCGGGACGCCCGGGAACGCGCGCCCCACCAGCAGACTCCCGACGAGGCCGCGACCGCGTTCTACGCGTTCACGGTCGCCCGGGCCCTCGACGGCGCCGAGGCCCTCCTCGGCCGCGGCACGCGCCGGACGCGCTGAACGCTCCGAACGCACCGAACGCGCCGGGGGCCGATCTGGGCCCCTCGACAAGCCGCCCGGTAAGCCGAGTCGCCGCCCCGGACCGGTCCGCGCCGACGCTCAGTCGAGACCGCCCGGCCCCTGCACCGCCGAGGTGTCGGCGACCGGATGGCGAACGTCCTCGACGTACTGCCGCGCCCGCGCCCGGACGCCCTCGGGAAGCTGCCCCCGGGCCAAGTCCTCCAGCGTGACGTGCTCCAGGACCTGCCGCAGGCTGACCCGCACCGCCCGCCAGACGTCCGGCAGTTGAGCCGCCGCGCCCGGGTAGTCGAGGCCCGTGAGGCTGAGGTCCCGGACATTGGCGAGCGAGCCGTCCACGGCCCTGATGACGTCCGCGAGGGTGATCTCCGCGGCGGGTCGGGCCAGGGCGTAGCCGCCCTCGGGGCCCCGCACGCTGCGCACCAGCCGGTGCTGACGCAGCTCGCGCAGGATCGAGAGGAGGAACCGCAGCGGAATGTCCTGGGCACCCGACAGGTACTCCGCCTTCGTCGGGCCGGCGGGCCGGAGGGCCAGCTCCGCCATGGCCCGTACCGCGTAGTCCGCCCTGGCCGAGATCCGCATGGGTCCAATCTCTCACGCCGCCCCCTCGGTCACACCACCGCTCCGGGCACGATCCGATCACCACGCGACCCACACACCTCGGACACCTGATCAGACGCCCCCGTCACTCCACTTCCATATAGTGCATCGAGTTAGTGGACAACATCGCTCGCTGGAGAAACCGATGTCCCTGCCGACACACCAGTCCCACCCGACCCGGCACACCGTGGCGGTCGTCGGGGCCGGCGCCGCCGGCGCGCTCGTGGCGATCCACCTGTGCGAGGCCGCCCTCCGCCGGAACACCCCCTTAACCCTCCTCCTCGTCGACCCCGCCCTCGCTCCCGGCTCGGGCTCGGCCCCGGGAGCGGGCACCGCGTACGCCACCCGGGACCGCCGACACCGGCTGAACGTCCCTGCGGGGGGCATGAGTTGCTACCCCGAGGACGACACCCACTTCGTCCGCTGGCTGGTCCGCCACGCGGACGCCCGCACCACCGCCGCCGACTTCGTCCCCCGCGGGCTCTTCGGCTCCTACCTCGCCGACGCCCTCACCGACGCCTCGGCCCGGGCCCGCGCCCTGGTCACGGTGCACCGGGTCGCGGCCACCGTGACCGGCCTCGCCCGACAGCGCGGCCGGACGGTGCTCACCTTCGCCGACGGCGCCGAACTCACGGCCGACAGCTGCGTCCTGGCCACCGGTCCGCTCCGCTCGCGGCAGTCCTGGGCACCGCCCGGGCTCCGCGACTCCGCCCGGTTCGTCCCGGATCCCTGGGCGCCGGACGCCCTCGCCGGGCCGCTCGCGTCCGACGGCGACGTGCTGCTCGTCGGCACCGGGCTGACCGCCGTCGACGTGGCGCTCACCCTCGACCGTCCGGGCCGCACCCTCCACGCCGTGTCCCGCGGCGGCGACCTGCCCAGCCCGCACGCCGTGGCCCCCCTCGCCGCCGTCCCGCCTGCCGAGCCGCTGGACGGGCTCGCCCTCGCCGACCTGCGGCGTGCCGTCCAGCGGCACGTCCGCCGCACCGTCCGCACGCACGGGGACTGGCGGCCGGCCCTCGACGGTCTGCGCCCGCTGACCGCGCGGCTCTGGTCGGCCCTCTCCGTCGAGGAGCGCGCCGAGTTCCTCGCCCGCGACCGCTCCCGGTGGAACACCCGCCGGCACCGGATGGCACCCGCGACCGCCGAGGCCCTCGCCCGGCTCCGGGAGGCCGGCCGGTTCCGGCCCGCCGCCGGGCAGGTGGCAGCCGTCCGGGAGGACGAGCCCGGGGGCACCGGGCTCGTCGTCACCCTGGTCGACGGCCGCACCCTGCGGGTCCGCTGGGTGGTGGACTGTACCGGGCCGGCGACCGATCCGGCCCGCTCCCCCGACCCCCTGCACACCGGCCTCCTGGACGCCGGCCTCGCCCGCACCGGCCCACTGGGCATGGGGTACGCGACGGACCCGGACGGACGGCTCCTCGGCGCCGACGCCTCGGCGCCCGCGCCCCTGTGGACGCTCGGCGCCCACCGCCGCGGCGAACTCTGGGAGACCACGGCGGTACCCGAGATCCGGGCGCAGGCCGCGCGCATCGCGGACGTCCTGCTGACCCGGGCCGCCGCTCCCCGGACCCGCCCCGCAGGCGTCCGGCCCACGGACCCGATGGGGCTTCCGCTCAGCACCGACCCGGCGGCGGCCGAGGCCTACCGCACGGCCCTGGACCTCCTCATGGCGGTCCGGGCCGGCGCCGACGAGGCACTGCACCGGGCCCTCGAACTCGACCCGGGCTTCGCCCTCGCGCACGCCGCGCTGGCCGCGCTCGGCCATGAGGGCGGTGCCACCGCGGACGTCCCCCGCGCGCTCGCCGACGCCCGCAGCGCGGTCCGCGAGCGCGGCGACGAACGGGAACGCTCACTGGTCGAGGTCGTGGCCCACCGGGTCCGCGGCACCGGCGGGGACGCCGCGCTGCTGCGCCACCTCGCCGACCACCCCCGGGACGTGCTCGCACTCGGCATGGCCGTCCCCACCATCGCCTTCTCGGGTGTGACGGACCTTCAGGACTACGCGTACCGGCTGGTCGGGCGCATCGCTCCGGAGCACGACGGCCACTGGTTCCACACCTCGCTGCTCGCCTTCATCCGGCAGGAGCAGGGCGACTTCGCGGCCGCCGAGCAGCTCGCCGACCGGGCCCTCGGCGTCGAACCGGCCGCCGGCCACGCCGTGCACGCCCTCACCCACGTCCACTACGAACGCGGGAACCACGAGGAGGGGCGCCGCTGGCTCGACGCGTGGATCGACCGCCACGGCCTGGGCACCGCGCACCACGCCCACTTCTCCTGGCACGCGGGCCTGCACGAACTGGCCCTCGACGACGCGTCCGCCGTCCGGGAGCGCTGGTACTCCCAGCTGTCGCCGTCCCGGGTGAGCGGCGTCCGGGCGCTCGTCGACTCCGCCTCGTTCCTGTGGCGGGCCCGACTGGCCGACCGGTGGCACGGCGCGACGCCCGTCACCGCGGTGCTGGACTCGATCGGCCGCGAGTCCCTGGAACGGCCCGCGACGGCCTTCGTCGCCCTGCACAGCGCGATGGCTCTCGCGTCCGCGGGCGACCTGGTCGGGCTGCACCGCCTCCGGCGGCACGCGGCGTGGCACACCGACCCCGTGCAGCACGAGGTCATCGCGCCGCTCTGCGACGCCATGACGGCCGTCGTCGAGGAGCGCTGGGGCGACGCCGCGGACACGCTGACCGCCCTGCGGCCGACGCTGCGCCGGGCCGGCGGGAGCGCCGCCCAGCGCGAGGTGGTCGAGGAGACGCTGATCCACGCGCTGACCGCCGCCGGCCGCTACGCCGACGCGGAGCGGCTGCTGCGGACCCGACTCGACCGCCGTCCCTCCCCGCTCGACCGGCGCCGGGTCCGGTCGCTGCCCCGGCACCTCCCGACGGCCTGACCGCCGCGGGCCCGACCAGGACCACCGGCCACCGCCGATCGCCACCGGCCACCGCCGGCCTGTCCCCCGCGCCGACCTCACGCGCCCGGGGACAGGCCGGCGGTGGTCGTCAACCGGCCTCGGGTGCGGGGGATTTCACGGAACCCGGGCCGGTGTCGTCGCGGCACTTCCGGTGGCGTTTCCCCCACCGCGAACGGCATTCCGTGGGCGCCTCCGCACGACGGGACCGCGGTCCCCCCAATTCACCGCCGGTGAACGGGCGTCAGTAATTCCGCTCATCATCGTCACCCCCCGTGATCGCAATTCGGGTCGGCCTCCGACCGCGCCAAGAAGGGGCGTTCGGCGCCGAACCGGCTCGGAGCCTATGCGGCCGACCGCAAGATCGTCAACGGCCTTTCCGGGAGCCCGAATCCCGCGAATCGGACCAATGGGTGGAACCTTCGCAAGAGCGCGGACAGCGGGACAGCTTCCCAGGTCAGGAGGGCTGGGATAGGGTGCGGCCGACGGGCCGGCCCAGGGGGGCCGGAGCCCGTCGGGCCGCTGCGCCCAGGGGGTTCCGGGCCGCGCCACGTCTCCGCGCCACGCCTGATCCGACGTCATCCGGTTCGGTACGGACCGGGATCGACGATGCGCGCACCGACTGTCACTCCAGTCACATTCCGCAGGCCAGCGCTCTATGCCGTGTACCTGACATGCTTATACTGGCGCTGCCTCACCAAGGGACTGCTTCCACGCGCCCCGAGGTCCACCACCGCCGCCGCGGCATCCGGCCCGCGAGGCGGCAGCGCGCTCCCCCACCCGTGTGCGGGGGACACCGACCGGTGGCCGTCCTCCGCACGGCCGCCCGGAGAATCTGCACGTCCGTTTCGTCGTGACGAAGTTTGGAGAAATCACCATGACCTCACGTCAGGAGATCACGGATTCCGTGGTACTTCGTCTTCGCCAGACCCTCCCCGCCCTCGGCGAGGACGGCGTGAACGAGGACAAGGACCTGCGCGACTACCCGGAGTTCGACTCGCTCGGAATTCTGGAGGTCCTGGTCTGGCTGGAGGGCGAATTCGCCGTCTCCATTCCCGACGAGGAACTGAGCGTGGACAACTTCAACACCATCGGGAAGATCGTCGACTACGTCGTCGCCCAGGGCTAGGGCTCTCGTCACCGGAGTCGGACGATGGAGATCTTCACCCTGCCGGACCTGCTCACGGTCCGCGCGGCGACCCATGGCGCCAACCCGGCCGTGAGCCGGCACGGCGACGTGCTGAGCTACCGCGAACTGCTGTCCCTGGCCGAGGGGTTCGCCGACGCCCTGGCCGCGAACGCGGTCGGGCCGGGCGACCGGGTCGCCGTCCTCCTGCCCAACTCGGTGCAGTGCCTCGGGTGGTTCTTCGGGGCACTGCGGCTGGGCGCGGTCGCGGTGGTCGTCAACGAGTCGCTGAAGCCGCAGCAGGTCGAGCACATCGTCCGGCACAGCGGTGCGGCCGTGGTGGTGACCGACCGGCGGCACCGCCCGCTGGTGGGCGACCTCGGCGTGCCCGTGCTCGACGCGGCGGACGCCGCCCCGCGCGGCGGCACCGGCGACCCGGCCAGGACACCCGGCACCGCCGCGGGGACCGTCGGCACGGGGACCGTCGGCACGGGGGCGGGCCGCACAGGGCCGATCAGCGGGGACCTCGCCGCCCTGATCTACACCTCCGGCTCCACCGGCCGGCCCAAGGGCGTCATGGTCACCCACGCCAACCTGGTCGCGGGGGCCCGGATCGTCGCGACGTACCTGCGCCTCACGGAGGCGGACCGCACCCTCTCCCTCCTGCCGTGGAGCTTCGACGCCGGCCTCAACCAGGTGCTGGCGACGTTCTGGGCCGGTGGCACGCTGGTCATCGGCGGCCCGGCCTTCGCACCCAGGGTCTGCCGGGAGCTGGCCGCCGAGCGGATCACCGGCCTCGCCGGGGTTCCGCCGCTCTGGGAGCTGCTGGTCAACCGGCCGTCACCGTTCCTCGGCCTCGACCTGCCCGAACTGCGCTACGTCACCAACACCGGCGGCGCGCTGCGGGCCGACACCGTCGCCCGGATCAGGGACGCCCACCCCGGCACCGAGGTCTACCTGATGTACGGGCTCACCGAGGCGTTCCGCTCCACCTACCTGCCGCCCGACCTGGTCGACAGCCGCCCGGGGTCGATGGGCCGGGCGATCCCGGACACCGAGATCCTGGTGCTCGACGAGCACGGGCGCCGCTGCGCGCCCGGCCAGGTGGGCGAACTCGTCCACCGGGGGCCGACCGTCGCCGCGGGCTACTGGCGCGACCCGGACGCGACCGCGCGGGTGTTCCGGCCGTACCCGTTCGCCCCGGGCGGGGCGGTCGCGGAGCGGGTGGTCCACTCGGGCGACTACGTCCGCTGCGACGAGCAGGGGTTCCTCAGCTACCTCGGGCGGCGCGACGAGCAGTTCAAGTCCCGTGGCTTCCGGGTCAATCCGACCGAGATCGAGGCCGGACTGCTCGCCTCCGGCCTGCTCACGGAGGCGGTCGTCTTCGCGGACCGCCCCGGCCTGTCCGCCGACCCGGCCGACGGGACGGACGCCGATCCCGTCGTCGTCGCCGTCGTGGTGCCCGCCGACCCGGCCGGCTTCGCCCTCGACCTGCTGGAGGAGCACATCGCCGCACACCTGCCGCTCTACCAGCGGCCCGGTCGCCTCCGGGTGCTGCCGACGCTGCCCCGCACCTCCTCGGGCAAGGCGGACCGTGCCCGGGTCAAGGCCGAGTACGGCGCCCGGCCCGCCGCCGAGGCACCGCAGGAGGCCGCCCGTGCGACCCGCTGACACCACGGCGTCGACCGGCGCCACGGCGCCCACCGAACCCACCGCGCCGACCGAACCCACCGAGCCCACCGGCGTCACGGCACCCGCCGGGCCCGTCGGCGTCACGGGGCCCGCCGACGAGGAGGCCCGGCTCGCCGCTCCGCTGGAGCGGTTCGCCGCCCTGCACGCGGCGACGCTGCGCGGATCACGCGGCGGTGTCGTCGACCTCTCCTACCCCAATCCCCTGGTCCACCGCGACCCGCGCGGATTCGACCTGCTGCGCACGCTGACCGCCTCGGTCGGGCAGAGCGAGCTCCAGTACACGCCGTTCGGCGGCGGCACGCTCGCCCGGCGCCGAACGGCCGCCGCGCTCTCGCGGCGGCTGGGCCTGCGGCTGGGTCACCGCGACCTCCTGCTGACCCCGGGCGCGACCGCCGCGCTGAACACCGCCCTGGCCGCCCTCTTCGAACCCGGGGAGGAGGTACTGGTCGTCACGCCGTGCTGGATGGACTACTTCCTCTACGCGCACCGGCTGGGCCTGCGGGCCCGCCCGGTGCCCTCGGGCGCCGGCAAGCGGCTGGACCTGACGGCGCTCGCCGCGGCGATCGGTCCCGACACCGCGGGCGTGATCATCAGTCAGCCGGTCTGCCCGACCGGGGTGCTGCACGACGCGGACGAGCTGACCGGACTGGCGGACACCCTGCGCGCCGCCGCCTCCCGTTTCGGCCGCGCGCCCGTGCTGATCAGCGACGAGGTGCACCGCGACCAGAACTGGGGCGGGGCACCCTTCACCAGCCCGATGCAGGTGTACCCGGACACGGTCAGCGTGTACTCGTACGGCAAGGCGTGGTCCCTCCAGGGGCAGCGCACCGGCTACCTCGCCCTCGGGCCGGGCCTGCGCCGGCGGGAGGAGACGAGGGTGCGCGCCGAGCGGGCCCTGCGCTCGATGGGCCACTGCGCCCCGACCGCCCTGATGCAGCGGCTCGTGCTGGAGCTGGCCGATCTCGACCCCGACTGCGGGGACCTGCGCGCCGACCAGGTGCGGCTGCGCGCGCTGATGACCGACCTCGGCTACCGCGTGGTCGGCGGCGGGGCCACCGGCTTCCTGTACGCCGAGTGCCCGTACGGGCTGGGCGGCTGGGAGTTCGTGGAACTGCTCGCCGCGCACGGCCTGATCGCCATGCCGTCGGAGCTCTTCCACGAGGAGGGCCACTTCCGGGTGGCCCTCAACACGGGGCCGGACCGGTTCGAGGACATCGGGCGGCGGTTGCGCACGGCCTTCGAGGAGGCTCGCGAGCGGGGCCGGCCGCACACGAATTCCAGCTGAGCAGAAGGGTGGAGACCATGGAGAACACCATGTCCGGCATTTCGGCCGGCGGTGTCGCGGACATCACGGAAATCACGGGGACCGCGGCGATCGCGGAAATCCTGGAGCGTTTCGTCCGGACCGAGGGGCGGGTCGACGACGGTGACCCGGAATTCACCCGGCAGATCGACCTCTTCGATTCCGGATACCTGGATTCGCTGGGGACCCTGCACCTCATCCAGCACATCGAGGAGCGGTTCCGATTCGAGCTCGGCGACGACGCCCTCGGTGACCCGTCGTTCGGCAGCATCGACGGGATCAGCTCGATCGTCGCCGCCGCGCTGGCGGCGGCCGGCTCGCGGGAGCGCTGAGCGGTGGACCTCGGCCTCTTCTACTTCGCGGACGACGCCGCCGCCCCGGACACCGCGGCCCCGAACACCGCCGCCCCGGACGGCACCGCCCCCCGCGGCGGCGTCACGGACCGCTACCGCCTGCTCCTGGAGGGCGCCCGGTTCGCGGACCGCGCCGGTTTCGCCGCCGTCTGGACGCCCGAACGGCACTTCCACCGCTTCGGCGGCCTCTACCCCAACCCCGCGGTCACCGGCGCCGCCATCGCCGCGTGCACCGCGCGGATCGCGATCCGCGCGGGCAGTGTCGTCGCCCCGCTGCACCATGTGCTGCGCATCGCCGAGGAGTGGGCGGTGGTGGACGGCCTGTCCGGCGGACGGGCCGGCCTCTCGCTGGCCTCCGGCTGGAACCCGGCCGACTTCGTCCTGCGCCCCGAGGGGTTCGAGGGGCGCGACCGCGCGGCGGTCGAGGCCGTCGACACGCTGCGCCGGCTCTGGCGCGGCGAGCCGCTGCCGGCCGCCACCGCCGACGGGCCCGAGGGCCCGCGGATCTTCCCCCTGCCCGTCAACGGCCCGCTGCCGATGTGGCTGACCAGCGCGGGGAACCCCGAGACCTTCCGGGCTGCCGGACGCACGGGCGTCGGTGTGCTGACCCACCTGGCCAACCAGGACCTCGCCGAGCTCGCCCTGCGGACGGCCGAGTACCGGCACGAGTACGCCGCCGCCGGGCACCCGGGGCGGGGCAGGGTGGTGCTGATGGTCCACACCCTCCTGGGCGAGGACCAGGCCGAGGTCGAGGCGCGGGCCCGCGGGCCGCTGGAGGAGTACCTGGTCAGCGCCATGACCCTGTTCGGCCCCCAGGAGAGCGCCGGGTGGAGCCCGGCCCGCACCCGGGCCGTCGTCCGGCCCGCCCTGAGGCGCTACCTGCACCAGGGGTGCGGTCTGTTCGGGACGGTCGCCCGGGCCGAGGAGCTGGTCGAGGAGTACCGGCGGGCCGGTGTCGACGAGCTCGCCTGCCTGGTCGACTTCGGGGTGCCCGCGGCGGAGGTGCTGGACGGCCTGGAGCACCTCGCCGAGCTCGGCCGCCGAGTGGCCCGCCCGGCTCCCGGACGGGGCGCCACGGTCCCGGACGCCGGGCCGCGCCCCGCTCCGGGAGCGGTACCGGCGCATTCTTCGAGCCCGCCCCCGGAAAAGGCTGTTCAGAGCCCCTGATCTCTTGTACCGTACATGATCAAAGGCATTGCGCCGACCCTTCTCGTGAATGCGCGAATTCTCCGGCCGGCGCCATCCACCCGGCCCTGCGGGATTGCGGCCGACAACCACGGGCGAAGACCTTCCTGACCACATCATCACGCCGGGGGAAAACGTGGGAACCGATTCTGCGCGCTATCCGCTGTGGGAGCTCCTGGAGCGCCCCAGCACGTTCGGGAGGGCGTCCCACACGGCGGTCCGCGCCGAGGGCACCCGGGTGCTCTTCGCCGACGGGCAGTGGCGCCAGTGCGCCACCAGCGGCCTGTGGAACGTCAACCTCGGCTACGGCAACCCCCGGATCGCCGACGCCGTCCGGACCGCGTTGATCGAGACGTCGTACTTCTCGCTGTTCCGCGCCGGGCACGAGCCCGCCGTCGCCGCCTCCCGGGCCCTGCTCGACGTCTGCGGCCCCGAGCACTTCGGCCGGGTGCTCCACTCCACCTCGGGCAGCGCCGCCAACGACCTGACCATGAAGCTGGCGCGCCAGTACTGGTCGCTGCACCGGCAGTTCCGCCGCCGGGTCGTCGTCGGCCTCAAGGGCAGCTACCACGGCCTCACCTACGGCAGTCACGCCCTGACCGGCATGTCGCTCGGCCAGAGCTACTACAGCGTCGACCAGCGGCTCATCCGGCACGTCAGCCACGAGGACCCGGCCGAGCTGGAGGAGCTGCTTCGCACGGAGGGCGACAGCATCGCCGCCGTCGTGGTCGAGCCGGTCCTCGGCACCGGCGCGCTCCCGCTGCCCGACACCATGCTCGCCGCCCTCGCCCGGCTGCGCCGCGAGTACGGCTTCCTGCTGGTGGCCGACGAGGTCGCCACCGGGTTCGGCCGCACCGGCTCCTACTTCGCCTCGCAGAACTGGCCCGAGCCGCCCGACGTCCTGCTCGCCTCCAAGGGCCTCACCAACGGCACCTGCGCCGCCGCCGCGGTCGTCGTCTCGCACGCGATCTGCGACGTCTTCGACCGGGCCGACTCCGCCCTCACCCACGCCGAGACGCAGGCCGGGGCTCCCCCGACCTGCGCCGCGATGCTGGCGACCATCGACGAGATGGCACGCCTCGACGCGGTCGGCCGGGCCGGCCGGGTCTCCGCGAAGCTCGACGGCCTCCTCGCCGAACTGACCGCGCACCCGCTGGTCGCCGACGACAACGGCCTCGGCTGCTTCCGGGCCCTGCGGCTGAGTGCCGACGGCGCCGACCTGTCCGAGTCGGTCCTCGGCCGGGTCGTCGACGAGATCCGGCAGGCCGGCGCGCTGGTGTCGGCCGGCCCGAGCCGGATCCAGCTGGCCCCGGCCCTGGTGTACCGGGACGAGGACGTGGAGTCGCTGGCCGCGGCCCTGCGCACCGGTCTCGACCGGGCCGCCGAGTGGCTGCTCGCCCCGGCGGCGGGCCGCCCGTGACCGCCGACACGATCGACGCCGCCACCGCCGTCGGCTGGTCCTTCCCCGTACCGCGCAGCGACCCCCGCGACCCGCCGGCCGCGTACCGCACCGCCGAGGGCGAGCCGGTCCGGCGGGTGCCGCTCAGCTACGGCGGCGAGGCCTGGCTGGTGACCGACTTCCGGACGGCCCGCGCCGTCCTCGCCGACCACCGGGGCTTCAGCTCGGACTCCACCCTGCCCGGCTACCCGGCCTTCCCGCTCTCCTCCAAGCGGCCGATCCCCGGCCACTTCCTGTCCATGGACCCGCCGCAGCACACCCGGCTGCGGCAGCTGGTCGCGGCGGAGTTCAGCGGCTCCCGGGTCAGGGCGATGCGCCCCGCCCTGACCGCCTCCGCCGACGAGCTGATCGACCGGATGGTCGCGGCCGGCGGCCCGCAGGACCTCGTCACCTCGCTCGCCGTCCCGCTGCCCGCCCTCAGCGCCTCGCAGATGCTGGGCACCCCGCTCGCCGACCGGGACTTCTTCCTGGACTGCACCCGGGACCTGCAGACGCACGACGCCACGGCGGTGCAGCGCGTCCTGGCGGCCGGGAGGATGAACCAGTACCTGGAGCGGCTCTTCACCGCCAAGCGGACCGGCTCCGACGACGACCTGTTCAGCCGTCTCGCGCGGAGCCTCGACGACGGCGACCTGACCATGACCGAGCTGGTCAACCTGGCCAACCTGATCGTCGTCGCGGGCCTGGAGACCACCGCCGGGCTGTTCTCGCTGACCATGCTGTCGCTGCTCGGCGACCCCCGCCAGGCCGAGCTGGTCCGGGCGGACCCGGAACGCCGGGCCGGACACGCGGTCGCCGAGGCGCTGCGCTACTGGACCCTCGTGCAGCACGGCGTCGCCCGGGTCGCCCTGCGCGACACCGAACTCGGCGGGCGCACGGTCCGCGCCGGGGACGGCGTGGTGGTCCACCTGGCCACCGCCAACCGGGACCCCGCCGTGTTCGAGGAGCCCGACCGCTTCGACCTGACCCGTACGGTGCGCAGCCAGCTGGCCTTCGGGCACGGCATCCACCGCTGCCTCGGGAGCGCGCTCGCCCAGACCCAGACCGAGCTGGCCGTGGCCGCCCTGCTGCGCCGCCTGCCCGGTCTGCGGCTCGCCGAACCGCAGGCCGAGCCGCCGTTCCTGGCGGAGATGCTCATCTACGGTCTGCGGTCGCTGCACGTCACCTGGTGACCCGTCACCGGAAGTCACCATCGCTAGGAGGGGGAGGCCCGATGCCCGGCACACCGACCACACCGACCACACCACCGGCACCGACCGCACCACCGGCACCGGCACCGGCACCGAACGCACCCGTCGCACCCGTCGCACCCGTCGCGCCGGACGCGCCCGCCGCGCAGTCCGCGCCCGGCGAGGGCGGCGACGGCACCACCCTGCTGCACGGCTACGTGCCCGTCATCGACCTGGGGCTCGACGCGCCGCCGGACGCGCGACGCCGGGCCGGCGTGGCCGAGGCCGTCCGCAAGGCGTGCGAGACCAGCGGCTTCCTCGTCGTGGTCGGCCACGGGGTGCCCGAAGCGACCGTCACCGCGCTGTACGAGGCGGCCGGCGCGTTCTTCCGCGGGCCCGCCGAGGTGCGCGACGGCGCCGCCAACGACCCCGACGACCCGCTCCAGCACGGCTACGGCGCCAACGACCGGCTGCACCTGTTCGGCGGGAGCCTGCTCGGCGAGCGGACCGGGAACCGCTTCCCCGGGCTGGACAGCCCCAACCGCTGGCCCGACCAGCCGGGCTTCCGGGACGCGTTCCTGGAGTACTACCGCGCCGCCACCGTCCTGTCGGCGGAGCTGATGCGGCTGTTCGCCCTCGGGCTGGGCCTTCCCGAGACCTGGTTCGACGACAAGTTCGAGCGGCACATGACCCCGATGATGGTCAACTACTACCCGCCCCGCACCGGCGTCGCCCACGACAAGCTGCGCAACAGCCCGCACACCGACTTCGGCAGTCTCACCGTCCTCTACCAGGACGAGGCGCCCGGCGGCCTCCAGGTGCGCGACCAGGAGGGCCGGTGGCTGGACGTACCGCCGCTGCCCGGCTCCTTCGTCGTCAACCTCGGCCGGCTGATGACCCGGTGGACCAACGACCGCTGGGCGAGCACCGTGCACCGGGTGGTCAACCCGCCGAAGGAGCAGGAGCACCTCGACCGGATCTCCATCGCCTTCTTCTACCAGGCGGACCCGGAGACCGAGATCGCCTGCATCCCCACCTGCACCACGCCCGACGACCCGCCGCACCACCCGCCGGTCCGCTCCGGCGACTACTTCCTGTCGAAGTCCCGGCGGGCGTACGTCCTGCGCAGCATGGGCCGGCTGGACGCGGCGCCGTGACCTACGGGATCAGCGCCGTCGACTACGCGCTCGGTGAACCCTGCGACGTCGCCGAGCAGGCACCCCGCTACACCCGCGACCTCAAGCGGGTGGAGGACTGGGGCTACCGCCGGTTCCACCGCGCGCCGGACGGCGTCGGGCTGACCGACCTGGCCGCGCAGGCGGGCCGACGGGCGCTCGACCGCGCCGGGATCGCGGCGGACGAGGTCGACCTGGTGGTGCTGGCGATGGCGGACATCCCCGAGTACCTCTACTGGGACCCGGCCGCGGCGACCCAGGCCAAACTGGGCACCCGCCGCGCGGAGGCCCTGCTGGTCAACCAGGCGTGCAGCAGCGGCGTCAGCGGATTCGACGCCGCCGCGGGCAAGTTCGCCACCCACCCCGGTTACCGGACCGCCCTGCTGATCACCGTCAACCGGGTCTGCGAGGCGTACTGGAACCGGATGGAGTCCAGCACGGCGATCACCTCGGACGGCGCGGTGGCGGCAGTGCTGCGGCGCGACGAGGAGCGGTGCCGCTGGCTGGCGACCGAGATCATCACCGACGGGACGTTCGCCGACGTCGCGTACCTGCCCGGCGGCGGTGCGGCCCGGCCGGTCACCGCCGAATCCCCGGACCCCGGCGCCGTCGGCAACCCGGTGACGCTGATGGAGGAGTTCCTCGGCCACGACCTGCGGGCGAAGATCCGCTTCATGCGGCGGACGAGGACCAACGGCCTGGCCGTCCTGGAGGCCGCCTGCCGCCGGGTGCCCGTCCCGGTGGAGGAGGTCCGGCACGTCCTGCACATGAACGGCACCGCGGACGGCCTGGCGGAGGCGGCGCGCGACTACGGCGTGCCGCTGGAGAACACCAACGCGGCCATCGCCCTCGACCACGGCCACTTCGGCTGCGCCGACCAACTGCTCGCGCTCGGCAAGAAGCTGGAGGCCGGCGAGCTCCCGCGGGGCGGGATCGTCGCCCTCACCAGCACCGGGAACGGCATGCACTGGGCCTGCACGCTGCTGCGGGTCTGACGAGCGGCCGACGTCCGGCGGGCACGCGTCCGCCGGCCGTCCGCCGGCCGTCCGACGAACCTCCGCCGAGCCATCCGGGCCCGACAAGCAAGAAGGAGAACAACCCCCGTGCGAATACTCGGACTCGGAGGGTCCCACCACGACTTCGGCGCCTGCCTGGTCGAGGACGGTCGCGTCGTCTCCGCCGTCGAGGAGGAACGCCTCGTCCGGAAGAAGATCGCGTTCGGCCTCGGACCGCGCCTGCAGCAGTGCCGGGCCGGCGACTACGTCCTCGCCGAGGGCGGCCTCGGTCCGCAGGACGTGGACCTGATCGTCGCCAACGACTTCGTCAACCCGGTCTACACGCTGCGCCACCGCGACCGGATCGAATGGATCGGCCACCACCTCTCCCACGCCGCCAGCACCTTCTACACCTCGCCCTTCCAGGAGGCGGCGGTCCTGGTGATGGACGGCCGCGGCTCCACCGTCGAGCGCGACGGCGAGCAGCACGGCGAGACCGTCACCTTCTACCGGGGCGACGCCGACGGACTCACCCCCGTACGCAGCCTGACCGGCCGGGTCGCGACCGCCGAGCACCGGCTCGACGACACGTACGAGAACTCCATCGGCTGGATGTACGAGGCCGTGTCCAAGGAGATCGGCTTCCGCACCGTCGGCGGCATGGGCGCGCCCGGCAAGACCATGGGCCTCGCCCCGTACGGCACCCCGCGCCACGTCGAGGCGCTCGCCGCGCTGTACGACCTGCACGACGGGACCTTCCGCCAGTCGCTGGCCCAGCAGGACGCGGTGCGCGCCCTCGTCGCCGGCGAGCTGGCGAAGGCCGCCGACGAGGAGGCCGCGGACGCGGTCCGCGCGGACTTCGCGTACGCCGTGCAGGCCAACACCGAGCGGATCGTCGTCGAACTCGCCCGCTGGCTGCACCGGGAGACCGGCGCCACGGACCTCTGCCTGGCCGGCGGGGTCGCCCTCAACAGCGTCGCCAACTACCTGATCCTGCGGGACACCCCGTTCGAGCGGCTGCACATCGTGCCGGCCGCGGGCGACGGCGGCACCGCGATCGGCGCGGCCCTGTACGGGCACCACGTGCTCGGCGGGCACCCGTGGGCCCCCTCCCCCGAGCTGTTCTCCCCCTACCTGGGCCGGCTGCACACCGAGGCCGAGATCGAGGCGGCCGTCGCCGCCCAGGGCGGGCGGCTGCGGGTGGAGCGCCCCGACGACCTGTACGCGACGGTGGCCCGCGAACTGGCGGACGGCGCCGTCGTCGGCTGGTTCCAGGGCCGCTCCGAGATCGGGCCGCGCGCGCTGGGCAACCGCAGCATCCTCGCCGACCCGCGCGACCCCGGCATGAAGGACCGCATCAACGCCAAGGTCAAGCACCGGGAGGCGTTCCGGCCGTTCGCCCCGGTGGTCCTGGAGGACCGGCAGACCGAGTACTTCGACACCGCCGTCCCCGCCCACTACATGCTGCTCGTCCCGCAGGTGCGGGAGGACCGGCGGGCGGACATCCCCTCGGTCACGCACGTCGACGGCTCGGCGCGGCTGCAGACCGCGACGCCCGCGCTCAACCCCGAACTGTGCGCGCTGATCACCGCCTTCGACCGGATCACCGGGGTGCCGGTGCTGCTCAACACGTCCTTCAACGACAACGAGGAGCCCATCGTGGAGTCGCCCGAGGACGCGGTGCGCTGCTTCCTCACCACCGAGCTGGACGTGCTGGTCCTGCACGGCCTGGTCGTCCGCAAGGCGGACGGCACGTGACCGGGCGCCCCACCGTCGTCCTGCTCTGCGGCGGCCTCGGCCTGCGCCAGCGCAGCGACGGCGACGACCTCGCCAAGCCGCTGCGCCCGCTCCCGGACGGCCGGGCGCTGATCCTCCACGTGCTCGACTACTACCGCTCGTTCGGCCTGGACGACTTCGTGCTGTGCACCGGCTACGGCGCGCGGGCGATGGAGCGGCTGCTGCTCGACGCGTTCCCGGTCTCCCCGGCGGACGTCGAGACCGGCCCCGGCCTGGTCCGCTTCTCCGCCGGCGGCACCCGGATCACCCTCGTCGACAACGGCCCGTCCGCCGAGAAGTCCGTCCGCCTGCTGGCGGCGGCCCCGCTGCTGCGGCCCGGCACGTTCCTGCTCGGCTACGGCGACGTGCTCTCCGACTTCGACCTGCACCGGCTCCTCGCGCACCACCGGGAGAGCGGCAGCGCCGTCACCATGACCGCCACCCGGGTGCGCTCCCGGTACGGCGAGATCGTGGTCGGCGCCGGCATGTCGGTCACCGCGTTCGTCGAGAAGCCGCTGCAGCCCGCGCTGATCTCGGCCGGCTACTTCGCCTGCTCGCCCCGCCTGCTCACCACCCTCTCGCCCGAACTCGGCCTGGAGGAGGACGTGTTGCCGATGCTGGCCGAGGCCGGCGAGGTCGACGCGGTGGTGCACGACGGGCGGTGGCTGCCGTTCGATACCTACAAGGACTTCGTCGACGCCGAGGCGCTGGCGCAGGAGGAGGGACTCCCATGGCCGACCCCGGTCCGGGCCTGAACCGGACCGCGCCGCACTGGCGCGGCCGGCAGGTCCTCGTCACCGGCCACAGCGGCTTCGTCGGCTCGTGGCTCACCACCGCCCTGCTCCGGCTCGGCGCCGACGTCACCGGCTTCGCGGCCGACGCCGACGAGCGGACGAGGGCCCGCAGCACCGGCCTCGCCGGGCTCGGCGCACGCACCGTCGTCGGCGACGTCCGCGACCTCGACGCCGTGCACCGCACCATGGCCGCGCGGCCGTTCGACGTGGTGTTCCACCTGGCGGCCCAGCCGCTCGTGAGCGTCGGCCTCGCCGACCCGCACACCACCCTCGGCACGAACATCACCGGCTCCCTCAACGTGCTGGAGGCCGTCCGCCGGTGCGCGCCCGGGGTGCTCGTCCACGTCACCTCGGACAAGTGCTACCGCAACCGGAACTGGCCGTGGCCCTACCGGGAGATCGACGAACTCGGCGGCGGCTGCCCGTACAGCGTCTCCAAGGCCGGCGCGGAGCTGGTCTTCGAGGCGTACGCGACGCTGCTGCGCGACACCGGCGCACCCACCCGGGGCGCCTCCGTCCGCTTCGGGAACATCATCGGCGGCGGCGACTTCGCCGTCGACCGCCTGGTGCCCGACCTGCTGGCCGCGCTCGACGCGGGCCGCCCGGTACGGCTGCGCCGCCCCGGTGCCGTCCGCCCCTGGCAGCACGTGCTGGACGTCGTCCGCGGGCTGCTCCTGCTCGCCGACCGGCTGGCCGACGGCACGGTCGCCACCGGCGAGGTCCTCAACTTCGCGCCGCCCGGCGACGGTGCGACCGTCCTCGACCTCGCCCGCGCCCTCGACGCGGCCTGGGTGGCCACCGGCGGCCGGCCCGCCGAGCTGTCCGCCGACCCCGGGACCCGCTTCACGGAGGACGAACTCCTGCGCCTGGACGGCCGCAAGGCCGCCGAGCTGCTCGGCTGGCGCCACCGCTACGACCTCGGGGCCTCGGCCGCCGCCGTCGTCGCCTGGCACCGGGCCGTCCGCGCGGGCACCCCACCCGCCGAGGAGACCGCGGCCCAGGTCGAGGACTTCCTGCGCGACTCCTCCGACACCCACCAGCAGACCGACGGACAGGCAGGCGAGCAGCAGTGAGCAGCGCACGACGGGCAGTCGTCTTCTCCCGGGAGTACCCGCCGACCACCGTCGGCGGCACCAGCACCGTCGCCCGCAACCTCGCCGTCGGCCTGGTCACGGAGGGCTGGCAGGTCTCCGTCGTCACCTCCCGCCCCGGCGCCGTCGACGACCTGCGCGAGCAGGTCGACGGCGTGAGCGTCCACCGCGTCGGCACCGACGCGGTCTACAACTCCGGCAGCGGGCTCGCCGACGACAGCCTGCGCGTCCACCGGCGCTTCCACACCGCCGCGCAGCGGCTCGCCGAGGAGGACGGGGCTCCCGAACTGGTCGCCCTGCCCGACCTGTTCTGCTACCCGGAGGCGGCGATGTTCGCCCGCAGGCACGGCGTGCCGCTGGTCAACGTCCTGCTCCAGGACTTCCGTGCCATCACCCCGTACGACCGGGACAAGCACCGTGTCACCAGCGGGGTCACCGCCGACCGGGCGCACCTGGTGGAGCTGGAACGCAAGTCCGTCCTCGGCAGCGACCACACCGTCTTCATCAGCCGGGCGCTGTCCGACGCGGTGACGGGCTACTACCCGGAGAACACCGCACCGCACTCGGTGATCCACCTCGGTGTCGACCCCGACGAGATCCGGGCGGTCGAAGAGGACCCGCAGTGGCGGCGGCGGCGCGACGCCCTGGCCATCGGCGCCGAGCCGCTGCTGGTCGCCTGCGGCCGGCTCGTCCCGGTCAAGGGCTTCGCCCAGCTGCTCACCGCGCTCGACCTGCTCGGCGCGGTCCGGCGGCCGGACGGCACCGCCGTCCGGCCGCACCTCGCGCTGGTCGGTGTCGGCCCGGAGGAGCAGCCGCTGCGCGAACTCGCCGGACGGCTGGGCCTCACGGACCGGGTGACGTTCCTCGGCGACGTCCCCCGGCAGGAGGCGCTCGGCTGGATGTCCGTCGCCGACGTCGCCGTGGTGCCCAGCCTCTGGGAGTCGTTCTGCTACGTCTGCGCGGAGATGATGGCGTTCGGCCGCCCGGTCGTCGCCACCGCCGTGGACTCGCTGCGCGAGCTCGTGCCCGGCCCGGAGTTCGGCTACCCCGTCCCGGTCGAAGGCCCCTCGGGCGCCCGGGTCCTCGACCCTGCGGTCCTCGCCGACGCCCTGGGCCGGGCCTTCGCGGACCCGGAAGAGGCCGCCCGGCGCGGCGCCGCGGCCCGCGCCCGCGTCGACGAGCACTTCACCAACCGGCGCTTCGCCCGGCGGGTCTCCGACCTCGGACGCGAGCTGGCGGAACGGCGGGCCGATGGCTGACGGCGGGCCGACGGCCGGGGCCTTCGCCGCCACCGGGGCCGGGCGCGGGGCCTCCGCCGGGGCCGACCGCGAGCGGATCGACGCCCTCTGCGCCTCCGTCACCGCCCCCGACCGCCACAGCGCCCGGCTCGCGCAGGTCCGCCAGCTCGCCCTCGCCCGCCCGTCCGGCAGCCTGGGCCGGCTCGACACCCTCGTCCAGCGGGTCGCCGGCATCCGCCGTACGGCCTCGCCCGGCCCGCTGGACACCGTCGTCAGCGTGCTGGCCGGTGACCACGGCGTGGCCGCACACGGCACCTCGCGCTTCCGACCCGGCGTCACCGGCCGGGTGCTGCGCCTCATCGACAGCGGGCAGGCGCCCGTCAACATCCTGGCCGACCGCCTTCCCGCCCGCGTGGAGACGGCCGACTTCGGCCTGGTCGACCCGGTCGGCGACCAGCGTTACAAGATCGCTCCCGGCACGGCCGACATCTCCGTCCGGGACGCCATGACCGCGGATCTGGCCGTCCGCGCGGTCGCGGCCGGAGCCCGCTTCGCCGAGGAACGTCTCGGCGGAGCGGGCCTGGTCGCGATCGGTGAGATCGGCGTGGGGAACACCACCGCCGCCACCGCCCTCGCCGCCCGGCTGCTCGGCCGGACCGCCACCGAACTGACCGGCCTCGGCTCGGGCGTCCCGCAGGACACCGTCCGGCAGAAGGCCGCCCTCGTCGGCCTGGCGCTCGACCGGACCGCCCACCTGCCGGACGACCCGCTCACGGTGCTCGCCGCGCTCGGCGGCTACGAGATCGCCGGCAACACCGGCATCGTCCTCGCGGCGGCGGCCCGCCGGCAGGTCGTCCTCGTCGACGGCGCCATCACGGCGGTCGCGGCCCTGCTCGCCGTCCGCCTCTGCCCGGCGGTGGCGGGGTACCTGATCGCCGCCCACGAATCCACCGAGCCCTCGCACCGGCACGTCCTGGAGGCGCTCGGCCAGCCCCCGCTCCTCCGCCTGGAGATGCGCCTCGGCATGGCCTCCGGCGCCGCTCTCGCGGCCGGCCTGGTCAACGCCGCCCTCGCCGTCGCCGAGCTCACGCCCGGCGCCGCCGTCGCCGGCCTGGCGGAGGCCCAGTGACCGGCCCCACCGCGCCGCCCGCCCCGCCGGCCCCCACCGGCGCGGCCCCGGCACGGCGCGTACGCGGGGTGGTCTTCGACCTCGACGGGACACTGGCCGACTCCTGGTCCCTGCACCTGCGCTGCCTGCGGCGGGGCGTGGCCGCGGTCGGGCCCGACCGACCGAGCGGCGCGCGGCTCGCCGCCGCCCAGCGGCCGACGGACCTGGAGACGCTCGCGGCGCTGGTGCCCGCGGAGCTGCTGGCCGGGGCCGCCCGGGCGTACGACCTCGCGCTGCGGGAGGAGTTGGCGGGCGCCGCGTCGCCCGTACCGCCGATGCCCGGCGCGCGGGAGCTGGTCGGCCTGCTGCGCGCGGAGGGGCTGGTGCTGGGGATCTGCACGGGCCGCTCCCGCGCTCACGCCCGGCTGCTGCTCGACGCGTGCGGCCTTGCGCTCGACCTGACCGTGGCCCGGGAGGACGCGGCCCGCCCCAAACCGGCCGCGGACGGCCTGCTGCTCGCCCTGCGGCGGCTCGGCCTGGCACCCGAGGAAGCGGTGTACGTCGGCGACAGCCCCGCCGACGCCCGGCAGGGGGCGGCGGCCGGGGTCGCCGCGACCTTCGTCCTGGGCCCGCCCGGTCCCGGCCGGATCGCCGCACTGAACGATCTCCCCGCAGCACTCCGAGAGGCCCGGTCATGACCAGCATCGTCCACGCGGTTCGCGACAACGGCGCACCGCCCGACGCCACCGCCCTGGTCGCGAACGGCCGGGCGTGGACCTACCGCGAGCTGCTGGCCGCCGCCGAACGGGTCGCCGCCGCCCTCGCCCGCCGGGACGTCCCCGGGGAGGGCGTGGTGGCGCAGCTGTCGGACCCGGCGGCGACGGCCGCCCTGGTGCTGGGCTGCGACCTGGCCGGGGTGCCGCTGGTGCACCGGGACGCCGCGACTCCCGGCAGCGTCGCAGGCCCGGTCGCCCGGGACACCGAGGCCGGCCCCGACGGCGGCACCGTCCTGTCCGGGGAACCCCCGCTGCTCCTCACCGGGGAGGGCCGCTCGGACCTGCCGGACGGTGTGCCGGCGGGCGCCCACGTCTTCCTGACCTCCGGCTCCACCGGCGCACCGACCGGGATCGTCCGCACGGCCGCCGCCGTACTGGCGGACGCGCGCCGGGTCGGCTGCTTCCTCGGCTACGGGCCGGACGCCCCCGTGGCGGTGGCGGCGCCGCTCTTCCACGCGTACGGGTTCAACTACGGGCTTGTCGCGCCGCTGGTGCTGGGCGCCCCCGTCCGGTTCTGCCCCGTCAGGTCGGTCCCCTCGCGGCTGCTGGCGGCGGTGCGGGACCACGGCGCGCGGACGCTCGTCGCCCTGCCCTTCCACTACGCGCTGCTGGCGCAGGCCGCCGCCGCGTCCGACGACACGGCCACGCCCCCCGGCCTGGAGGTCGCGGTGTCGGCGGGCGCGCCCCTGGGACCGGGAGTGGCCGCCGCCGTCGCCGAACGGTTCACCTTCCGCTTGCACAACTGCTACGGCTCCTCGGAGGCGGGCGCGGTCACGCTCGCCCCGGTCTCCGGCGGCGAGGCCGAGGGCTGGATCGGTGCGCCGCTGCCGGGGGTGGCGGCCGAGGTCGTACCGCCTGACGACGACGACCAGGGTCGGGGCGAACTCCTGCTGGCAACAAGCTCGTTGGCCTTCGGCCGGATCGGCCCGGCGGGCCTGGTCCCACTCGATGTCGACGGGCGGGGCCGCTACCGCACCGGCGACCTCGCCCTCCCGCCGGCCCCGGACGGCGCCCTCCGGCTGGCCGGCCGCATCGGAAGCCTGATCAACGTGGCGGGCAAGAAGGTCGCCCCCGCCGAGATCGAACGGGTCCTGGCCGGGCACCCGGCGGTGGCCGACGTCCAGGTGTCGGCCGCCCCGGACCGCGCGCACGGACAGGTGCCGGTGGCCGAGGTCGTCCTGCGCGCCCCGGCGCCCGACCTGGTGCCGTGGTGCCGCGAGCGGTTGGCGCCCCACCAGGTGCCCCGGCGGATCACCGAGGTCCGGTCGATCCCCCGCTCGGCCACCGGAAAGCCGATCCGCCGTGAGGTCGCCCCGTGAACCCCTCCGCCTCCGTGGCCGACCCGCACGCCTCCCCGCGAGCATCCCCGCACGCATCTCCGCACGCCTCGCCGCACGCCGCCCCGCACGCCTCTGCGCCGGAGCCGGGACGGCTCGGCCTGGTCGGCCGGCTGATCCTCGCGTGCGACGGCACGGTCACGCCCCTGGTCGAGCAGGTCGTGGGAGAGCGCATCGTGACCGCCGGGCTGGCCCACGCGCCGGAGCCGGCGGACGAGGAGGCCGCACGCCTGCTGGCGGTGCCGGTCGGGCTGACGCTGCTGTCGCGCACCACCGAGCTGGTCGGCGCCCGGTCGGGGCTGGTGCACGTGAGGGCCCGGACGCTCATGGTGGTGGAGGCGCTGCCCGCGCCGCTGCGGGCGGACCTGCTGGGCGGGGACGAACCGATCGGGCGGCTGCTGCGCCGGCACCGGGTGGAGTCGTTCCGCGAGATCGTCTCCTCGACGGCGCCCGCGGCCCAGGGGGGCGGCGCCCGGCGGTACCGGGTGGTGACGGGAGGGACCCCGGCGATGCTGATCGACGAGGTCTTCTCCGCACGGTGCCTCGGCGAACCGGTCTGACCGGCCTGACCGACCTGACCGTCTGATCGGCGGCACGACGGGCCCGTGCCCACCGACCGGACGGCGGCGGCGGTTCGGGGTGTCAGCCCGACCCGCCGCCCGTCCGTCCGGACCGGTGCCGCTCAGTCCTGCCAGTCGACCATCCGGCTGGAGCTCGACGCGCGCTCGCCCCGGTGGGTGATCATCGCGATGTCCTGCGGGGCCGGTGCGCCCTCGACCGCCCAGTAGATCCGGCGCGGGGAGCGGTGCGCCGGCCACGCCCGGGAGTCGACGATGCGCCACCGGGCGAGCGTGCGCAGGAAGAACGGGTCGGCGGCCGTCCAGCGCCCGTCCACCTCGACCTCGACCCACATGTGCTGGAGGGGGAAGGGCGCGGACATGATCAGGCCGCTGGCCCCGCGGACCCGCACGCCGGTGCCGCCCGCCTCGTCCAGCAGGACGTGGCCGGCGAGGCGGCAGTCGGCCAGGCCGGTCTCCCGGGCGAAGCCGACGTCGGTCGACAGGGCGTGCGGGAGCAGGTGGAAGAACAGCCGGTCGACCGACGCGAACAGCGGGAGCACGGAGTCGTCGAACCAGTACTCCTCGTCCGGCAGCGTGATCTGCCGGACGAACGAGGCGGGACCGTCCCAGGTCACCTCGCCGGAGCCGGTGGCGGCGTCGAGCATGCTGCCCGGCGCGAAGTCGCACGCGCCGGAGTGGCCCGGTTCGGGACAGCGGCCGGTGGTGCGGAAGCGGTACTCGTTGCGGCTGCGGCCGAGTCCGCCGTCGAAGGCCCGGCCGAGGGTCCTCATCAGCATCCAGCTGGGGCTGTTGAGCTCCAGTTCGACGGTGACGTTCTCCAGGTCGAACACGTCGAACCGTCTCTCGTCACCGCTGCCGCGGTGCGGCAGGCCCGCGTCGAGGAGGAGCTCCAACAGCTCCCCCGGGACGCCGTAGACCTTCTGGAGCGCGGCCTGCGGGGTGGTGAAACCCCGGTAGCCGTCCGGAACGCGGAGGATCCGCTCGACCACCTCCTCGACCGCCGTCCCGGACTCCGGCCGGACGTCCGCCTGCTGGTCCATCAGTTCTCCACTCTGCTGTCGGCCGGCGCGTCGGCCGGTCGGATCGACGGTGCGCTCGGCGGCACGACGGGGTCGCGGTGACGGGCCGCGACGGCGTCGGCGTGCTCCCCGAGCAGGTGCTCGCGCAGGGCCGCGAGGGTCGGGTGGGCGAACACCACGAACGGGTCCAGCTCGATGCCGTAGATGCCGCCCACCTGGCCGGCGAGTTGCAGCAGCGAGATGGAGTCGAAGCCGAGGTCCATCAGGTCGGCGTCGGTGTCGACCGCGTCCGGCTCGACCAGGAGGAAGCCGCAGGACTCCTGGCGGAGGTCACGGTCGACGGCCTCGCCGATGCCCTCCACCGGGGCCTGGGCCTGCGCCGGGGCCGAGACCGGGGCCGGGGCGTCCGTGCTGTCGCCCGGCACGTCCCGACCACCGCCGACCGCCGGTGCGGCGTCCACCCAGAAGCGCCTCCGCTCGAACGGGTAGGGCGGCAGCCCGACCCGCGCCGGGCGCGGGAGCGGCCAGAGACGGCTCCAGTCGATCGGCACGCCCTCCGTCCAGAGCGCCGCGAGCCGGTCCAGTCGCCGCTTCGCCGTCAGGGCCTCGACGTAGGCCCGCCCGTCCTCGTCGTCCAGCAGACCCCCGCGCGAGCCGTCCGCGCGGGCGGTCCCGGTCCGCAGACCCTCGGCGGGGCGACCGGCGACGAACGCCTCCAGCGCCGCCCGCAGGTCCGCGGCGCTCCGGGCGGTGACAGCGAGGCGCTCGCCCAGTTCCCTGCGCCCGAGCTGGCTGCTGCTCGCGAGGTGCGCCAGGTCCGGCGACCGGCCGGTGCCGTCCGCCGGGTCGGCCAGGGTACGGGCGAGGGCGGCGGCGAGGGCGCCCAGCTGCCCCCCGGTCCGGGCGGAGAGCAGCACCACGTGCTCCTCCCCCGGCCGCCCGCCGTCCGCGGACCGGTCCACTGCGCCCCGACCGGCCGCGTCCCGACCGGCCGCGCGTCCGGGCAGGTACTCCTCGACGATCAGGTGCGCGTTGGCGCCGCCCGCACCGAAGCCGCTCACCCCCGCGCGGCGCGGGACGCCCGGCGGGGTGCGCCACTCCTCCTCCGCCCGGGGGAAGCGGATCACCGGCGCGTCGATCCCGGGGTTGACCCGGTCCAGCGAGACGCACGGCGCGATCCGGCCGTACTTGAGCTGCAGCAGCACCTTGGTGAGGCCCGCGACTCCGGCCGCGCCCTCCAGGTGTCCGATGTTCGCCTTGACCGAGCCGACCGCGCACGGCTCACCGGCGTCGCGCCCGGGTGCCAGGGCGCGGGCGAGTCCGGCGATCTCCAGCGGGTCGCCGAGGGCGGTGCCGGTGCCGTGCGCCTCGACGTACGACAGGGTGTGCGGCTCCACGCCGGCCCGGGCGGCCGCCAGGCCGACGAGGTCGGACTGCCGGGCGGGATCGGGCACGGTGTAGCCGGACGTCCGGCCGGCGGTGTTGAGTGCGCTGCCCTTGATGACGCCCCAGACGTGGTCGCCGTCGGCGACCGCCGCCGCCAGCGGCTTCAGCAGGACGGCGCCGACGCCCTCGCCGGGCACGAAGCCGTCCGCGGCCTCGTCGAAGACCTTGCACGCCTCGTCGGAGGAGAGCATGCCCGAACCGGAGAGCCCGACGAGGTGCGCGGGGTGCAGGAGGAGGTTGACGCCGCCCGCGACGGCGGTACGGCACTCGCCCCGGCGCAGGCTCTCGCAGGCCAGGTGGATCGCGGTGAGCGAGGACGAGCAGGCCGAGTCGACCGCGAAACTCGGACCGTTGAGGTCGAAGAAGTAGGAGACCCGGTTGGCGACGGACCACGGCGCCGAGTTGGCCCCGGTGAGCCGGCCCGACGGCCAGCCGGTGGCACCGATCTTCCCGTAGGTGTGGTTCATCGTCCCGACGAACACCCCAGTGGACGGCTCGTGCGTGGTGGGGCCGAGCATCCCGGCCTGCTCGAACAGGTGCCAGCAGGTCTGGAGGAAGAGCCGCTCCTGCGGGTCGGTGTGGACCGCGTCCAGGGGCAGCACGTGGAAGAGCTCGGCGTCGAACTCGGCCACGCCGTCGATGAATCCGCCCCAGCGGCCGTACGAGCGGTCGGGCCGGCCCCGGCGCGGGTCGAAGTGGGTCCGCCAGTCCCAGCGGTCCGCGGGGACTTCGGTGATGCTGCGCACGCCGTCCCGCAGGTTGCGCCAGAGGGTCTCGACGTCCGGGGCGCCGGGGTAGCGCCCGGTCACCGCGATCACCGCGATGTCGGAGTCGGCGGCGACGACGGACGCCACCGGGGCCGGCGCCGGGGCCCGGACCGCGACCGGCCCGGCGGCGCGCTCCCCGACGGCGGCGGACTCGGTGTCGGAGCACTCGGTGTCGGAGGACTCGGTGTGCTCCTGGCCCAGCAGGGCGCACAGCTCGGGTCCGCGGGTCCGGCGCAGGTGCTCCGCGATGTCCGCCACCGTCGGGTACTCGAACGTCAGGGTCGGCGGGATGTCGCCGAGGTCCTGGTCGAACCGGACGGTGATGTTCATCCGGGTCAGCGAGTCGAGGCGGAGATCCCGCAGGGCGTCCGGGCCGTGCAGGTCGGCGGCCCCGACCCCGGCGGCCTCCGCCACCACCTCGCGGACATAGGAGTGCACGGCCTCGAACGACGGCACCCGGCCGCCTGCTTCCGGCAGGCCGGTGGTCCCTGAATCGGGCGACATGGCGGTCCTTTCGTCTCGAAACGGCCGGAGCCGGGGCATGTTCGGGGAGCCCCGGTCGGGGGCGGGAGTCCGGGTGGTCGGCCCGATCGGCCGGGTATCGGCCGGGCCCGGCCTCGGGCCCGACCGGCCTCGGGCCCGGCCTTCCCGTCGGGTCGGTCAGATCGATCCGGCCAGGACCCGGGTGGGGAAGGAGAGCGGCGTCTCCGCCCCGTCGTGGGTGGCGAGCACGAACTCGTGGTCCGCCAGCCGCCAGGCGCCCTCGCCGATCGAACGGTGCGCCGGCCACTCCGCGGCCGGGAGGAGGCCCCACCCGGTGAGCAGCTTCAGCAGGTGCGGGTCGAAGGAGACCCAGCGGCCGTCCAGCCGCACGTCCAGCCAGGAGTGCGCGATCGAGTACGGCGCCGACAGGAAGAGGCCGAACGAGCGGCGCGCCGTCAGCCCCAGCCGCGACGCCTCCCCGGCGAGGTGCGTGGCCACGAGACCGCAGTCGCCGAGCCGGGCGTCCCGCAGGAAGCCCACGTCGTTCCGGAGCCCGGCCGGGAGGTAGTGGAAGTGCACGTCCGCGACCAGGCCGGTGAGTTCGGCCAGCTCGGGGTGGACCTGCGCCGGCTGCGCCCGCACCTGCCGGGTGAGCGTGAACGGGCCGCCCGCCGGGCCGGTGAACCCCGGCTGCGCGCGCAGTTCGGCCGAGGCCAGGGAACGGCAGCCGTGCTCGCCCGCGCCTGACGGGCAGGCCGGCAGCACGTCCACCGCGTAGGTGGCCGCTCCGTGCGCGCCCGCCGCCGTGCGCAGGGCCGCCGACCAGCCCCGCATGGCCATGAACCGGGCGGAGGGCAGCGTCAGCGAGAGCGAGGCGTTGGCCAGGTCCAGCTGGTCGTACCGGACGCCCCCGGAACCGTCGGAACCACCCGACACTCCTGCCCCACCTGCCCCACTTGCCCCACCTGCCCCACCGCAGGGAAGGCCCTCGTCGGTGAGCGCGGTGAGCAGCCCCTCGTCGATGCCGAAGTGCCGGGCGGCGTCGGCCGCGGTGGACGTGAACGAGCGGAACCGGTCGGGCACCCGCGCGATCCGGTCCACGACCGCACGCAGGGTCGCACCGTCGGGAACCGGCCGCGGCCTGCGGGCGGGCGGGGCCATCAGCGCGCCTCCGCCGGGACGGCGCGCGCGCCCTCGCGGTAGGAGGAGGCCTGGATCTCGTACAGCTCGCTGTACTGGCCGCCGCGCGCCATCAGCTCCGCGTGCGAGCCGTACTCGACGACGCGGGAGCCGTCGACGACCACGATGAGGTCGGCCATCCGGACGGTGGAGAAGCGGTGCGAGACCAGGACGGTGATCCGGCCGGACTCGTCGTCGGCGGCGCTGCGGGCGGCCTCGGCGTAGCGCTCGAACAGCGCGTGCTCCACCTCGGCGTCGAGCGCGGACGTCGGCTCGTCGAGGACCAGCAACAGCGGGTCGTCCCGCATGAAGCCCCGGGCGAGCGCGACCTTCTGCCACTGACCGTGCGAGAGGTCGACACCGTTCTCCCAGGACGGGCCGAGCTGCGTGGCGAGGCCGTCGGGCAGGCCCGCGACCAGTTCCTCGGCGCCGGCCCGGGCGACGCCGCCCCGCACGGCGGCCGGGTCGTCGACCCGCGCGAGGTCGCCGACGCCGACGGCCTGCTGCACCGGGTACTCGAACTTGAAGAAGTCCTGGAAGGCGCCGCTGATCCGCGCGCGCCACTCGGCGGGGGCGATCCTGCCGAGGTCGGCGCCGTCCACCGCGATCGTGCCCGAGGTCGGGGCGTAGAACCGGCAGAGCAGCTTGACCAGGGTCGTCTTGCCGGCGCCGTTCTCGCCGACCACCGCGATCACCCTGCCGGCCGGCAGGTGCAGGGTCACGTCCTCCAGGACGGACCGCTCGCCCCCGGGGTAGCGGAACGAGACGTTCTCCAGGCGGATGCCGTCGCGCAGCCGGGCGGGCACGCGCTGGTCGGCGCCCACCGTCTCGGCGGCGGCGAGGTCCTCCAGCCAGGTGAGCCGGCGTGACACGTCGAGCCAGATGGTCCGGTAGAACTGCACGTGGCTGACGGTCTGCCCGACGTACTGGGCCAGCCGGCTACCGGCGGTGAGGAGCAGCAGCGTGTCGGCCGCACCCGCGCCGGAGTCCCGGGCGGCGAGCACCACGACGAGCACGAAGGACCCGACGAAGACGGACTGGGCCGCCGCCTGCCAGAGCGTGGAGACCCAGCGGGTGCGGGCCAGCGGCTCGTAGCGGCGGTGCCAGGCGTCCCGCCGGGCCTCGTACAGCCAGCGCTGCACCCCGGCCACCCGGATCTCCTTGCCCGCGGCGGCCGACGTCGCCAGGGTGAAGAGGTGGCGGGCCCGCCGCTCGTGGTGGGCGCCGGCCTCCTCGACCTTCTTGTCGATGCCCGACCGCCAGCCGGAGACCAGCACGCCCGGGACGGCCGCAGCGCCGAGCAGCCCGTACCAGGGGTCGACCGACATGAGCAGGGCCAGCGTGATGACCAGGCGGATGACGGCGCCGACCGTCCCGAACAGCTCCTGGTAGAGGTAGCTCAGCGCGCCGGCGTGGTTGCGCAGCACCGAGATGCGGTCGGCGTGCTCGGCCCGCTCGTGGTGCTCCAGCGTGGAGACGGTCGACTGCAGCCGGGCGACGTGCGACTCGACGAACACCGCCGCGCGGTCGGCGAAGCGGCGGTTGGCCCGGTCGCTGACGATGCCCAGCAGCCACCCGCCGGTGGCGAGGGCTCCCAGGAACAGCGCGGCGGCCGTGATGCCGCCGCCGTCCTGGTCGATCACCGCGTGGATGAGCGCGGCGAGGCCGACGGCGAACAGCGCGTCCGGCGCAGCCGCGGCGATCGCGGTCGCGCAGGCCACCACGATCAGCAGCGGGCTCGCCCGGTAGCCGAGGCTCAGCGAACGCACCAGCGACCTGGCGGACGAGGGCAGCCCGTCAGAGGACGATGCCATCGGATTCCTCCTCGGAGTCGAAACGGGACGCCTGCAGGTCGAACATCTCCCGGTAGCGCCCTCGGGCGGCCATCAGCTCGTCGTGGGTGCCGAGCTCGGCCACCCGGCCGTCCTCCAGGACGCAGATCCGGTCGGCGTGCCGGACGGTCGAGAAGCGGTGGGAGATGAGGACGGTGGTGCAGCCCTCGGTGGCCTTCAGGATGCGGTCGAAGATCTCGGCCTCGCCCCGGACGTCGAGCTGCGCGGTGGGCTCGTCGAGGACGACGACCTCGGCGCCCTGGCGGACGGCGCACAGGGCGCGGGCCACGGCGACGCGCTGCCACTGGCCGCCGGAGAGGTCCCGGCCGCCCTCGTAGCCGGCGGCGAGCACCGTGTCGAGGGCGGCGAGGTCGGCGGCTCCGGCGTCGGCCAGCGCGGCCCCGACCACCTCGTCGGGGGCGCCGAGCGGCGCGACGTTGGCGCGCAGCGGCAGCTCGTAGCGGTTGAAGTCCTGGAAGACGGCGGTGACCCGGCGGCGCCAGGCGGTGAGGTCGAGCCGGTGCAGCCCGGTGCCGTCCACCTCGATGGTGCCGTGGGTCGGCTCGTAGAGGCCGCAGAGCAGCTTGACCAGGGTGGTCTTGCCCGCGCCGTTGAGGCCGACGATCGCGAGCGAGCGGCCGGCCTCGACAGTGAGGTCGAGCCCGGAGAGCACCGGCCGGGAGTCGGTCGGGTAGTGGAAGCCGACGCCCCGGAAGCGGACCTCCGCACCGACCGCCGCCTTCACGCCGACCGCCGTTTCCGCACCGACCGCCGTTTCCACACCGTGTTCCGTCGTCGGGCCGGGCTCCGTCGTCGGGCGCGGGGCCGGCTCCGTGCCGGGTGCCGCCTTCGCGCCGCGGTCCCCGCCGGCGAGCCCGCCGGTCTCCGCCATCGCGGGCCCGAGGGCCAGCACGGCGGCGACCGAGCCGGCGGCGGGCGGCAACGCCCAGTTCAGACCGCCGAAGGCGATCGCGCTCGCGCCCACCACGGCCTGTGCGAAGACGACCACCTCGCCGGTCCCGACCGCGCCGGAGACGGCGTCCCGGGCGAGTGACCAGAGCACCAGGCCGTTGGCGGCGACCAGCAGCAGGATCGTCCAGCGCAGCGGGCGCTGCTTCAGCCGCGTCGTCTCCCAGCGCAGCTCGACCAGGCGGCGGCGGTTGGCGGTGAACTGGTCGACGACCCAGCCGCCCAGGCCGAAGATCCGCAGCTCCTTCGCGGCGGCGGCCTCGACGGCCAGCTTGTACGTGTAGTCGGAGCGCCGCTGCGCCTCCAGCACCTCGCCGGAGTTGCGGTCCCAGAAACTGCTCTCGCGCAGCAGCCAGTGCGTCGCGGTCCAGGCGCCGCCGACCAGCAGCGGAGCCCACCAGGTGTACGCGGCGAGCACGACGAGCTGGCCGATGCCGACGGCGGCCTCGACCAGGCCGCCGGCGATCAGGCCGACCGAGATGGCCATCGGCGGTCCGACGGTCCCCTGGTCGAAGTCGCGGGCGCCGGCCAGCTTGTCGGCCAGCTCCCGTGACTCCAGGTGGGCGATGCCGTCGGGCGCGGTGGTGCTCTCCACCAGCAGGTCGTGCAGCAGGCAGGAGAGCCGTTCGCCGAGCGCCGTACCGACCAGGGAGTGGAAGGGCACCAGCAGCCGGAAGAGCACGAACACGACGCCGGCGGCACAGAGCGGGCCGGTCGGGGAGGTGTTGTCGTCGATGGCGTCCACCAGCAGGCCCACCGTGACGGCGAACAGCGCCGGGAGCGCACCGCGCAGGACGATCAGCGTCCACCAGGCGACGGCCAGCCCCCGGTGCGCGCGCGGCAGGACGGCGAAGAACGTCCACTCGTCGCGCGCACGGAGCCGGGCGATCCACGATCCGGGGCCGACGGCTCCCCCGGCCTCGGTGGCCGCCGCGCCTTCCGTTCCTTCCGCGTCTTCCGTTCCTTCGGTGGCCGCCGCGGTCGCGGAGGCCGTCACGGGTGGATCGCCGTCTTGCTGGGTGGGCACGGAATGACACTTCCTCGGTGCGGTGGAACTGTTCGATGACGGTGGGCCGGTTGCGGCCGACCGCGGTGCGGACGCGCGTCAGGTCCGGGTGGCGGAGACCAGGTAGCCGGTGGTGCCGCCGAGGTAGTGACCCTCCGCGTGCATCTGCTCCAACCGTCCCTTCCATGCCACGACCTGACGCGCCGTCAGGACGCGGTCCTTCACGAGCTGGGCCAGCGGCCGGCGCATCGTGAACAGGAAGAACGCGTAGTCGTTGAAGACCAGGTGCGGCTCGACCGCGATGTCGGTGAAGCCCGCCTCCCGGTATAACCGGGGAAGCTGCCGCCCGATCCAGCCCTGCAGGGCGGCATCGGCGACGTAGTCGAGGACCGTCCGGGTGGTCGCCCGATCGGGGTGGTCGAGGACGGTCGAACCGAGATCGAACTCGAAGGCCACCGCCCGGCCGCCGGGCCGCAGGACCCGCGCGATCTCGGCGATCGCCCGCGGCGCGTCGGGCACGTGCTGCAGCAGCGTCTGCGCCCGGCAGCGGTCGAACTCGCCGTCGGCGAAGGGGAGGTCCAGCGCGCTGCCGCAGACGAAGGACACGTCCGCGCCCGCCTCGGCCGCCCGGCGACCCGCCTCGGCGACCATGGTGCGACTGACGTCGATCCCCGTGACGCGCGTGCCCGGCGCCACCTCGGCCGCCGTCCCGATGGCGTCCGAACCGAGGCCGCAGCCCACGTCCAGCACCGCCCGGGCGCCGTCCAGCCGCAGGGCGGCCATGATGGCGGCCTCGGCGCCGCGCATGCCCGGGTAGGACTTGCCGACGTCCAGCGCACGGATCAGCGGGACCGGGTCCTCTGCGTCGTCGACGGCCGCGAACGCGCGCAGGTCGGCTCCGATCACCCCTGCCTGCATACGGACTCCCCCTCTGATGGCGTGAGCGGGCATGACGGCGGGACCGGTCGTGAGGGGCTCGCGTCGAGCACTCGAACGGCCGCGGTCCCGGCGCCCGCGGGCCATCGCGGCCGGTGTCCCGGCGGCGGCAACCCGGCATCCCCGTCAGCGCCGGCTGATTGATCTTCGCCAGACTCTAACCGCATGACATGTACGCCGTCGAGCGTGATGATCACCGCACCCCCGGCCACCCCCACCGTGACGCGCATCACATTGCTGATGTGAACATGCAACGTGTTAGCGTCACCGCCTAATGGATCAAGGAAGGGGGTGGAATCCATGGCTACGCGTCCCGCTCCGACCAACGAGGAGCTCGCGCAGTTCGAGGCTTGGGTCACCGAGCTCGACATCGCACTCGCCAAGAAGCCCTGACGGTCGACCGACACCGTCGCACGGCGGCCGGTCCACAGCCGCCGCCGATTCAGGGGAACGGGGGTGAAAGACATGACCACGCGTCCCGCTCCGACCAACGAGGAGCTCGCACAGTTCGAGGCCCGGGTCACCGAGCTCGACATCGTGCTCAGCAAGAAGGCCTGACCGCCGGCCCGCAAACGGGGGCGCCCGTCCTGACCGGCGCCCCCGCGAAGGCGGCGCGCCGCCCGACACCGACCGCGTGACGCGGTCCCGTCCGGCACCGCACGCCACCGGCCCAGGTGGCTTCCGGGGCGAAAACCCGCCCCGGAAGCCACCTTCGCCCGCTCTGTCGAGCCCCGACTCCACCGGACTGCGAGGCACTCGACGACTCCTCCCACGACGCTGCCCGGACGTCCTTCCGGGCTCCGTTGACGCGAGCTCAGTGACGGATTCCGGGAACTTCCGCCGGACCGCACGGAGCCCTGCCCACTCCTCACGACCGACGACCCGCTCCAACGAACCCCCAATCTGCCACCCGTGTAACCTTTGTGACTTTCCATCACGTCCTATCAGTGCAGTGACTGAACTGTCGGGCGATTTGACGGAGGCACGGTGCGGACTACTCGCGGTGTGACCTGGGTGCTGGCGGCGGGGGTCGCGTCGGCGCTCGTCCTGAGCACGGGATGTCCCACGTCCAGGAGCAGACCCACCGCCACCGGCAGCCTGCCCGAGAGCCCCACGCCCTCGGCCCCCGCCGAGACCCCGGCCCCGGCCCCCACGCCCTCGCCGACCTGGGACGGCCAGGTCAAGCTGCTCGGTGACGGCTCCACCTCCGACACCGGCCCGCAGCCCAAGCAGCCCGAACCCGAGCGGCTGAAGCCCGGGGAGAAGCCGCCGCAGTTCGTGGTCTTCTCCTGGGACGGCGCCCTGGAGGGCGACGACCGCCTCTTCTCCCGCTTCCGGAAACTGGGCGCCGAGAACAAGGCCCAGATGACGTTCTTCCTCTCCGGCCTCTACCTCCTTCCCAAGTCCAAACGCACGCTCTACCGCCCCCCGAAGCACGACGCGGGCGCGGCGTCGATCGACTTCGCCACCAACGCCCACATCAAGGACACCCTGGAGCAGCTCCGCCTGGCCTGGCTGGACGGCAACGAGATCGGCACCCACTTCAACGGGCACTTCTGCGGCCCGCAGCCCGGCGGGGGCGGCGACTGGTCCAACGAGGAGTGGACGTCCGAACTCGACCAGGCGATATCCTTCGTCACCAACTGGCGGACCAACACCGGCTACAAGGACCTCCCACCGCTCCCCTTCGACTACACCAAGGAGCTGGTGGGCGGCCGCGCCCCCTGCCTGGAGGGCCAGAAGAACCTGCTGCCCGTCGAGAAGGCCAAGGGCTTCCGCTACGACGCCAGTTCGCCCGGCGAGTTCCAGGTGTGGCCGGTGAAGAAGGAAGGCGTCTGGAACTTCCCGCTGCAGTTGTTGCCGAACCCCGGCACGACCTCCCAGAACCTCTCGATGGACTTCAACTACCTGGCCGGCCAGTCCGGCAACACCACGAACGGCGACCCGAAGAAGTTCGACACCTGGGAGAAGGCGACCCGGGAGAGCTACCTGGCCGGCTTCGAGCGGGTCTACAACGGCAGCCGGGCCCCGCTGTTCATCGGCAACCACTTCGAGGACTGGAACGGCGGCATCTACATGCAGGCGGTCGAGGACGTGATCAAGAGCGTCTGCAGGCGTGAGGAGGTCCGCTGCGCCTCGTTCCGCCAGGTCGCCGACTGGCTGGACGCCCAGGACCCGCAGGTGCTGGACCAACTGCGCCGACTGGACCCGGGACAGCCGGCGGACTGGTCGCGGCTGGTGAAGTGACGACCGCCGGGCGGCTGCGGGACCGCAGCCGCCCGGTCCTCCTACCGCCCGCCCGCCGCCTTCACGTACGTGCTCCAGATCCGGCCGGGCAGCGTCGAGTCCAGGGTGTCCGGGGCGGCACCGCCCAGTCCTTCGAGGGACAGCAGCTTCATGTCCCGCAGGTCGGCCCGGAAGACCGTGACCGCCGTGGCGAGCTGCCCGCTGTAGCCGACCGCCCACCCCGCCGTGCGGTCCGGGGTGGTGCCGGGCTTCGCTGCCGGATCGGACCCCGCTTCGGCCGCCCAGCCGGCGCTGCCGCCGCGGACTGCGCCCTTGAGGGCCGCGTCGACCTCGGCGGCGACGGCCGGTGACAGCGCCTGGACGGCGGTGGGCAGGCGCAGCGTGAGCGGCTCGCCGTTGCGGGTGATGCGGAGAACGGAGTACGGGTCGGTGCGGCTGCCGCCGGCGGCGAAGGCGGTGTAGGCGTCGGCGGTGCGGATGGCGCTGGGGGTGGAGTTGCCGACCGCGAAGCCGGGGCTGAGTTCGCCCATGGCGCTGGGGAGGAGGCCGAGGGCGGCGGCGGTCTTCTGTACCCGTTCGAGGCCGATGTCCAGGCCGAGTTGCATGATCGGCCCGTTGACGGACTGCTCGACGGCTCCGCGCAGGGTGACCTGGCCCCAGTCACGCTTGCCGTCGTTGGCGGTCTTGGCGATCTTGCCGTCGCGTCCCCAGTACGGGCCCTCCGGGGTCATCACGTTCACCCCGTTGTCCCCGTTGTAGGTGGTGCCGGGGGTGACCGGGGTACGGGTGGCGCCCCGCGCGCGTTGCACGCCCTGGTCGAGCCCGGCGGCGTAGACCAGCGGGGTGAAGGCCGAACCGAGCGGCACTGTGGAGGTGTTGGCGTTGTTGAAGCCCTGCTTGAGGTAGTCGGGGCCGCCGTAGAGGGCGACGATCCGCCCGTCGGGGGCGACGGAGGCGGCGCCGACCTTGAGGAGCTTGTCGGTGTCCCGGGCGCCGGGGTCGATGTCCTTCGTGGCTTCCTGGACGGCGGCGGCGAGGGCGGTGACCCTGGGCTTCTCGAAGGTGGTGTGGATCTGGTGGCCGCCGAGGTCGAACTCGGCGGGGGTGATGTCGGTGTGGCTCTCCATGTAGGACTTGGCCAGGTCGACCAGGTAGCCGACCTGACCGCTGAGGCCGGCGGACTTCGGCTGCGGCTTGGGTTCGGGGAAGACGGTGTACCGGGCACGGTCGGCGCGGGAGAGCTTTCCGGTCTCGACCATCCGGTCCAGGGTCCAGGCCCACCGCTCCTCGGCCCGTTCGTGGTTGGCCGCCCCCAGTGCCGGGTCGTACCGCCCGGCGCCCTTGAGCAGGGCGGCGAGGAAGGCGCCCTCGCTGACGTCGAGCTGGGAGACGTCCTTGCCGTAGTAGGCCGCGGCGGCGCGCTGGATGCCGTAGCTGCCGCGGCCGAACCAGCTGCTGTTGAGGTAGCCCGCGAGGATGTCGTCCTTGCTCATCCGGTCGTCGAGCTTGACGGCTATGACGGCCTCGCTGAGCTTGCGGGAGAAGTCCTGGCGCTGGTTGAGGTAGATGTTCTTGACGTACTGCTGGGTGATGGTGGAGCCGCCCTGGGTCTCGCCGCCGGAGACCAGCTGCCAGAGCGCGCGGCCGATGCCCTTGGCGGAGATCCCCGGGTCCGAGTAGAAGGTCTCGTTCTCGGCGGCGAGTACGGCCCACCGCACCGGTTCGGGGACGCCGTCGAGCGGCACCTCCTGCCGGTTGGTCTCGCCGATGCGGGCCATCTCGGTGCCGTCCGCCCAGTAGTAGACGTTGTTCTGCTGGGTGGCGAAGGCGTTGAGGTCCACGGGCACCTGCGTGACGGTGTAGAACCAGGCCAGCCACCCGGTCGGGCCGAGGACGCCCAGCACCACCGCCAGGAGCAGTTGCCGCCAGGAGGGCAGCCAGCGCCGGACTCCGCGCCGCCCCCTGCGCGGGTAGTCGACCCACCGTAGGCGTCGCCTCGGCGGCGGCTTCCGCCGTCGGCGTCCGGGCTTCTCCGTCTCGACCCCGCCGCCTCGCTGTGCACGCACAGTCCGTTCTCCGCTTCGTCCGTGGGTACAGAACCCCTTCGAACGGATAGATGCGGTGAGGGTCGGACCACGGCAGCAGCGGTCGGTGTGATCATGCTCACAGAAGCATGTCGGCGGTGGTCACGAGAGGTGTAGGGAAAGGAGTTTGATGCCCAGTCAACCCTTTCGGGCAGTGCCCGCCGGAACCGACGGCCCGCCCCGCCCCGGCGCCCGGTCCCGGAGGTGGCGGTAGGTCCCGACCAGGCGCGGGCCGACGGGGTGGCGCAGTCCAGGAGCCGGGTACGACGCCGAGGGGGGCGGGCCCGTGTCCGTCGGTCCGGGGCGGGCGATCCGGGGCGGGCGATCCGACAGGCGACGGTCGCGCGATCCCACCACCGCGAACTGCTGCGCCTGCGTGGCGCCCTGCGGCAGAAGACCTCGCGACCCGACGTCAGCCCCCGTGAACCACCTCCTGCTCCCAGCCCGCGCGCGGCTGGGTGTGCAGCCGCCAGTAGTGCTCCGCGATGTCGTCCGGGTCGAAGGCGGTGCCGGGGGCGACCGCACCGGCCACCGTCACACTGGCCACGTGCACACCCGCCGCGCCGTAGGTCTGGTCCAGCAGCGTGACGAGCGTGCGCACGCCCGCCTTGCCCAGGGACAGGCTGACGTACTCCGGCCTCGGCTCGGGCATGCCGCCGGTCACCAGGACGGTGCCCCGCCCGCGCTCCGCCATCCCGGGTGCGACGTGCGCGGCGGCGGTCAGCGCGCCCACCACGTTGACCGCCCAGGCGTCCAGTTGTTCGCGGGCGGACCACTCACCGACGGCGTCCGGCCGGATCAGTGCCGCGTTGTAGACCAGTACGTCCGGTTGCCCCAGCTCCTCCGCCAGCCCGTCGAGCGCGGCCCGCAGCGCCTGCTCGTCCGTGCTGTCGGCGGTGCGCACCGCGACCTTGCCGCCGATCCGCCGCACGGCCCCGGCCACCGCCTCGGCCGTCGCCCCGCTCCGCGCGACCAGGCCGACCGGCAGGCCCTCCCGCGCGAACCGCAGCGCCACCGCCTGCCCGATCCCCGGCCCCGCTCCGACCATCACTGCTCCGACCATGCCGTCCTCCCCGTCCGTACGATCCCTGACACCGCCAACACGCGGGAGCCACCGGCACATTCCCCCGCGGCGGTCTCGCGGACACGTCGGAGGAGGCAGCACCACCGGCTTCCTCCACGCGGTGGCGTACCGGAACGGCCGGTACGACGTCACGGTCACCGCCAGGGACGGGGCGGACGCCCCGGCCGCCCTCCCCCGGCCGATCTCCCCCGGCCCGCCCTCCCCCGGCCGGCCCAGGACGTCCCAGGGACGGGAAACCCCTGGTGGGACGGGTGGCGCGGCGCCGAGCATGGGCCGTGTCCGAGTCACGGACCGCAGACCCGGGGGAGTTTCCCGCCGGGGTGGCCCGTGACCGCTTCCGAGATGGGGGAACCTTCCATGATCAAGCACGTGTTCCGGCGCGGAGCCGTCACCCTCGGCGCGGCGGCCGTCGCCGTCACCGCGCTCGCCGGCGTCGCCCACGCCGACCGGGGCGTCCCGTACGTCAAGCCCGGCCAGCGCGGCGACGGGGTCGCCTGCGTGCAGCAGGGGCTGCGCAACGCGGGGTACTCCATCGCGGTCGACGGCCAGTACGGCAACGCGACCTACGCGGCACTGACCGACTTCCAGCACAACCGCGGCCTCGGGGCGGACGGCATCGTCGGTCCGAAGACCGGCGACGCCCTGTACTACGGCTACCTCAAGCCCTCGGGCAACCTGGTCCAGATCGAGTTCTGCCCCACGGTCATCCCCACCAGCGGCTGACCCGCCGCCCGGACGACCCACCCGCCGGACGACCCGCCGTCCGGACGACCCGCCGCAGGATCCGGGCGGCCCACCGCTGCCCTCGTGCCGTCAGCAGGCACGGGGGCAGCGGTGCTCCGCCGCACCCCCGGACCTCCCCCTCCTCCTCCGAAGGACCAGGTAGCCCTCGACATGACCACCGACCCGATCCCCTCCCACCCCGGGCGCCGCTCGGTGCTCGCCGGCGCCTTCGCGCTCGGCACCGGCGCGCTGGTCTCCGCCGCGCTCCCCGCCGGGGCGGCACGCGCCGCCACCGGCCCGGCGATCGCCTCCACGGCCGTCTGGGGCGCCCGGCCCGCGTCCGGCCCGCTCGGCATCCTGCCCGGCGCGCCGGACAAGGTGATCGTGCACCACACCGCGACCGCCAACGTCACCAACTACTCGCAGGCCGCCGCGTTCTCGCTCGCCAGGTCGATGCAGACCTACCAGATGGACAGCGAGGGCTGGATCGACACCGGTCAGCACTTCACCGTCAGCCGCGGCGCGTACATCACGGAAGGCCGGCACAACAGCCTGTCCACGCTGGCCGGCGGCACCCAGCACGTGGAGTCCGCCCACTGCACGGGGCAGAACACGGTGGCGATCGGCATCGAGAACGAGGGCACCTACAGCACCGTCGACCCCCGCAGCGAGCAGTACGCGGCACTGGTCGCCCTCATCACCCACATCTGCCGCCAGTACGGGCTGCGGGCCTACCAGATCTACGGGCACCGCGACTTCAACGCCACCGAGTGCCCCGGCGACCGCCTGTACGCGCTGATCCCGCAGCTGCGCCGCGACGTGGCCGCCCAGATCGGCGGGGACCCGACCGGCCCGGTGTGGCCGGTGCTGAGCAGCGGCGCCTCGGGCGAGCGGGTGAAGACCCTGCAGTACCTGCTGGTGCAGCGGGGCGCCTCCCTGACCGTGGACGGCTCGTTCGGTCCCGCCACCCGCAGCGCCGTCACGGCCTTCCAGAACACGGTGCACGCCTCGGCGGACGGCGTCGCGGGCAACCAGACGTGGAGCCAGGCGGTCGCACCGCTCGCGCGCGGGGCCTCGGGCAGCGCGGTGACCGCCGTGCAGAGCCAGTTGGTCGCGCACGGCGTCACGGTGGCGGTCGACGGCGCCTTCGGCCCCGGGACGCAGTCCGGGGTGGCGACCTTCCAGAGCGCGTCGTCGCTGCCCGCCGACGGCGTGGTCGACGCCCGGACGTGGAGCCGGCTGCTCGCCTGACGCCCGATGCCGTACGGCTCCGGCGCCGCCCGCGGACCAGGTCACCGCAGGCGGCGCCGCGTCCGTCGCACCGGGCCGGCCTCCGCCGTCGCGGGACGTCCCCGGGACGCCAAGGACCGTGGTGGGACGCCGGGGCCCGGGCCGAGAGTGAGCGGCACCGCCTGATCGACCGACAGGCGCACCGGAAGGGATGTCCGTGAAACACATCGCAGCCCTGCGCGGCCTCGCCGTGGCCGTGCTCGCACTCGTCGCCTTCGCCCTGCTGCCCGCACAGGCGCAGGCCGTCGACTCGACCACCTGGATCCAGCGCAACCTGGTCGGGATCGGCTACCTGGCGAGCGGCGGCGTCGACGGCGACTACGGCCCGGCCACCACCGCCGCCGTCCGCGGCTTCCAGCGCGACAACGGGCTCGACGAGGACGGCGTGTACGGCCCCAGGACCGAGCTCGCCCTCCACAACAAGGTCGCCGAGGTCCAGCGCGCGGCCGGCTCCGGCGCCGACGGGGCCTACGGCGCGGGGACGACCTCCTCCGTCGCCGCCTGGCAGCGGGCGCACGGGCTCGGCGCCGACGGCATCGCCGGGCCCGCGACCATGAACGCGCTGGGGATCGCCCGGACGGTACGGATCACCGCGCAGTGGAAGTTCCCCGCCCTCGGCTGGAGCGTGAGCGGGCAGTTCGGCTGCCTGGAGCAGATCTACACCCACGAGAGCGGCTGGAAGGTCTACGCGACCAACCCCTCGTCCGGCGCGTACGGGATACCGCAGGCCCTGCCCGCCACCAAGATGGCGTCCGCCGGATCCGACTGGCAGACCAACCCGGCCACCCAGCTCAGCTGGGGCCTGAACTACATCAAGTCGCGCTACGGCGACCCGTGCTCGGCGTGGAGCTTCTGGCAGTCCCACAACTGGTACTGAGCCGCACGCGGGCAGGGCCCCACCCCGGGCGGGGTGGGGCCCTGCCCGCGTCGTCCCTACACGCCGCCGCCGGGAAGGGCGCCGCGCCGCAGCTCCCGCCCCTGGGCGACGGACCGCGCCAGACCCGCCGTCAGGGCCAGTGCCAGCACGGTCAGCGACCACAGGGCCATCTGCCGGCGGTCCTGCGAGGCGGCGTCCCCCTCGCCGGGCGCCCCGGAGCCCCCGGTGGCGCCCCGTGCGGCAGCCGGTGCGGCGGCCGCTGTGCGGCAGGCCTCCGCCAGGGTCCACAGCTCCAGCAGGCGCCGTTCGTCGGCCTGGCAGACGGCGGCGATCCGCTCGACGGCGTCACGCGGCGGGAACTGCTTGCCGTTCACCCACCGCTCCCACGAGGACTTCGCGTAGTGGGTGCGCTCACTGATCCGGGCGTAGGTCAGGCCGGACGAGGACTTCAGTGACTGCAGCTCCTCGGAGAGCCGGTCGGCAGGGCCCTTCGGCGTGCCGCCGGACAGAAGAACGTGGTCCATCGTTTGTACCCCCCAGGTCGTTCCGGTGCGATCGAGGACGCGCGACGGGGCCGGGTGCCGGGCCGCACTCCCACCGGCCGGTCCCCACGGCCGTACCGGTCTCCCGGCGGCCGGGCCCCCGCCCCCCGCGGTGCGCCCTCCCGCAGCACGACCCACCCCGGGTCACGTGCTACGGCTTGATCCACTGTGTGACATCCCGGGGCCGGGGATCCACGATCTGCCGGGATCTGGGACGGGTACGACGTATGCCACCGCCCTGAGCTGCGGTTTGGGACACCGGCACGGCACAGGTTGGGACGCCGCGGGCCTCGGACCGGCGTCGTGGGACGCCGTCGCCGCCCGCGGTACGGGGCCGGCGCGCAGCGCGCCCGACCAGGCGCGGCGGCTCCGCCTCCGTCCCCGGCCGGCGCGCCCGTGAGGGAGGGCGTCCCAGGGACGCGAAACGATCGCGGGACGTCCTCGGGGCTTCCTAGTGTCGGCAGCCGGCGGTCGTTGCGGCCGCCCTCACCCACGACTCCCAGGAGCCCCGCCATGCCCATGTTCCCGGTCATCAAGCGCGCCGCCGTCGTGACGGCCACCGCCGCCCTCTCGGTCACCGTCCTGGCAGGCACGGCCGGCGCGCGGCCCTCGGTCGGCGAGATCGCCTACGGCGACCGGGGGACCGGCGTCAAGTGCGTGCAGCTCGCGCTGAACGCCTCCCTGCACTCCGGCCTCCAGACCGACGGCATCTGGGGCGCCCGGACCGAGACCGCCGTGCGCCAGTTCCAGCAGGCCAAGCACCTCGACGTGGACGGGATCGTCGGCGTCCAGACCGGCTCCCAGCTGCTGGAGGTGATCGTCCACAACGAGCACGCCTGGGGCACCACCTGCTGGGAGAACCTGCCGACCTGGTAGCCCGGCCGGTTCCCGGGGCCGTCCGCCGACGGCTCCTCCTCTCCCCCTCGTCCCCCTCAGCAGAAGTGAGGAACTTCCGTGAAGCGCTTCCCGGCCGCAGTGGCCGCGGTCTTCGCCGCCCTCCTGGCGGCGGTGCTGTCCGTCCCCGCCGCCCACGCCGCGAGCTGGCCCGTCGTCCGCAGCGGTGACCAGGGCGCCAAGGTGTCCACCGTCCAGTACCTGCTGAACGCCCGCGGTTACGCGACCGGCGCCGACGGCGCGTTCGGCCCCGCGACCGAGGCCAAGGTCAGGAGCTTCCAGAGCGCCAACGGCCTGAATCCGGTGGACGGCATCGTCGGCGGCGCCACCTGGCCGAAGCTGATCGTCACCGTCCGCCAGGGCGACACCGGCGACGCCGTCAAGGCGCTCCAGGTCCAGCTGAACGCCCGCGGCGCCAACCTCGCCGTGGACGGCGCCTTCGGAGCCGGCACCGACTCCTCGGTGCGCGGCTTCCAGCAGTCCGCGAACCTGAGCCCGGTGGACGGCATCGTCGGCCCCGCCACCTGGTCCGCCCTGCTCTCCGGCGGGGGCGGCGGCACCGGCGGCGGCAGCGGCGACCTGCTCAGCCAGTCCCAGGCCGCCTCGCTGCTCTCCTCCGCGGGCATCACCTGGTCCTCCTCGGGCAACTGCTCCAACCGCAACAGCAGCAACTGCACCTCCTTCGACGGCCTGCGCCGCGCCTCGGCGGACGGCGCCGTCGCGCTCAAGCACGCCGTGGGCGGCTGCGGCCTGACCGTCACCGGAGGCACCGAGACCGGCCACGCCGCCGGCACCTACAGCCACGCCAACGGCTACAAGCTGGACTTCGCGATGGCGAGCTGCCTCACCAACCACATCACCGGCAACTTCGCCTACAGCGGCGTACGCGGCGACGGCGCCACCCTCTACACCGCCCCCTCGGGCAACGTCTACGCCAACGAGGGCAACCACTGGGACGTGACCTTCACGGGCTGACGGCCACCCGGCACGACCACACCCCGAGGGGCATCGGACGCATCCGGTGCCCCTCGGGGCCGTCCGTTTCACGGCCACGGGGAATCGGGCGGACGGCGAGCTGGTCAGCGCCCACTTCAACCGGCGGTAGCGCGCCCGCTCCTGCTCACCGGCCTCGCCGGCCACAATCTTCATCTCCAGCGCTACCAGGAGCGCCCGGGCCTCGTCCGCGCGCTGCGAGTACGGGGTGTCGAGGCCGAAAAGCTCGGACAGCACCGCGTCGTCCCCGCTGCCGAACACCACCCGGTCCTACAGGTCCGCCCCGACGACCTCGGGGGCCTCGTCGACGTCCGGTCCGGGCAGCCGGATCAGCCCGGCGGGGTCGGCGTCCTGGCAGATGTGGCTGTGGGTGGTATCGGACTGTGCGCCACCGCCGCCGGCGCGAACCTCCACCGAACCCTCTGCTTGGTTCCCACCTGTAGCTACTTCCTCCGGCTCACCTGTCCCGCTGTTCAGTGGACGTTAAGTCCGTTTCTGGTAGCGGCCTCGTCCGGGTTGGGTGAGGAAGCCTTGGCGAGTGAGGCGTCCGAGGCGGCTGCGGGTGATGTTGACGGACGCCTCGTCGGTGGGCATGCCGAGGAGTTCGTGCAGCT